>DUGT01000139.1:0-5295 GCA_013331275.1 Methanosarcina sp. | reverse complement strand
GCCGGTGCTGCGTATGTTATTTCTGACGTTGAGCTCGACGAACTGGCGGCTGATAAAAACCAAGCCAGGACTCTTGCAAATGAATGTGACCTTTTTATCGCAGAAACCCAGTTTATGCCGATAATTGGTAAGAACCTGGGTATTGTTCTCGGACCCAGAGGGAAAATGCCTATTCCGCTTTTACCTAACAAAGACATAGGCGAACTTATCCAGAGTAAGCAAAATGCGGTCAGACTGAGGTCAAAAGACAAGCTCACTTTCCATGTGCCTGTTGGCCGAAGGAATATGAATCCCGATGACCTTGCCGAAAACATTGAGACTATAGTGTCCAGGCTGGAACGCGTACTGGACAAAGGCAAGCACAACCTGAGAACAGTCTATGTCACGACGACTATGGGAAAATCCGAAAGGGTGGTGTAAATGGCAGAGGAGAAACATCACACGGAGCACGTCCCAGAGTGGAAAAAGAATGAGATCGAACATATAATAGAGCTCATTCAGTCCCATAAGGTTTTCGGGATGGTCGGAATCGAAGGTATTCTTGCGACCAAGATCCAGAAAATTCGCAGGGATCTTAAAGATGTTGCAGTGCTCAAGGTTTCAAGGAACACCCTTACTGAGCGGGCTTTAAACCAGCTCGGAGAAAGCATTCCCGAGATGAATAAATACCTTGACAAGCAGACTGCTCTGGTATTTACTAATGAAAGTCCCTTCAAACTTTACAAAGTGCTAGAACAGACAAAAACTCCTTCTCCTATTAAAGGAGGCGCAATAGCTCCAGAGGACATTATTGTTCAGAAAGGACCTACCAGTTTCCCACCTGGTCCGATTCTCGGAGAACTCCAGAGTGCAGGAATTCCAGCTTCAATAGACGCAGGAAAAGTTGCAGTAAAGGAAACTAAGGTTGTCTGTAAAGCAGGTGAGGCAGTCCCTCAGAAGCTCGCAACCATGCTTGCAAAGCTGGAAATATACCCTCTCATTGTAGGGCTGGACTTAAGAGCCGCCTATGACAATGGGACGATTTACGAGCCGGAACTCCTTGCAATTGATGAAAGCCAGTACTTCTCTGACATTACCAAAGCAGCTCAGAACGCTTTCAACCTCGCTGTCAACACTGCATACCCGACAAGCGCAACAATCGGCACCCTGCTGGCAAAAGCCTTTGCAGAGTCAAAGAACCTTGGTGTCAATGCTGTCGTGTTTGATTCCGGAGTCATGGACGCCCTACTGGCAAAAGCTCATGTCCAGATGACATCCGTTGCATCCGAAGCCGCAGACAAAGATGCAAATGCTGTGGATGACCAACTGAGGGAAGTTCTCGGAGCAGCTGCAAGCGCAGCAGCCGCAGCAGCCAAAGTGCCCGAGAAGAAAGAAGAAGTAAAGGAAGAAGAGAAAGAAGAAGAGGAAGAAGACCGCTCCGAAGAAGACGGAATGGCCGGTCTCGGTGCTCTTTTCGGATAAATAAATTACGATAATTAAAATTTAGGTGATTAACGATGGAATATATATATGCAGCTCTCTTATTGCACAACGCTGGTAAAGCAATTACCGAAGACGCAATCACTGCCGTTCTTCAGGCAGCAGGTATCGAAGTTAACGACGCTAGAGTAAAGGCCCTTGTCGCAGCCCTTGAAGGCGTGGACATAGAAGAAGCAATTGCAAAGGCCGCATTCGCCGCTCCAGCAGCCGCAGCCGCTCCAGCAGCCGCAGCCGCTCCAGCAGCAGAAGAAGCTCCTGCTGAAGAAGAGAAGGAAGAGGAAGAAGACCACGCCGAAGAAGACGGAATGGCCGGCCTCGGTGCTCTCTTCGGATAAACTCAATAAAACTTTTTGATACCTACAGCTCGCCCTACGGCGAGCATTCTTTTTTTCAATAGAAACTTTAGCAGTAGTTTAATAACGTAGAATAGCTGATTTTACTGTAGAATTCTTTATTACTTCTTAAAATTCTTTATTTTCTAAAAAATATTTATCTTTTCTACTTGGTTCTCTGTACTACAGTATAATATCCCTTTTGTTTGATTTAAAAAACAGAATATAATGAGACTAAAAGAATAATAGGGTTATTGAGGGAAGGTGCCAAAACTCATTACCAAAACTCATTTTTATTCTGAACAATTAATAATTATTAGGTTGTTTTCTGTAATGTTCTGTAATAAATAGACTGGTTTTTCCAAAATCCAGTATCTAAAGAAGCAAATAAGAAGTTACTTAGGTATATTCACGATAAGCTGGGATTTTGAAACTGATTCATTATTTTTAACAATGGCTAAATTTAACTTATCAGTAGAAAATAATTTATAATCTTAAAGCAAACTGTTTAAAGTCTATGTAAATTTCACATAGACTTAAGAAGATTTTTTAAAATCAGTAATTTAAAAAATTGTAAATCTTGATCAAATAAGGAGATCTCGAAGTATGGATAGGCCGGTGGGACCCATCATCATCCACGTACTTAGAACAGAAGATATGGGACCATCAGGGAGGAAGTAACCTCCAGCTTACAGTACACGTGCAAGGCCTCCAGAATGTGCACAACTGGCGGCTGAGGGTTGTAGATAGTGCAGCAGGAGACGAAGGATCAATAACCGAATTCTATGACCTGATAGGGTGAACAATTTTCACCCAATTTTTATATTTTATGGCGATGATTTAATGAGGATAAAAATTGCATTGGCGTTGATATCCACTGTCTTTCTGATGTTCTGGCTCCCATTTGTGGGTTATGTACTTCGTCCTTCCCCTGATTTTATAGAGTTACTGAGCATTATTTCTTTTTTAGGTTCCGTGCTTTTTTTGTTGGAAGCAAGAAAAGTACTGCCCAGATGGTATCTGTCAGTTCCGTTATGTATTTCTCTAGCTGTACTGGTTATTGTAAACTTTTTGATTATTTCTAGCGGCAAAGAATTTCTCAAAGACCCTATCAGCAGCGCAGAAAAGCTCATGATAGCATTTATGATGTTACTGCCCCTGTTCTCGGCACTTGTCTTCTTATCCTTGCTTAGGCATTCTGACTCAATGAACGCATACGCTTCAGTTTCATATGGAATAAATATTCTTTCGCTTGCAATTTCATGTGTGTTGAGTTTTATTACAATTCTTTTCCTCGGCGATATACTAAAGTATATGTCGGCTACTAGCGAGTCTTTAGTTTTTGTGGGAATTTATTGGCTTTTGGGATGCCGATTATAGGAATATGTTTTTTACTTAGTGCAATAACGTACAGGAATCATGGAAACGTTTTAAATCCGGTAACTATTGGGTCTACTCAAAATTAGTTATGTCAAAGGTTTAGTACTGTTAATTTCTTGGTTTGACTGCGTAAGTCCTAATATAATTAAATCTGCAATTGCCAATGTGGTGCAAGACATATGAAATTTGAAAACACTTATAGTGGAAAATCATCTTAAATTTCGTGCTTGCCTCATTAGCGTGGTCACTTTCCAACTTGAAAATTACTTTCAACCTGTATAGAGGAGTAAGAGGCTATGATTTTCACCACTTCATATTTTACGGTGATGATTTGATGAGGATAAAAATCGCACTGGCATTGATGTCTGCTATCTTTATGATGGTCTGGATTGCAATTTTATTAGGTTATATATTTCTTTCAAGTCCATTACAATTAATTCGTAGACCTATTTTAGTTATAGAGTTGCTGAGCATTATTTCGTTTTTGAGTTCCGTTCTTTTTTTAGTGGAAGAAAGAAAAGTACTACCCAGATGGTATCTGGCAGTTCCTTTATGTGTTTCTTTATTTGCACTGGTTATCGTAAACTTTTGGATTTATTTTGATGTTGAAAAATTTCCTTTTAGTGACCCTACAAGCACTGCAGAAATATATTGGATAATACTTACGGCTTTACTGTCTCCATTCTCTGGACTAGTCTTCCTGTCTTTGAATGGACATCCCGACTCGATGAACGTATACCTTGCAATTTCATGTGTAGCGAGTATTTTTTCGATGTTTTCCCTTTTCCTCATACTCCAGGAAATTTTAAAATGGTACTCTTATGAACCACTTCTTTTTTTTCCACATGTTTATTGGGTTATTGTGATGCCAATTATAGGAGTATGTTTTTTAGTTAGAGCGATAACGTACAAAAATCCTGGAAACGTCTTAACCTCGGTAACTGATGAGTCTACTCAAAATTAGTTATATCAAGGTTCAGTACTGTTAATTTCTCAGTTTGACCGCGTAAGTCCTACTATAATTAAATCTGCAATTGCCAGTGTGGTGCAAGACATATGAAATTTGAAAACATTTGTTGTGGAAATTTATGGTGATGATTTAATGAGGATAAAAATCGCACTGGCATTGATGTCTGCTATCTTTATGATGTACTGGGCTCTAATGTTAATAAGCTATATAAGCTACTCATTGATAACAACATTAAATCTGTCTTTTATTGATTTTATAAATTTAATGAGCATTATTTCATTTTTGGGTTCCGTTCTTTTTTTGGTGGAAGCAAGAAAAGTACTACCCAGATGGTATCTGGCAGTCCCGTTAAGCATCTCTCTATTTATACTGGTTATCGTAAATTTTTGGGTTATTTTTAGTGGTAGAGAACTTCTTAGTGACCACATCGGCATCGCAGAAACACTCGTGATGCTATTTATGGCATTACTGTCCCCATTCTCGGCACTGGTCTTCTTATCTATGGATAGACATCCTGACTCGATGAATGCATATCTTGCAGTTTCATCTGTAGCGAGTATGCTTTCGATATTACTCCTTTTCTTCACGCTCAGTGGACTTTCACATGCACTTTCAAGAGGAGGGCCGACTTTTGATGCTGTTGTCGCTTTTCAGGCATTCTATTGGCTCTTTGTGATGCCGGTTATAGGAATATGTTTTTTAGTTAGAGCAATAACATACAGGAATCCTGGAAACGTTTTAAATCCGGTAACTATTGGATCTACTTAAAATTAGTTATGAGTAAATTAGCAGTTAACTCAATTTCTATTTATTTACAAGGAATTTTCACACGATTCCTGGCACATAACTTTGACTTAGCTTATTTTAATATCATATCGATCACTCTCCAGGTATTAAACGGTTTAACAAATTATCCACGAACTTCGGCTCATAAGTCAGTAAGCTAGATGGAGCCGAAAAATATGTTACAAACTAGTTCTCCAAAAAAAGGTTATAATAGAAGAGATAATGAATAATAAGCAGTCTTCCACAAAAAAATATATAAGAGAGTTCCATGTCCCGATTTGATCCTATCCTGGCTTCAAGAGCGCTCTGGCAGATCCGTGTGAGAAAGCGTCCTTTTGTCCTTTCCCA
>DUGT01000018.1:707-8098 GCA_013331275.1 Methanosarcina sp. | reverse complement strand
CCTGCATCCGCCAGGGAAATTATAGTAGATAATAATGATTCAGGTGCAGATTTCCGATCGATCCAGGAAGCAGTAAATAATTCGTCTTCAGGAGACACAGTTATCGTCATGCCTGGGACTTATAACGAAAATATAATTGTTAACGTTACCTCGTTGACTATTAGGTCGGAGTCAAAAAATTCTGAGGTACTGGTAAAGTCTCCAGAGGAAAATAAAAGCGTTTTTCTTATAAAAGCCAACAATGTAACTCTCAGTGGTTTCAATATAACAGGGACTGAGGGAGAATATATGACTTACGGAGAAGATTATGTTAAGTATTTAGCTGGAATTTGCCTTGAGAATGTTAGCAACTGCAGAATTACAGGCAATACTTTATTTGAAAATCATGTTGGGGTTTGCCTTATTAAGGCTTATAATAATACAATTTCAGGAAACTTTCTCTTCAACGATTCTATTTCTTTGGGTGAAGGAAGTAGTTGGAATAATTTGACAGGTAATACTATTGAGAGAGGTTACATTAGTCTGTCAGCATGGTCATCACGCAATTTAATATCTAAAAATAAAATCTTAAACGGTATAGGTATAAGTTTTGCTTGTTGTGGTGGAAGTGATATTGTATCCGACAACATGATTTTAAATTGCTCTACTGGAGTCGATACATATGATCGTGGCATAGATATTAGAAATAATACGATTATGAACTGTTTCCACGGGATAGATATTGATCAGTCAAGTGGAACTGGAGTTTATAATAATAAAATATTAAGTTGCAGTGTAGGAATTAGTATAGATACCTCTTATGGAGTTGAAATATTAAACAATATAATAACCTCCAGTATAGAATGTGGGATCTCCATTCCAGACCAGAAAAGTGGTGAACGAATTTGTAATAATTATTTTAATAACACTATAAACATAATGTTGGGAAACAATAGCGGATGTACCTGGAACACTTCTCATGCTTCAGGTATTAATATTGTAGGAGGCCCATACCTGGGTGGCAATTATTGGGCAAACCCTAATGGAACTGGCTTTTCCCAGATATGCACGGATTCAGATGGAGATTGGATTTGCGACTCACCCTATAATGTCAATGGAAACGATTTTGATTTCCTTCCTCTCACATCTATATCCAGAACGCAGAATTCACCCGTTGCAAATTTCACCACTAATACCACACAAGGGCTTGCTCCACTTTCAATCCAGTTCATAGACTTTTCACAATATGCACTTTTGTGGAACTGGGACTTTGACAATAACGGGAGATCAGAGTCTACGGAAAAAGATCCGGTTTATGAGTATGAAGCCCTAGGAAATTATACTGTTAATCTGACAGTAAGCAACGCAAAAGGTACAGCATCAAAAACTCAGGAGATTATTGCGCAGGGGGCTAAGAGTCTTCCTATACCCAATTTCAGTGCCAATATTACTAGCGGTCAGGCTCCTCTTTCTGTCCTCTTTACCGATCTTTCGCAAAACGCAGCAAAAAGAGTATGGGACTTCAACAATGATGGAGTTACCGATTCTACAAACAAAACTGCCGTTTATATCTATACTTTTCCGGGAACTTATATTGTTAACCTTACCGTAGTCAATTCAAAAGGAACTTTCTCAAAGTTATCCACAATAACAGTATCTCCTGTACAGCGTGTAGATGGGCAACTTATCCTCACTGAATATCAGATTACCACAAACAAATCAAATCAGATGCAGCCCGCTATCTATGGGGACACAATTGTCTGGAAGGATGAGCGCAATGGAAACTCTGATATCTATATGTATGATCTCTCTACTTCTAATGAAACCCAGATAACCACCAGAGAATCATATGAGTTTTCTCCTGATATTTATAGAGACAGAATTATATGGACCGACCTTCGCCATGGGAATGAAGGTATCTACATGTATAATCTTTCTACTAAAAAGGAAACTCAGATCACTACTAGAGAATCAGCCTCGAATCCTAAAATTTACGATAATAGAATCGTCTGGGAAGATCACCAGAATGATAGCAATAAAAACTTCTCGAACTTTTATGATATCTACATGTACGATCTCTCCACTAATAAGGAAACTCAAATAACCACAAATGGGACCGCTTGGGGCCCAGCTATCTATGGTAACAGAATTGTGTGGCAGGATAGCCGCAGTGGAAACGCCGACATATACATGTATGACTCAACTTCCAAGGAAACTCGGATAACTACCAGGGGATCAGCAGGAAATTCTGCTATCTACGGTGATATAATAGCGTGGGTAGATTCTCGTAACAGATATCCAAACACCTACATGTACGACATTTTCACTTCTAAAGAAAACCAAATATCCACCAATGAGTCATTATCTTCAGAGCCTGCTATCTATGGAGATAAGATTGTATGGTTGGATGGTCACAGTGACAATGGATCCGATATCTACATGTATGACCTTACTACTTCTAAGGAGATTCAGGTCACTAACAGTGGATCAGTATGGAGTCTCAATATCTACGGCAACAGGATAGTATGGGAAGATTGGCGCAATGGAAATTCCGATATCTACATGTGCATTATTTCAGAGGAAGGACAGAGTCCAAAACCACCTGTTGCAGATTTTTTTGCATCGCCTACTTCTGGAACAGTCCCGTTAAAAGTGTTGTTTACCGACAATAGCACAGGTGGGCCAACTTCCTGGCTCTGGGACTTTGGAGACGGTATTAATTCAAAACATGCTTTGAATGCAACTCATACATTTACTGAACCCGGAAAATATGATATAAGCCTTATAGTGATGAATGGAAATGGTAGTAGCACTAAACTCATACCTGAGTACATCACAGTCTTCAAAAAATAATGACCATCTTTAAAAGAGAACTGATTATCTGGAAAATAAATAGAGACGAAAATATAATTGGCTACAGAATTTGCTTGAATGTGGCGAAAGAGTTTGTTGAAAGGTTTTGTCTTGTCAAATTCAATTGATAAGGTCCTATTACCCTTTCGCCTTCAATTTCTGGCGTTTTCCATTATTTCAGTATAAAAATAATCATCTACTTCCTTTTTTTTCAGTTTACTTTCCTGAGAATTAATTTCTTAACAATCTTTTTTTCATTTTTTTCGTTATCAGTTTCGCTTTCTTTGGTTTCTGAAACTTCAATCCAGAGCCAAAAGTTATAATCATTACCTGCTCCAAGGTCTCTAATACAGATTTCAAGAGGTTTCTCTCTTGTGGGTTCTTTTTTTCCTAGGAATTTTTGGTGAAAAGTTTTTGCGGCAGCTTTTTCGGGAGCAGGGGCAGAGACCACTCCTATCATTCCTCCATTTTCGTCCGTGGCAATAAAGGTTTTTTCTTTTTTTCCCTGCGCTGCTGGAGCTTCCTGTTTTATAGTTTCCCGCCTGAGCTGGCGCCTGACTCTGCTCAGAGCATCTTCTGTACTCTTTTTTTCGGGAGCTGGTCTGGAAGCTCTAACTTCGGAGAGGTGCTTTTCTTTTCTCTCAGGCGGAATATAAGGAGCTTTTCCAAGGAGTTCGTGCAGGAGCATAATTGCAGCATGCTTATCCAAGGGTTCGTTATTGTTACCGCACTTTGGAGACTGAATACAGCTTGGACAGCCGCTTTCACATGGGCAGCTTTCAATTGCTTTTAAAGTACCGTCAAGTACCTCTTCTATAAGGTCGTAACCTTTTTCAGCATACCCAACTCCTCCTCGGTGCCCGTCATAAATGAATATCCCGCTTTTGTCTTCGAGGTCAGAATGAGACGGTGTGGAAATTCCGCCTACATCGTTCCTGTCCACAAGCAGGTGAAGAGGATACATTGAAATCATCGCGTGTTCGATTGCATGGATCCCACCTGCAAAATCCAGCTTGTGTTCTGTTACCAGTTCCTGCAGCCTGTCAGGAAGCTTAAGCCATAGAGCCATTGTCTGAAGGCTTACCTGAGGCATCTCAAGGGAGTGAGCGCTCATTACATCATTGCTCTGGGTCTGGATTTTCCTGTACCCTATAACTCTGTCAGTTACTTCGACTTCCCCAAGCCCGACTTCGACTTCCGGTGCATGCAAAAGCGGTTTTACCGCATAGGTTTCCTGCACAAGCACGGACGAGTCGATCATGGGTTTCGTATAATAGGTATCATGCGTTTTTATGGCATGGATTTCTTTTTTTTCATGGTCGATCCTGTTTATGTAATATGATTCCCCCCTGTGTATATAAACCGCCCCTGGATGGCATTCTCTGAAGGCTAGTGTTTCCTCAATGTCTTTTTCTATAGGGAAGCGCTTTTGCCCTTCAAAAGCAAGAAGAGAGTAAGTATTATTATCTATTCCCCGAAGTGAAACGTGTTTGTACGGAAACGGATCCGTAGAGTACTTCAGATCGTCACCTGCAAGCAGGCCTTCGGCTTCCAGAAGTTCCACAACTCTCGGATACCCTTTACCGAAGAAATTCTCATCGGGCATCCGCAGAGGAATCTCTTTTGCGGCACAGAGCAGGTGCCCTGCAAGGATATACGGGTTTTTGGGGTTGAGCACTGCATTTTCATTGCTTCTTGCAAAAAAATCGGCAGGATTTCTCATGTAGTACTGGTCAAGAGCATTTGTGCCTGCAACAAGGATAACAAGACTTTCTTTTCCACTCCTGCCTGCCCTGCCTGCCTGCTGTCTGGTACTCATTACCGTTCCTGGGTAACCATCCAGAATACAGGCATCAAGCCCTCCTATATCTATCCCCAGTTCGAGCGCATTTGTAGAAATAATCCCTCTAAGTTCCCCTGAATTCATTTTCTTTTCTATTTCTTCTCTTTCCCTGTCAAAATAGCCGCTCCTGTACGAGCAAATTGCAGGAGGGGGATTTCTGCTTCTCAATATCTCCTTACAACTCTTATACATCCTCTCAACTCCCTGCCTGGATCGGGTAAAGGCCAGTGTCTGAAAGCCTGCCTGCACAGCCTTAGAAAAAAGCGAGGAAGCTTCGGAAAAACTGCTTCTCCTTAGTGTACAACCCTTATTATTCAGATAAAGTGGTGGATTCCAGAAAACGAATTGCTGGCTGCCCTGTAAAGAACCGTTGTTCTCAATAACCGAAGCTTTTCGCCCTATAAGAGTTTCAGTATGGTCGTCCGGATTGCCGATTGTTGCGGAACAGCAGATGAACTGCGGAGAAGCTCCATAATACTTAGCCACGCGCAAAAGCCGCCTGAGCAGGTTTGCCATGTTACTGCCTATAACTCCCCTGTAGTAATGGCTTTCATCAACGACTATGAACCTGAGGTTTGAGAAAAAGCGCTTCCAGAGATGATGCCAGGCAAGAAAACTCATGTGAATCATTTCAGGGTTTGTTAAAACCACATTAGTTTGCCTTTCTCTTACCTTCCTTTTCTCGACCTCTGAAAGGGCGCCTGTATAACGGGCTATACCCGCACCTGATTTCAGTGCCTTTTCTAATTCCAGAAAAGACTTTAACTGGTCATTTACAAGTGCATTTAAAGGAGATATATAAAGGGCAGTTGCTTCAGGTTCATTGAGAATAGTTTCAAAAACAGGAACCATGTAAGTAAGGGACTTTCCGCTTGCTGTAGTCGTGCAGAGTACAATATCCTTTCCTTCCCGAATTTTTTCTATAGCTTCTGCCTGGTGCACATACAGATCTTCGATTCCGATGCCTGAAAGAGCTGCTTTTACCTGCTGTTTAAGGGGAAGAGGAGAATACAGAGCTTCCCTTGCAGGAATTTTTTCATTATGAACGATCTGGTTTTCATAGCGGCTGGAAGCTTTTATCTGATTTAAAAAGTGAGTAATGTCCATTTTTCGGCACCGTTTTATTTTATCCGGGAAATGTTATTTTTATAGTATTTTTCTTTTTTGTTTCCGTGTTTTCAGTTGTTTCTGTATTTTCAGTTGTTTCCGTGTTTTCAGTTGTTTCTGTATTTTCAGTTGTTTCTGTGTTTTGTTGTTTCTATGTTTTCAGTTGTTTCTGTGTTTTCAGCTATTAGCTGCTACCAGTATTATCGTCTTCTCGATTTATATCTCCAGAATAGGATAAAGAGGAAACATTCCCAGAACTATACTTAGATCGGCTATAGTTGGAACTTATGGGATAGAAGTTGCTCTCTCTTAACTGTTCTGACGGAACGATCAGAGACATATTTTGAAGCAATTCTTTTGCAATTCCTAGGGATATAGCATACACCAGATAAGAGTCCCAGGTCTCTATTGATTCAGGAGGAGATTCTTTAAGAGCAGAAAGGTCTGTAAGATATTTTTTGAAATTATCCCATTGTTTGTAGTAAAGACTTCCCTCGGGTGTCCAGCGCCCAAATATTGTTATGAACATGCCTGAGCACCTTATCATAACGAACCCGAAAATCCCGATTAAACTGGTCAGTACATTTATCTCTGAAGCCAGAGGAAAAGTCTTTGAAGGGAAAAATCCTGAAATCAGAATATAATAAGTAATTGAAGCTATTAGAATGGTTCGGGCAAACCAGTATATATATACATTTCCTGTAAACTGAAAATATTTATCAAATGTAGTGTATACTTGAACTTTTTTATTCCAGGAAGTTAGGAATTTATAGAAATTCTTTTCGTTTTGTAATTCCGTTTCAAGTTTCTTCCAGGAGATTTTTCTTTCGGGAGCATGATTTTTTAACAGATAAAGTACATCTTTTTCAAAATCTTCCAGTTCAGATAATTTTTCTTCAGCATCTGAATATATTTCTTTGTTAACAAGTTCAACCATAAAATCTCTGAACCCGGATTCTGATGTATAGGACGAGTCCGATTCCGATTTATACGGTAAGTCTGACTCTGATCTATGGGATGAGTTTAATTCTGGAGTATAGATTGAGCCTATCTCTTCAGGTTTCAAATTTCGCAAAGAGATATAGCCGCGGTTAACAAGATCCATAATCGTGGCAGTAAATCCGTCTATTGTGGGAGTACCCTTACTTCCCATTACAATAGCATTTACTAATACAGGTTTGGAATTCTCAGGCACTTTTATTTCAGAAACGTTATCATAAGTGATTTTTTGTTCTCTTCCATATCTATAGTATATAAGTAAAGGAAATACAAGAACAAATAGTGCAAACAGAAAAGTCTTCCTATAAAGGCTATTTAAGATCGAATTTTTCTGTTGGTATATATTTTCAGTAGCTACTATTTTTTCAAGTCCTCTAACCTCATCTACTTTGACAGAACCGAAACCTGAGGATGCAATCCTTGGAAAAACCACTCTGATTTCATACCATTGAGTAGATGGTATTTTTCCTGTCCTTAAACTAATGACATTATTTTCCATATTCGCTTCCTGTGTATAAGCAACCGGATGAGTCCAGTATCGTATTTCACTTTCGTTTTTCACCGGAAGAATAACATTCCCTTTAAAGCTCTTAAGAGCTTTAAAGGGAAT
>DUGT01000018.1:329-602 GCA_013331275.1 Methanosarcina sp. | reverse complement strand
ATTCCCTTTAAAGCTCTTAAGAGGTTTCTCCCATTCGCCTCCCCACAGCTTATAACTTAATTCGGAGACATCCTTGTGAACTTTAACTGCACCATAATAATCGTAAGAAATAAAAAGTGTCAGTTTTTCCGGAGTGGAATCTGGAAGCTTGCCTATTAGTCTGTACCCTTCTGAAATCGGTTCAACTTTGAGTTTACATGCTTTGTCCGAACAGCGTCCCCTTACATTTCGAATAGATTCTCCAGGCAACGCTTTGAGTTCTCTATGAATATC
>DUGT01000018.1:0-200 GCA_013331275.1 Methanosarcina sp. | reverse complement strand
GCTTTGAGTTCTCTATGAATATCAGCATAATCACCATCAAATGCGTATGAAATCGATTCTTCAACATGGACTACCCCGCTGGCATTAACAGTTATATCTGTCTTAGCTCCTTCCAATGAGTATTTTGCACTGGCTAAAGACACCAGGCATAGAGTAAGCAGCAAAAGGAGAATTATTTTCGATAAAATTGTTTTCAATAG
>DUGT01000129.1:4816-9235 GCA_013331275.1 Methanosarcina sp. | reverse complement strand
CTCTTTCTGGTTGACAGAAATAACCTTGGAGAGCAAACGTTGCGGGAGTTTGATAGCTATCCAATTCCTGGATGGGCGGTTGTTTACAAAAGTATACAACGTACAGCACCTGAAATCAAACAGCTTGGATCCTGTTTGCAAAGTATGCATCACTACGATTCAACGCCTGTATTCAATGCTCAAAGGAGAAAAAGAACTAGATCCGGAATTTGAGGAAGAATCGGCTTTTGATCGCTGGACAGATTTTCAGGGAAAGAAGCGGGAAAGGAATCAGAAGAGGCAAAAAAGGAAAGAACAATCGATTACAACCCTGACATCCCTATTGAGTATTTCGATTTCATTGTAACCGATGAATGCCATCAATCAATCTATCACCTCTGGAGGCAGGTGCTTGAGTATTTCGATGCCTTTATCATTGGGTTGACTGCAACGCCATCAAATCAAACACTAGGTTTTTTTAATAAGACCTTGTCATGGAATATTCGCATGAAAGAGCAGTTGCAGACGACGTAAACGTAGGTTATGACGTCTACAGAATAAAAACCGAAATTACGGAAAAAAGCACCTCACCTATCGCGCAATTAAACAGCTTGCCGAATCCATAGAAAAGTCTCCCTACTACCTGACCCCGGAAAAACTCTGGCAAGCCTACGAAGCCCTCGACCGGTCAAAAGTTAAATAGGCAACTTCGGGAAAACTCCTTGCCAACATAGTCCCCGTCCTCCGCTTCGAACTCGGAGAATCTGATATTCTCGAACCTTTCCCGGATACAGTTGAATCAAGGTTTGAAAAATGGCTATCAGCTCAGGAAGCTTCGGGCAGAACCTTTTCAGAAGAACAGAAAGAGTGGCTCAGAATGATTAAGGATCATATTGCGTCCTCGCTGGATATCGAGGTTGAAGACTTTGAGAATGTACCTTTTAACAGGAAAGGAGGGGCGTTTAAGGCTTATGAGTTATTTGGTGAGGAACTGGTAGGGATTATGGGGGAGTTAAGCGAGATACTTACAATGTGAACACATATTTGGGACTTAGCTATATACTATAAATAAAATGCAATTTTGGGGGGCAAAATGTCAGACGTAGAATTTTCTTTGGGTATTAAGGTGAGAGTTACGGAAGGAGCTTTGACAACATTATGCCCAGACTGTGATGGAGAAATAAAAGTACCTCATGAGAATGTAAAGTCTGTCGTACTGAATGTATCTACTAAAAATATAGAGTGTCTTTTAAATGAACCTCTGGAATGCCCATATGAAGAATCTAATTCACTAAAATATACGTTACTACCGTATAAGATACCATTTAATTACTTAAGTTCGAATTCATATCCGCCAAAACAGGAAGAGGAAAAGAAGAAAGAGCAAGAAAAGAAGAAAGAGGAGGAAAAGAAGAAAGAGGAGGAAAAGAAGAAAGAGCAAGAAAAGAAGAAAGAAAAGGAAAAGACAAAAACTGATATTTTCCAGTATATTCACTCAAGGAAAGATACTAAGCGTTATCCACCTCAACCTGAACTTACATATCCACCTCAACCTGAATACCCATCTCAACCCATGAATCCTCGAGACAAAGAATTTTGACAGTCTTCTACATGGTGCATGAATAGAATATTCAAATCGAGCTTGTCCCAAAACTCATAATTGAGTACTATGAATTCAAGTTCAGACTGATCAATAGAGTTTTTCGATAAATAAAATTTTTTCTGAAATTTTTATTGACGTGGAAATAAAAATTATGGGTTTGGGATAAGCTCATGGAGAGACGAACAATCTAAATTAAGGACTAATAGAAATTACGACAGATAAACCGAAAGTAGAAATTAATAAATAAAGTATTAAAAAGGAAACACTTAACCCGAGAGCATAGATAGATTTCTCAAGATCTTTTCCCTTCTCTCTACATATGTTGAAGAGTTCCAATTCAGTTTCAGAGTATTTTTCGATGACAGTAGCTATTCTTATTTTATCGTCGGTACTCTCACTCTGCTTGAAATTCTCGATAAAGTAATCAGTTGGATAAAAATGAATGTATCTAACGCGGATAGTTTTTACGCCGTAGTATATTGAAGCTAGAAAGGAAAGTGCAGTTAACAGAAAAAGTAGTTTAGCTGTTATACCAAGTGAATTTGTAAATTTATTTGATCCTAGAAGA
The DNA here is from genome assembly GCA_013331275.1 of Methanosarcina sp. Taxonomy (GTDB): domain Archaea; phylum Halobacteriota; class Methanosarcinia; order Methanosarcinales; family Methanosarcinaceae; genus Methanosarcina; species Methanosarcina sp11020u. The sequence continues at coordinate 7,085 of DUGT01000129.1, read as the reverse complement.
AAACTAATCAAAATACCGGTGACGGTGATTATAGCAATTGCTTTGCTATCTAATTCCCTAAATCTTTTCTCAGCATTATCTAGATTCTTCCTTGAGGTTTCAATTATTAGGTCTGTAAGATCAACCATAGATCGTCATATGTATATGGAATGTACGTATATTATAAAACTCAAGAAACAAAGGTGCTTCCATAACTAAAATTAAATTTTCAACGTATTCATTTTTGTACTATCCCAGATTATTTCGTTTTTTAATTTCTTTTGTGCAGCTGAATCTCGAATGCATGAGCCTTCTGTTTTACTTCAACTTCAAATTTACTCATTGAGCCTATCCCAAGAGCCATTTAGTTCTTAACCATCAAGAATTTTCAGGATTGTTTTCATGATCAGAAACGTGATTGATTATTCTAAATATAGGATTCAGAGAAGTAATTTTGAGCTTTGGGATCAACTCTTAAAAAAATTAGAATAGAAATGAAAAAAATTAAGAAATTAGTATATTCATATTTTCTTTGTCAACAGCTCTTGATTTTGAGGGATAAGCCCCACACAGATTTCGCTTATATCTTTTACATATATTGTATTTGCTTCCTTATCAAACTCGCCATTAATTTCAACAAACTTGCGGCAGAAAAACTCAAGGTAGTAATCCGGTTTCCATAAACACCTGTCCGAATATTTCAGCAGATGCTCATCGTCACAGGTCTGCAGATAGTAATCCGGACCTTCAGATTTGCTTCCGACCCTTCCATGTTTTACATAAACAAGTCCTTTAAAAGCTCCCATAAAAAGGCTCCTTCTTTTGGTTTGCAGTTACGGCTTAAAATAAAAATTTATCCAAAAAGTAAAACCGCATCACCTATTATTACTTAAATAAGTATAAATAAATATTGTGGAAATGTAGCATTATAACAAGTTCCTTTAAAAACACTAATGTAACCTTCTTCTGCTTCCATACCAAGACCAAAAGAGAACTGTTACATAAATTAAATTCTTTTAAAAACGCGTGGAGAACCCAGATGGTTGATATTAAAAACTTATCGACGCTCCTTTAGAGTTATTAGTGCTGGACAACAATTGAAAATCTTGGATTTGTTACAAAATTAGCTGGTTTTGAGTTTATACAATTTGTAAAATATCAAGAAACTGTAGATAATCCTATAATTAGCACAAGACATTACTAGAAACGGATTTTCGGAGGGAAATATCCTTTATGTAGACATAGAAACTATGGAAAAACTTCCTCAGTCGAGGCTCTACGAAGGGAAGTCTTACTGATGTTGTAGGTTCCGTAGGAAATTTCAGAATTTTCCAAAAGGGAAGGAGTTTTTTAGGTCCAAATGTAATAAGAATAAATAACGTATTAAAATCCACAAAAACCATATTCCTCGTCTAAAACTTGTTTTTCACCTAGCAAAGGCCATGCCAGTCCTAAAAGAACAAAAAAGTAAAAGGTTTTTCACAGAAAGGAATTGGTTAATTTTTACTTATTTAAAAACAAGAACACTAAAGAAACTTCTCCAATTTATATAAAGAAAACCCTCAATGCGTGCGTAACAATCTCCTTTAGGACGGCTAGTGACGTTACTTTGGATCAGCTAACTTACCAATCTAAAGCGAGCTGCTATCTAAAAGTAAAGTTACTATTTTTGCCCAGAAATAGTAACTGACATGAATAATCTGTTTTTCCACCTAATAACGTTCGGAAGAGTCCGAAAAAGCAAAAAAAGAAGAAAGAGTTTTAAATAAGAAAGAGTTTTAAATACAAAAGACAGTAAATTGTGCAGTTTGTTTTCAAAAGGAACATTAAACGTTTATTTTTGGAACATACAATGCTGGACCGATCTAAAAAGAAGAAAGCAAAAAGAAAGATTTTTAAAGATAGGAGTCAGTGGATTTTTTACTTATAACAAAATGTTGAAATTACTTTTTAAAACTACTTTGAGAAAAATCTTACAATTTGTGATAATACCTGGTAACCTAAAAATTTATATATTTAATATGCTGTATTAAGTTCTACAGATTGTTCAGATTGCCAAGGTGGCGGAGCGGTTACGCAATCGCCAGCAGAGCGATTCAGTCCTGGTTCAAATCCGGACCTTGGCTTCATTAATTTTTTATAATAACTTTCGTCATTCCTTGCAAATAACCTTGATCTCTGTTTTTGAAATCGTTTAACTTTTGATATCTCAAATTCGCTTAAGTTCAAGTTTTGAGCCACAACCGTTGGACCGAAACCGTTGCGCTGAAACCGTTGCGCCGGTTTATCA
>DUGT01000129.1:4440-4620 GCA_013331275.1 Methanosarcina sp. | reverse complement strand
AGCAGTTTTTTGAAAGGCTTGAACCGAAATCAATCACATGTTACCGAAGCAAAACTTTGGCTGTGTTCCAGAAACAGAATTAGAAAATTGATAATAGGGAAATTGGGCATCCGGTTATTGGGGAGTGGGGGTGTTGGGGGGTTATTAAAAACAGTTGAAAGGTCTCTTATGACCTTCCCA
>DUGT01000129.1:3872-4331 GCA_013331275.1 Methanosarcina sp. | reverse complement strand
AAAGGTCTCTTATGACCTTCCCAGATGCCCACATCCTACTTTACCTCATGATATATATAATTAAAGTTTATAAATTTATTTAGAAATTGCCCCCAAGAAAACCATAAGTTATTTGCTGCTAGGGTTTCTAAATTAGCTCTAAAATGGGTTTTCTAAGTCACTTTTAGTAGGGCCGAACGGAACAGAAAGGATATAGTGTGTTGTAATTATGAAATAAGTCTTTGATAAATTCGATTTCCTGTGAGCTTGAAGAGAAACTCAGGATATAAAATCTGTTAATTTTTAAACACGATCACAGCTGACAATCTAACTGTCAAGGTCCTTCAAACCGATCCGTTTGAAAAAAGTAATACTAATTTATAAAAAGCCTGCCCTTCTTGAACGTTGCTCAGTATCCTAATTATAGCTCAGCCTTTTTGAGCGCAATCGTTGGGCTGCAACCGTTGAGCCGGTTGATCA
>DUGT01000129.1:0-3649 GCA_013331275.1 Methanosarcina sp. | reverse complement strand
GGCAAGCAGTTTTTTGAAAAGACCTGCAGAACTCAAGCTGCAGAGGAACAACTCTGCTGGAAAAACATTTATCATGCTTTGTGATATAAAATTACTCACGAATAACAGCTAATATAATCAGAAACGGGCCGCTGGTCAATTGGCAAAAGACAAACGAATAAGGTTTCCATCAGGTTCATATCAGGCTTTTTACAAAGGCATCCGCTACAAAATAGATCCTGAAAATGACATCGTGGAAATGACTCAGAAACTGAATCCAAGATATAGCCCTGAGAGCAGGGAAGAAGCTGTTAATCTGGCAAATAAGCTTGGAGTAAAAAAAATTCAAAAAAGAGCCAGATTATTCTCAAAACTCCTTCTTCTTTCAGTACTGGTATTCCTATTTTTAATGTTTGTCTCTGCTCATTTTTCTGTAAAATCCGAAAGCTTTCTTTTATCAGCCGGGAGATTCCTAACAATTGTGTCAGAAGTTATTTTCCTTTATATGTTTGGTTATTACAGGGCAATAACGAACTATTGTGCGGATTCATACTGCGAGAAATGCGGGAAGCACCTAGTTTTTGAGGAATTTCAGGCTCCACTCGTAAAAGAAGAAAGCAAAATTGATACCTATACAAAAACCCTGATACAGTACTGGCACTGTAAAAACTGCGGACATGAGGATATAAAAGTTGAACCTCAATACATAGACCACCATCAAGAGAAAAGGCAGGATGATTTAAAAGAAGACACCTGCGAAGAGTGTGGGAAAGAGCATGCAATGGAAGAATACAGAGATATTGACGTATTAAACTACGTTCTCAAGAAGAAAATAAGGTATTTTAAATGTAGAAACTGCGGCTACCACGAAATCAGACTAAGTAAAAGGTTCAAAATTGTTTAACAATTATCGAGCTCTCTATGTAATCCAGTGCAGCAAGTGCTTCTATACGGCAATTGAAGAGTAAATCGCTCTAAAAAGCATTTTTTAGTAAAAGAAAACTGCTGTTTAAACAACCATAAGAAGTACGGTATTAAGTACGGTACTTACTTATAAATCAGTCTATAAATCAGTTTGTTTGGTCAAAGGATTACAAACGTGTTCTTTATAATTTCAACGTGATTAATAAGTTTTGGAGTCACCAGCAACTCCTTTTGTATAAGATATGAAAATAGGATAAGTTCCAACTATTGTAATATGCGCTTTATTATGTACCTTATCCGTTTTGCATTCATAATTAGGATTGCAATCAGTGTGTTGTCGTATCTTGAAACTTCAAGCAGAGTGGAATCAATTTACCTTATTTTTTCACAGAAAGTTTGAAAATGTTCTAGCTTATAAGCATCATAATCTCATTCGTTGTTTTCTCTCCAAACTTATACTTCACAATATTATGAAGGATTCTACCTCAAGAAAGTTTAATCTGATCATTTTTTACCAATTGACTGTTAATTATAAATACTATTTTTTTCTCTATGTTACTCTACAATGTAAGCCAGGGCTCGAATATAAAGAGTATAAATCATAATCGTACAGTATGATTTTAATAACATCCTGGATCTAAAGTAATTTATTATAATTTTCAGATATTTTATTTAGCCCTTCCACTAATGTAGAACTCTGACAATATGCTTTTAATTTGTGAGTTGAAAGAATAAGGTGAATAATTGCATTTAACTGTAACTTAATTCGCTGGAAAAAACTGAGGTAGTTTAGGGTATGAAAAGATATGATGTAATTGTCGTTGGGGCGGGTATAAGCGGGCTTCTTGCAGCGCTTACGCTTTCAAAGCATGGGAAAAAGGTCCTTGTTCTTGAAAAAAGACAGAATCTGGGCGGGAACTGCAACAGCTACATGGTAGATGGTTATCAGGTAGATACAGGAGCACACGCAATTACTCATCTGATTGAAGGACCTCTGAAGAGGTTGATGGATAATTACTTTGATTTTTTGCCTGTGTTTGAGGAGTATGGGCATTACTACGTTCGGACTGAAAATACTCTTATCAAAGTCCCTTCCAACCTCAAAGATTTCGTGACTTTTGATGTGCTTCCAAGAAAGGACAGATTACTACTTTCCCAGACTCTTACAAAAGCTTTTACCCTCTCTTCATTTGGAATAGATCTGTCCGAACAGTCAGTATATGATTTTCTGCCAAAAAGCCTTTCAAAGGATACCTATGATTTTGTGGACACGATATCAGCTTTCCTTTCAGGCAAGTCAATGAAGGAAACCTCTGCCCAACGGGTTCTGTCAGGAAGCAGTTTTGTCAGAGACAGCATTACCCAGGAACAGTTTGATGCAATGATCGGAAGACTGGAGCCCAAAAAGTCCCAGTCTACAGAGTCTATCCTTGCTTCAGTCCTTCCGTATCATCTCCATGCTTCCCTTCAGGCCAGGATGACTAGGGTTACCCAGCCTTTTACCTCTCTTGAAAGACTCGCAACAAACGATGTAAACTATTCTCAGGGTTATCCCAGAAAAGGCTTAAAAGCCCTGCTCAACGCTATTCTTTACTCACTTCCCGAAACTGTTGAGATCAAAACGGGATGTGAGGTTAAATCCATCCTTGTACAGGACGGAAAGATTTCAGGCGTGGAAGCCGATGAAATATATAACTCTGACCTTGTTGTCTACACAGGCTTTGCAACCGAGCTTCCCAGGCTTATAACGGATCTCCCTCAGGAATATAAGGCAAATCTGGAAGATATAGTCCACAGCAAAAGCCTGACAATCTGGCTTGGACTTGAAAAAGAGTTTCCCGATTTTAATTATACGGGCTCAGAGATCTGGTTCAAGGATTTTGCCTACTGGGCAACTCCTATAAGTAACTATGATCCTTCGCTTGCTCCAAAGAACAAGCAGCTTATAGGCTTTTCTTTCGTGGTCGACGAAAATAAAAGCGAAGAAGAGGAGACAAAAAAAGCCTACGATACGATTTTCCGTGCCCATCCAAACATTGAGAAATATATCGATATGCAGCACGAACAGATAACGGTTCCAGAAAAAGCCGCAGTTACCATTAACGGGAAATTCGCAGACATTCGAACCCCTGTTCGGAATCTATATGTAGCAGGCACGGACACCGACAAACGCAGCATGGGAATTACCCGAGCTTCGTATTCGATTATCGAGCTCCTGAAGATTCTTAATGAGGATGGAAATCTTCATTAAAGTGTCTGCTTTAGATAGATTATATAACAGACATAATTGCGTTTATTTTTGGGAATTGGAAAAATATTTCAATTCTTTCGAAATATTTTTCCTTTTTGTGACAATTGGGTCAATCTCGGCTGAAAGAATTCTAAGATAAAATTGTGAAAGCGGCCTTTAGTTATTATTTTTGGTTTTTACGGAATAATGCGTTGTTTTTTCTTTCTTTTTGTGTGAAGGTGCAATTAATCTAACATTTTTCATATTTGCTGTTAATTTTTCTGGCAGGATTTTCAAAAAAATTCAATCGAAAAATACTTATATAAATTTTAATCAATCGCGCATTTTATGACACAAAATATATATAATCCCAGCACGTGAGGAAAAGATTTATATCAAATTAAGAGGTAATGAGCTTCCGTTATCCGGCAAGTGAATAACTAGTTCCTGACCGGCCAAACGTAAAAAGTAAAAAGAAGTGATAATGGGATGACAAATCAAGAGATTTTTGATAAG
>DUGT01000174.1 GCA_013331275.1 Methanosarcina sp. | reverse complement strand
GGGTACTGTCAAACTTAGGTTCTGAAGTCCATATTTAGTAAATCACCTAAGTATTCTATATATTAATATAAAATCAGTTGTTGAATCGAAGATAGAGTTATTGTTGAAGCTGTATTTTCAGAAATAAAAAGAAAATTTGGAGAAGCAGTTAAAGCAAAAAAATATATACCTTAATATAAAGAGAAGCTTTCAAAATTCTTAAATGTATAATATGCAAATATTATACATTTTAAAAAGTGGAGTTTTTATTTCTAGACTTTGGCACAACGACCTTATTTTTGAAGGGCGTTGTCTCTATAACTGTTATCTCAGGAAAATCCACACCATTAAAACAGATTATATCCTTTACAGATTCCATTTCTTCACCAAGATGGTTTATTAGCAAATCGCTTTTATCTCTATCTGTTACATAATAAATAATTTCAGCACTTCTAAATTCTATACTCAATATAGACTTATGTGATTCCCAATATGTTTTACTTGTTTGATTTAGTACTTTCTCTATAACATTGTATACTGCTTCTGGACATTTTGTATTAATTATTTCACATGCATCTAATATTCTAAAAAGTGAGGAAATGAAACGTAACCGTACATTACCAACTTGAATCGGTACCTCACATATGTTACATGACGAAGAATGGGCTTTTGCTATCCACGCTAGTTGATTCTGCATCTCTCTTCCTAGTAAGCTTTCAATAATAAGACTCTCATTTATTATGCAAGCAGAAAATTCATTATGATTTTTCCTTTCAATAATATTTCCAATATCATGTAACCAAGCAGCACAATATAACAAGTAAATTTCCTCTGAAGACAGATCCACATACCAATTTTTGATCATAGAATCGACATGTTTTATAATATTTAGAGAATGATCCACACCATGTGAAGGATAATCAGGAATTCCTCTCGGAATAAACTGCAAAAATTTTTCAGCTAGATATTGAATCTGCATAATATCGGGAAATTCCGGAGGTAGATATTCATAGTTTACCGTTGGATATCTGTATTCGATCGTTGCCACAATAACAACACCCTAACAAATATTTGATATAGAACACAACAATAAATTTGCCTATATTTGAATTTTTCGAAAAAATTCAACTTTTGGTGTATGAGGCTATCAAATTAGCTCTAAAAAATCCAGATTTAATTTGACAATTGTTTTTATGAAGATCTCCTACGTGTATTCTTATCTCCAACCAGTTCTAAACTATCTTATTAGCAACCAATATAAGAAAAATAGATGCGTCCACAAATAGTAAAAAAGAAAATAAGTTTTTAAATCAAAATTCTAATTTGAGAACCTCGATGGATAGGTTTAATGTATAGGAACTAGTCTTGCAACCTATATAGGTTAAGAAAGCATATATTAAAAATTATATTATTTCGATGCAACAATACCAGTACATCTATAAAGAAAAATTTAAATTTAACTTTTTTTCGCTGTTTTTTATAAGTTCTAGTATAGTAGGCAAAAATAGGTTAGTAAAGACCTCACCTTCTAATGACAATGAGATCGTTTATTTGGAGACTTTTTAATATCTTCTGGGATCACCAAGATTTATCATTAATTCCGCTAGCAATTGACTGCAATCACTCAAAAGCCAGAAAATAATAAAAAGTCTCTTTATTTGAGTGGAGAATAAAATATCTACTATGTGGTTTGAAGCAAAAAGAGACGCTACAAAAAACCTTATTGCTAGATTAATATGAGACCCGACATGGGCCTTAGCAAAAATGACAAAACACGAAGTTGCCTGAAAAACAGGCAACTTTACATAAGTCTTATTTTTTTTCCTGCCAGTATTTAAAATATAGTTCTGAAATAACATGCTTGGATTCATCTGAAATTCTCAAAAGTTTTCCTGGTCTCCCACGTTGAGTTTCGCCATATTCAAATTCAATAATTCCCCAATCGAATAAGGTGTCTAGAGCTTTGGAAACGGTATTTTTGGCCATTTCCGTTTCCAAGTCGGAAACTAATTTATTATACCAAATTGATTCGCCTTTTATTTCGCAATGATAGATTTCGGTCGCAACTTTAAATTCATTAGATAGCGGACTCTTTCTTCCTTTATTTTTACTACTACTTTCTAAAACGGACAATTCTGCTGCCATAAATTACCTCCCTATCCTACTATACGACACAATATTTTTGTAGTGATACTAGTCGTATCTAGGTGTGCCAAGTTATTAAAGAGCTTGCGCAACTGAGCTAAGGAAATGATAGCACTAAACCCTTAACTATTCAAAAGGCAAAATTGAACAGTCTGCATCTACTGCATTTGATTCTGCATCTCAGGCTCGTAAGCTCTAATTTAAGAGCAAGCAGAAATTTGCGTTAGGGATATATATAATTATTTATCCATCTTGGATATTTTTTGAGACATCAATAGCACAAAATTCTCATCGGATCACACGTATTAAATTAATACAGAAAGTACACAAAACTTAATAATTAAGTGACAACGTCATGTAATAATTGTAACCCATATTATGGTCTGATCCCGTTGCAAAAATCTCAGAATAAGCATGTAAATGTATAAACAATTTAGGGAAATAATCACAAAATTTCTTAATTATATTTTCATGGCAAGAAACTTAATTAATCATTCATAATTTGAAATTATGGAAACTACTTTTGAGTTTTGGGATCGGCTTGTATATAACAAGAATTCGATAGCAAAATCCCCAAAAAAGGCTTTAAGCAAAATTTGCTTAATGTTTACGCTGAACCTTATCATACTGTTTTCAATTTTATATTTTCAAAGTAAATAATAAAAATTCAATAACAGACCCCATGAAAAGAAAATTAAGCAAAATTTGCTTAATCTTTTCATAGTAAATTAACCCAATCATACAAAAACATAGTATTTTCTTAGCAAAATTATACTTCTGTGACAGCGATACGAAAATATTTGAAAAGATGAAAACCAGCAGCAGTAGAACCGAAAAAAAAGTTGTCTCCAAAAATTGGCGACAAAAAGCTACTATCTACTAATAGCCTAGAGGGGGAGAAAATTTACACCAGTTTTTCAGGCAAATTTCAGAATAATTTCCCGGGAAAATTTCTGGAAAATTTCTCTAGAATTTCAAGGAAATTTCCCGAAAAAATTCTCAGCAAAATAAATTTCTCCACGACAAAGAAAATAATGGAAAACAATTTCTTACAATTGAATAAAAGCGCATAGGTGTTAACGGCAGATAGGCTTCGCCAGGCAGACGAGGGCCATGTCTCAGCTACAACCTCTTATTAGCAGGAATCCCGAAAGGAGTGTAAGAATGCGCAAGAACCAGGGTTTCAGCCTCCAGGGTACCCATAAAGATTGACAAAAAATAAAATGGCCTGTCAGACCAGAGAGAAAAGATCTGAAAAGGCAGTAGCACCGCCCTGGGCGTTGATTTTTAATTTATAAGCCTAAAAAAAGCGAATATTTAAGTTATAAGCTTAAAGAAAAGCTATTAACTTAAATGGTAACTTTACTCTTTTCCCTGTACTCCTTTGTAAGTTCTACATATTCTTCAGCATTTCTTAGTATAGCCTCGATTTCTACTTCTTCGAGTTCTCTTTTTACTTTCCCCGGAACTCCAATAATCAGGCTTCTTTCAGGAAATTTTTTTCCTTCAGGAACCAGTGCATTTGCACCGACAATGGAATTTTTCCCTATCTCAGCCCCGTTCAATACTGTAGAGTTCATTCCTATAATCACATTATTTTCGATTCTGCAACCATGGAGTACGGCACCGTGTCCTATAGTGACATTATCCCCGATTTGGACCTCATTAGTAGAATCTACATGAATTACCACATTATCCTGGATACTTGTCCGGTTTCCGATTTTTATTTTATTCTGGTCTCCTCGAAGCGTAGCATTAAACCATATACTTGAAGAATCCCCAATTTCTACATCTCCGATGATATCAGCAGACTCTGCAACGAAAACTGTCATTGAGATTTTCGGGTTTTTGTCTTTGTAACTCGTTATCATCAAATTTCTCCTTTATTTTATATCAGGAAAATTAATTTATATAGAGCTAATCTCCAAACTAATTTTACTCCCGAAACCAGTGATTTTTAGAATTATTTTCATTATCAAAAACTTAATTGATCACTCGAAATATTAGGTCTCGAAGAGCAATTTTGAGTTTTAAGATCATCAATGTATGTAAACGGGAAAATACTGTCCTGAAAAATACTATCCTGATTTTTTTTCTCTTTTATTTTTTCAAAAAGCTGTTTTAAGGTGTCTTCGTTACTTTGGGTGAATTTAAACGGAGAATCAAGGAACGGTTCAAAATAAACAGGCACATCGTCAAGCCTGTAGAAAGTCCCATCGCACTCCATAGCGTCAATGACTCCAGGAAGTACAATATCTGAGAGAGACGTAGTTGGACAGGGAATTGTATCCAGGCAGATCAAAGGAATTTCTTCAAGGTAAGCTGCACAGTCAGGCGGGATCTGACTCAAAAGATCGGCACATATTACAAAAGCTGCATCTATGTCCTTTTCTCGAAGCAAATCTACGGTTGTAAATTCTCCAGGGTTATAACGTGGGTGTCCTCGCATGAAGTCAAGCCCGAAAGGATAACCATACATGTAGGAAGCAACCTGGCTAAAGCCTGCAGCGTTGCAGTGACTGCGGATAATTCCAAGAGTAAATTTAGAATGTTTGTTCAGCTCTTTTACAAGGTTCATAGCAATTTCGATATTCCTGTACTTCCCAGGAGATGAAGACAGTCCAACCCCTACTGAGATAGTCCCAAAGTTGCAGTTCTTCATCAAATCAAGCATCTCTTCCATAACATGAATGGAAACTCCTGTAATTTCCTCTACTGAATGATGGGGAATTCTTCCGTGTAAAAGTGTCAATAGTGCACTTATTAGCTCATAGTCTGAGTCCGGTTTAAGCTGCACATGCAGGTCAGAAGCTTTAGCAGTTAGTGTTTTTCTTGGGTCTACAGTAAGGATTGTCCTGTCAAAACGCCCGCGCTTTGTCCAGTAACCTCTGGGGAAAACTCCATATCTGGACATCTGCCTGGGCATGGATTCAAGTGGGTTTGTTCCCCAGTAAACCATGAGATCTCCCATGTTTTTCTTCTGCCCTTCAGTAGCACCGACTTTTCCGGCTTCCTGAGTTCCCATCACTATGGCCCCATTACCGACTGTATCAACAATTGCACCAAGATATTCTCCGATCATGAGCCCAACTTCATATGCTTCACAGGAAGTTTCACTGCCTATGTAAATAAGGGGGCGCTTCGCAGATGTTAGAATGTCCGCAGCTATTTGAAGGGCTCCGTCCCAGGAAACCGGTCTTAATTTTCCTCTGAACTTTAGAAGGGGCTGTTTAAATCGTCTGGGACTTGTAATCTCCTTAAACCTGGAAATTCCCATCTTGCATACGTTTTTCGCTTCAAGCTTTCCGTCTTTGATTTCAATCTGGATATCGTCGCAGGCAGCTCCACAAACCGGACAGACTATGTTTTTGTGAATCATACTCACTGCTCTCCGGAACAAAACTTTGATATTGTATTTTCGGTGTATTTTCCAAAAAAAATCGATAGTATCTTCTCATCTTGCATTTTACTGACCTCTCAACATTGTTCTGTTTGCTGTACAGCAGTTCACTTTCATGCCAATGAACAGTGCACAGTAATTTCACAGCACTGTACCATTTTTATGAACTAGTACTTCAATGTCAACAGGTTTTCAGGAATACGCCTTTTTCCCTGCATTCTGGAAGACGGGTGAGGGAATTCAGGAGAGACCATAACTTTCCAGATCCCAATAGAAAAAAAACCGTGTTCAAGTTTTTTGCTGCCGTTTACCAGTTAGTAGATTTCCAGACCCACGCTTGTAACCAGTAAACTGTTTTCTCATTCAAACTCATACGACTTGTATGAAGAACTTGTATTAGGAAATAGATTTGCAACTCAAATATAAACATATCGGCATTTTACTTTTTGAATGAGAATTCATATTATGTTTTTATAGGTTGAACATCTATAGGAAATTAGCCTTATCTAAAAAATTTAGACTTCTCATAATTAAAAGTTATAAAATGCAAATTTTCTCGCGTATAACTGGATATTTTTGCCAAAAACAAGCATTGTTATACTTTTATATTACTATAACATATATATCTTGAATACTTAAAGTGTAAAAGAAAAGAGTAATCAAAAATTAATTACTTCAAAACTTGTAAGACATAAAGATAGAACTTTAAGTGCTTGTAAGATTTGTAAATATTCTGAAGCTATATACGGAGTGTTCATTCCTGGCAAATTGAAAGTAACTATAAATGGGTATTTAATGAATCCTTAAATTGGTCCTATAATATAATTAATAAGTAACATAGGTCTTAGGATAATTTACGTCTACCTCTTTTAAAAAGGTATATTTCTTCACAAAAACATCATTTCCTGCCGATAAGTATTTAAAAGAAGAAGGATATTTGGGTATCCTTGTAAAGGGGCTGTGGCCTAGCCCGGTATGGCGATGGGCTCCAGCGGATAAATGATGAACAACGGGTCTACCGAGTCTTTCCCGACGGGGCAGGACAATGAGGAACCGTTGGAGCACTGATAGATGCTCACCAGAAGACTGTATAAGCAGTTGTTCGGAGATACCCGTCGATCGTGAGTTCGAATCTCACCAGCCCCACGTTTTTTTTAATTTTGTTTTTCTTTGTATATGTTCTTTTAAGGTTCTTTTTCATACATGTTTTATAGCGTTACTTTTTATACTGGAGATGAGGAGAGTTTAAGAAGTAATACTTTCACGTAACTCCCCCAACGGTTAATAACCCGCAAGTTCAATCTTCTTCTAGCTGCTTAAACCTGCTCAAACCTGATCAACAGCAAGAGAGGTTTTTATCTTGAGACGCGAAAAAGAAGAAATAGCAGTCCTTGTCAGAGCCACCCCTGAAAAAAGCAAAAAGGACGGGGATGGGCATGCTGTAGGGGTAATAGGTATCAATAAACATGGAGAACTGCTGAGACTCTATCCTCTAGGGTTCAGGTATGGGGAAAGGCTGATTGATTTCAGGAAGAATGACCTGCTCGAGGTCACGGTTACTAAACCTGAGCACGATGTCAGGTGGGAGAGCAGGAAAGTCCTCAGTCACGTGAACCTGGAAAATCCTATTAAAGAAAGAGAAATAAAAGAGCTTGTCCTGCCTCTCGTAACGTCTATAGAAAAGCTGAATCTCGAAGGAGCAAGTCTTGGAGTGGTAAAGCCGGAAATCCTTGATCTTGAGATAAAGGTGAACAGCACTGAAGCTTATGACAGGCAGCAGTACTTTAACCTCATAGGAGATTTTCTGGAAAAAGGGGAAAAAACCGCCCAAATGCCTGTAGAGATAAGGTTTTTCTTCAGGTGTGAAGGAGAAGAGGCCTGCAGGAGGCATAAAATAATCCTGCTCGATTGGGAATTCAATGAAACCGTAAGAAACATTATAAGAGATGAACAGGAACCGGCAGCCGTAAAAAGGAAGATAGAAGAATATTTCTCGAACCTGATAAAAGAAAAGGAACTTTACTTTATTATGGGTACGCATTTCACGTATGGAACCTGGATGATAACAGGTCTATTTTGTCCAGAAAAAAACGGCAAAATTCAGAGCAGTCTTTCCGGATTTTAAAAACAATGAGAAAAGGAAAAATTAATTTGGGAGTTAGAAAAAAGGAAGGAAAGATTGACCTAAATTAAATTATAAATTTAATTGACTAATTAATTTGATTAGATCGCCAACTTAATTAAAAAAGTTGGCTTGAGTAAAGAGTTGACTTGAGTAAAGAGTTGACTTGAGTAAAGAGTTGACTTGAATAAAGAGTTAACTTAATTAAATAATCAACCTAAGTGAATAATTAGGTCAATTAAATAATTAGGTTAATTAAACAGTTAATTTAATTAATCATAGAATTTCTGATCCTTCAAGCTCTTTTTCCAAAAAGGCTTCCAGCCTGTCCATACCTTCTTTTATATTTTCGATGCTGTTGGCATAGGAGAAACGAAGATAACCTTCGGCTCCATTTCCGAAATCGATTCCTGGTGTGACCGCAACACCAGCCTCGTTGAGAATACGACGGCTAAGTTCCAGGGAGTCACTGCCGTACCTGCGAGCATCAGCAAGAACATAAAAGGCTCCCGTCGGCTCTTTACGGACTTCAAGACCCATCCCAATAAGCCTTTTCAACATGTACTGGCGGCGTATGTTGTAAGTCTGAACCATCTCGGCAACATGGTCCTGTGGACCTTTCAGGGCTGCAATTCCTGCCTCCTGGACAAAAGAATTGGCACAGATGAAAAAGTTCTGATGAATTTTCTGAATCGCACGGATGCATTCAGGAGGACAGATAATATAGCCAAGCCTCCACCCGGTCATAGCATATAATTTGGAAAAGCCATTGAGGACAAAAGCATTCTTTGTGTACTCCAGTATAGTATGGTCTTCCCCACTATAGATCAAACCCTGGTAGATCTCGTCCGAAATAATAGGAATTCCTTTTTCATCCGCGATCTCGGCAAGGCCCTGTAAGCTTTCCGGAGGCATAATATGTCCTCCAGGATTCGAAGGACTATTAATCAGAATAGCTTTAGTGTTCGAGCTCAGGCACTGCCTTACCGTTTCTGGCTCCAGGGCAAATCCGTTTGTCTCACTCGTGTAAACAAAGACAGGAGTTCCGCCCAGGTATTTCACGAAATTCGGATAGCAGGCATAATGAGGGTTCGACATTATGACTTCATCCATTTTCTCAAGCAGAGCCATAAAAACAATTAAAAGAGCCGGACTTGTGCCAGATGTTACAATAACCTGGTCCGGACTCAGTTCGACTCCGAACTTCTGCTGGTAAGATTCGACTATTGCCTCTCTGAGCGAAAGAAGTCCCTGGCTGTGAGTATATTTTGTGGACCCTCGGCCAATAGCAGCACAGGCAGCTTCACATATGTGCGGAGCCGTAGGAAAATCAGGCTCTCCGACCTCGAGGTGGATTATGTGTTTTCCCTCAGCTTCCAGAGCCTGGGCACTTTCCAGCACTTCCATCACATAGAAAGGAGGGATATCTTCAGATTTCTTTGATAAGATGCATTCGGAATTTATTGAAAACATAGAAGACCTTCTGAAAATCGATTATTGTGAAAGGAGCTGAAATAAAAGCAAGTAACAACATTGATGTTATATCTGAAACTGCGTATGCTTTCAAGATTTAAATATTCTGTGGGAAAAAACAGGATCAGAACTGAGAAAATATAAAAAAAGCTGAACCCTGAGAAGTCGAAAAGAAAAAAAGGCATATCCCTGAGCAATATAGAAAAAAGTCAAATCCTAGGCATAAACCCAGTTTATAAGACAGAAACCAGCTTTATAAGATGCTTTACAAGATAGCTTAATTTCTTGGCATGACTTTTTCGAGAACTTTTATACCCAGATCGCTCCAATCCTGGCTTTCAAGTGTTTTCGCAAAATCTCTCTGGAAAACCTGGAACTTTTCAAGATTTTCAGGAATAGTATTAAGGAAATCATAGTCTCCGTATGCCCCCGCAAAGAAAGAAGAAACCGTTTCCTCAAATTTTTCCTCTATTCTCTGGGGATACCAGAACCCATCCTGTGAGAGCAAGACAAGATTCGGATCAGGAACAGGTATATCATCCGAGTAAATAAAAAACCCTATAGAAACTTCTTCTCCATATTTTGCAAGAATCAGTTGATTCTCAAACTCGGATTTCTGAAGTTTAAGAAGCCATTCTCCCTTTAAAAGATCAGCAACTTTATTGATAACCCCATGAGCCTTGAGTATCTTTTCTGCAACCTGCTGTATATCCAGGATAAAGTTTTTACGCTGTCCCTCAGACAGTTCAAGACAGGATATACAGCTTTCACCGGCCGGAACTCCAGCAAACAGAACCTCTTCTTGACCTAATTTTTTCGGTTCTTCGTCATTTCCTTCAGATTCTTTTCCTGTTTCCCGTTGGACATCGGGAACGGTCTTCCAGATCTTATTTTCAGGATATTCTACCGTAACTCGCACCCTATTTAGTATAATAGTGGAATACTCATAAATGTTAGGTACTACAAGCCTTTTCACAAGCCCTTAAAAAAACTGCTTGCCCGCAA
>DUGT01000141.1:4617-6406 GCA_013331275.1 Methanosarcina sp. | reverse complement strand
GGCATGACGAGTCCCTTGAACACCTGCTCAGGCTTGCAGGTGCGCTTGAATCCATGATTGTTGGGGAAGACCAGATTCTCGGGCAAATAAAGGAACTCTATGCCTATTCCAAAAAATCGGGAACGACAGGAAAAATCCTTGACACTGCCTTTGATAAAGCTATTCAGGTAGGAAAACGTATCCGTAACGAAACACGGATCAATAAAGGGTCGGTGTCCATAGGTTCTGCAGCTGTGGATCTTGCAGAGGAAATCCTGGACGGACTCACAGGAAAAACGGTGCTCGTGATAGGGGCAGGAGAAATAGGAGTCCTTGTAGCAAAGGCCCTGGCTGAAAAGGATATAGAGGGAATCTACATTGCTAACCGTACCTTTAAGAAAGCTGAAGAAATTGCCTACGAACTGGGAGGGTACGCAGTCAGGCTCAATGATGTCCAGACTCAACTTAAAAATGCTGATGTTGTAATTAGTGGTACAGGTGCTCCTCATTACATTTTAACTCGGGAAATAGTTGAAAAAGCCATAAAAGACCGGGATAAAACCCGTAAACTTCTCTTAATTGATATAGCAAACCCCAGGGATATCGAGGAATCGGTTGCTGAACTCGAAAACGTGGAACTGTGCAATATTGACAATCTCAGGGTGATCAGTGAGAAGACGCTTAAAATGAGGAAAGAGGAAGCTAAAAAAGCCGAGGCTATAATTCAGGAGGAGATTAAGCTTTTAAACCTCCAGTACAAACGCCAGAGAGCCGATAGAATTATTTCCGACCTTTACAAGCAAATTTACGAGGTAAGGATACGAGAAAGGGAAAAAGCAGTTAACAGGCTCTGTGCTTACCATACTATAGGGAAAATCGAAACCGAGGTGCTTGACGACCTCACTCATTCCATCGCAAACAAAATTCTTGCCGAGCCTACCAAAGTTCTCCGCCAGGCCGCAGAACTCGGAAACGACGAGTTCCTTGATGTAGTTTCAAGAATCTTCTGCCTCGAAAAAGACAGAGTAAAGGTGGAAAAAATGAAACCTGATTGCGAGAAAATGAAATCCGACTGCGGGATAAAGGTAGAAAAAATAAAACCCGATTGCGAAAGTGGGATAGATAGGATTTCTGAGAAAAGTAACTAATAAAAAAGAATCAGAAGTTACAAAAATTTGCAGATAATCACAGATTATTTACAGATAATTCGTAGATAATTTACAGGTAATTTACAGGTAATTCACAGATAATTTACAGGTAATTTACAGGTAATTCGCAGATAATTTACAGGTAACTTACAGGTAACTTACAGGTAATTTACAGGTAATTTACAGGTAATTCGCAGATAATTTACAGATAATTCGCAGAGAAGTGATCAAATGTTTCCAGATGTCAGGTTAAGACGATTGAGAAAAGGAAAGATCAGGAACCTTGTGCGTGAAACTACCTTATCCGTAGACGACCTTGTTCAGCCTATTTTTGTGAATGAGACTATCGATTCTGCTGTTGAAATTCCTTCCATGCCTGGAATATACAATATTCCTCTCTCCGAGGTTGCAAATGAGGCAAAAGAGATTGCAGACCTTGGAATTCCGGCGGTGATCATTTTCGGAGTTCCTGCATTTAAGGACGCGGAAGGCAGTTCTTCGTACGGGGAAACCGATGTTGTCCAGGAAGCTGTCAGGAGAATCAAAGCTGAGCTTGGAGACGAACTTGTTGTGATCACGGATGTCTGTATGTGTGAATACACAAGCCATGGCCACTGCGGAATTGTTGATTTCGAAACGAAAGAAATCCTGAATGATCCTAC
>DUGT01000141.1:2585-4455 GCA_013331275.1 Methanosarcina sp. | reverse complement strand
ATGGTAGAAGCCATAAGACAAGCACTTGATATGAACGGATTTGAGAATATTCCGATCATGTCCTATGCCGCAAAATATCATTCGTGTTTCTACGGGCCTTTCAGGGAAGCCGCTGAGTCAGGATATTCTTTCGGAGACCGTTCTACCTATCAAATGGACCCTGCAAACGGCAATGAGGCTCTCAGGGAAGTAACTCTTGATGTAGCTGAAGGTGCAGACATAATAATTGTGAAGCCGGCTCTTCCTTACCTTGATATTATCTACAGGGTTAAGACGGACTATGGAATGCCAACTGCTGCATACAATGTAAGTGGAGAATACTCCATGATCAAAGCCGCTGCAGCTAATGGCTGGCTTGATGAAAAGAAAGCAATTTACGAATCCCTCATCTCAATCAAAAGGGCAGGAGCCGATATTATCATTACCTACTTTGCAAAAGATGCTGCGCGTATGTTGAAGTAAGTGCTTCTTTTTCAGGCGCTCCTTCTTTTTCAGATTTGTTCCATTTTTTTCCTTATTCCACCTTTCTGTCTTTCAAGCCTATTGCCCTCTACTTACGAGCCTATCAAGTTCATCAATAACTGCTTAATAGAGGGAGGCGCTGTTATAAGATAGAAAGTAAATAAAGTAAGGTGTAAAGCACCTTAACATAAAGTGCCAATAAATATATAAAATATATTCAATATTAACATAATTCAACATAACTCTGTTCGTATAAAACATAATTTTGTTCGTATAAAACATAATTTTGTTCGTATAAAACATAATTCTATTCGTATAAAACATAATTCTGTTCAGTATAAACTCAGTTCTATGTGCAACTTAAATTTAATCCAGAAATTAACTTAAATTTCTAAATAATTTATAGATTTTCAGTCCAATCCGGTGAGATTTCCATGATATCTGAGGTAACACTTGAGAAGTCCAGACAGATGTATGAGAAAGCAAAGACCCTCATTCCTGGTGGGGTAAGCAGCCCTGTACGCGCAATAAAACCCTATCCGTTCTATACGGCATCAGCTAACGGTTCAAAAATAAAGGATCTTGACGGAAACGAATACATAGATTACTGTCTGGCTTACGGTCCTGCTCTTCTTGGGCACAATCATCCTGTAATAAAAGAAGCTATTAAGGCCCAGCTCGATAAAGGATGGCTCTACGGAACCCCTACCGAGCTTGAGGTAACCCTTGCAGAGAAAATTGCAGGTTATTATCCCAGTATCGACATGCTCCGCTTCGTATCCACAGGCACTGAAGCCACGATGAGTGCCCTTCGGCTTGCACGCGGCTTTACTGGAAGAAACAAATTCATCAAAATTGAAGGCGGATTTCACGGGGCTCATGATGCGGTTCTGGTAAAAGCCGGGTCAGGAGCTACAACTCTCGGAGAGCCGGATTCACTTGGAATACCTGCAGATTTCACGAAATATACCCTGCAAGCTCCTTATAATGATATTAAAGCAATGTCCGAGCTTGTGGAGAAGAACAGGAACGAGCTGGCTGCGGTCATCATCGAGCCAGTACTCGGAAACATAGGTCCGATAACTCCCCTTCCCGGATACCTGGAAGAACTCAGGAAACTTACCCTGGAAAACGACGTGCTTCTCATATTCGATGAGGTTATTACCGGATTCAGGCTCGCAATGGGAGGAGCACAGGAATACTTCGGAGTTGTACCTGACATGACCACTCTTGGAAAAATCGTGGGCGGTGGGCTGCCTATTGGAGTTTTTGGAGGCAGGCGTGAAATCATGGAAATGATCTCACCATCCGGAGCGGTCTACCAGGCAGGAACTTTCAGCGGAAGCCCCTGCTCCGTGGCTGCGGGCATTGCAGTGCTTGACTACCTGGAACAGGAAAAGATCCACGA
>DUGT01000141.1:0-2480 GCA_013331275.1 Methanosarcina sp. | reverse complement strand
CTGGAACAGGAAAAGATCCACGAAAAAGTCAATTCGAAAGGCGATTACATACGGGCTGTACTTGCAGAAATCGTTGAGGACGAAGGACTTGATTACAGCGTATGTGGAATTGCTTCAATGTTCAAGATTTTCTTTGGAGCCGAACCTCATAACTACCAGGAAGCCTTGAAGTGCGATAAGGAGGGTTACCTTGCTTTCTTCCACAGAATGCTCGCAAGCGGAATTTTCCTCCCTCCTTCACAGTTTGAAACAAATTTCGTCTCTGCAGCTCACAGCGAAGAAGATATCGAAAAAACCCTTAAAGCATACACTGAAAATCTTTAAGTGGATTTATTTTAAGCAGATTTGCATCTTTGAAAACGAGGACTTAATATGATCATAGGTACGCGGGGCAGTCAGCTTGCACTTGCCCAGGCCGAGAATGTTGCACGCCTTTTGAAAGCACAGGGCGTTGAAACCAGCTTGAAAATTATAAAAACCAGTGGAGACCGATTTACTGATAGGCCTCTGCATGCAGTATCGAGTGGAGTTGGGGCTTTTGTCAGGGAACTGGACGAAGTTATGCTTGCAGGAGAAATAGATATCGCTGTGCACTCCATGAAAGACATGCCAACAATTCGCCCACCTACCCTTCCAACCGCAGCTGTTCTGAAGCGGGATACCCCATTTGATATCCTGCTGACTTATGACGGGACACCTCTGGATGAGCTACCTGAACAGTCCATTATAGGTACCAGTTCCCTGAGGAGGGCGGCTCAGATCAAGCGCTACAGGCCTGACCTTATTACACAGGATTTAAGGGGCAATATAGATACAAGGCTCAGGAAGCTTAAAGAAGGAAAATATGATGGTATTTTGCTTGCCAAGGCAGGGCTTGAACGCCTGGGCTGGGAACTTGAAGGAGAAATTCTTTCTCCCGATTTCTTCTGCCCGTCTCCAAATCAAGGTACAGTTGCAGTTGTCACAAGGGCAGACACTGAGGCTGAAGCTGCAGTTTCCAGGCTTGACCATACCGACAGCCGGATTGCCACCGAAATTGAGCGCATCCTGATTTCCGAACTTGGAGGAGGCTGCACTACTCCTATAGGTTCTTATGCCGAAATTAAGCCTGACCGAAAAGAAATCCATGTGCGGGCAGAGGTCCTTTCCCTTGACGGAGAAGAAACTGTCGGCATAAACGAATTTATTCCTATGGCAGGAGGAATTGAAAAAGCTAGGGAACTTGGAAGCAGACTTGTACAGATGGGTGGAAAGAGACTTGCTGAAGAAGCGCTCCTGAAGCTTTCCAGAGATTCGTGCGACTCAGATGGTTTGTACGAATGATAACACAAAATGATAAGGCAAATCATATAACAGGGCAGAAAGGAAGCCAGCTATGTATACTCTTACAGGACTTAAACTTAAAAATCCGACCATTCTTGCAGCCGGAATACTTGGCACAACCGGAGCATCGCTGTGCAGGGTTGCATGTGAAGGAGGAGCAGGTGGCGTTGTAAGCAAATCCATAGGTCCCATGCCTAAAACCGGGCATCCCAACCCGAGCATGGTCAAGTTTGAATGCGGATTTCTAAATGCTATGGGACTTCCGAATCCTTCCTATCCCAACTTTCTCCAGGAACTCGATATTGCAAAAAAGGACTCAGGAGTCCCGGTGATTGCAAGCATATTCGGTGGAAACCCTGCCGAGTTTAAGGAAGTTGCCGAAGGCCTGCTCCCTGCGAAACCCGATGCTTTTGAGCTTAATGTAAGCTGCCCGCATGCAGAAGGATACGGAGCTGCAGTCGGCTCTAACCCCTGCCTTGTAGAGGCAATTACAGCCGCAGTAAAAGAAACGGTAAATGTGCCTGTATGGGTTAAGCTTACCCCTAATGTTTCTGACATTACCTGCATCGGTAGTGCGGCTGAATCCGGAGGCGCAGATGCGGTTGTTGCAATTAATACCTTAAAAGGGATGGCTATAGATATCGAGTCAGGATATCCTGTCCTGGGAAACCGTTCAGGCGGGCTTTCAGGAAAAGCCGTCAAACCCGTAGCTGTCAAATGTGTTTATGACCTCTATACGGCCCTAGAGATCCCTGTAATTGGGGTAGGAGGAGTGTCCTCCTGGCAGGATGCGGTAGAAATGATGATGGCGGGAGCTGCAGCTGTCCAGGTCGGATCGGCTGTTTATGACAGACTTGATATCTTCTCTGAAATCAGTAAAGGTATCGAAACTTTCCTGCAGAGGAAAGGATATTCGGATGTAAAAGAATTAATAGGACTTTCCCATGAGATGGTCTGATGCTTCCTCTTAATGCTACAATAACAAGGATAGATGAAGAGTCCCCCTCGGTAAGGACTTTCTTCTTTGATTTCCAGTTTGAGACCATGAAGCCCGGCCAATTTGTAATGGTCTGGGTCAGGGGTGTGGACGAGGTGCCAATGGGCCTCTCGAGTAAGAATTCCATAACTGTCCAGAAAGTGGGAGAGGCAACTTCAAA
>DUGT01000029.1:2919-3071 GCA_013331275.1 Methanosarcina sp. | reverse complement strand
GGCACTGATGCCGGACTTCGAGTCGTGCTTGCAACAAACGGGACTCTTCTTACACCTGAAATTGTGGAGAAACTAAGAGCTGCCGGAGTGCAGAGGCTCAGCATTAGTATTGACGGAGCAACTGCAGAGACACATGACAATTTCAGGGGCAT
>DUGT01000029.1:2550-2735 GCA_013331275.1 Methanosarcina sp. | reverse complement strand
GAAAGAACGCTTGCAGGCATTGAGGTCCTCAGAAGAACCGATTTTCCTTTCCAAATCAATACTACGGTCTCAAAACGCAACCTTGATGAAATCCATAAAACTTTTGAGATTGCAAAGGAACTTGGTGCAGTTGCATATCATGTCTTTTTCCTTGTACCTACAGGAAGGGGAGAAGAATCCGATGA
>DUGT01000029.1:0-2269 GCA_013331275.1 Methanosarcina sp. | reverse complement strand
ATGACAAAAGGCTGCCTCGGAGGTACAGGTTTCTGTTTCATATCAAGTGTGGGTAAAGTCTTCCCTTGCGGGTACCTGCCTGTGCTTGCCGGGAATATAAGGGAACAATCCTTCAGGGATATCTGGGAAAATTCCGAGGTCTTCAGAAAATTAAGAGATCCCGAAGAGCTTAAAGGAAAGTGCGGGATCTGCGAATACAAAAAAGTTTGTGCTGGCTGCAGGGCAAGAGCCTATGCTGCTACAGGTGACTATCTCGAAGAAGAGCCTTACTGCATATACAGACCCGGAAAAAAGTGATCGTGATCGAGATGACTGACATTGATAACTTAAAAGATCAACTCCGAAAAGAGGCTGCCATTTTTTCCTGTGATATGGATTCTTGTGGCGAGGAAGTTCCGGAAATAGAACTTGATGAGACGGACAAAAGAATCCTCAACCTTATCCAGCAGGAAATCCCTCTCGAAGTCGAACCTTTTGCAAGGTTAGGCGAGACTCTCGGACTTCCGGAAACCGAAGTCATTGAAAGGCTTCGAGAACTTAACAGGAAAGGGGCAGTAAGAAGGGTAGGCCCTGTCCTCAGCACGAGAAATATGGGGGGCGTAAGTACTCTTGTAGCCCTGAAGGTGCCGGAGTCCCGCATAGAGGAGATTGCTATTTTTATCAACGAGTATCCTGAAGTTTCCCATAATTATCTCAGAAGTGCTGCACAATATAATCTCTGGTTTACGCTTTCGGCTCCAAATAAAAACAGGCTTGAGAGGATTCTCGACGAAATTCGGGAGAAAACTGGCTGTCCTCTGCTTGATCTTCCTACAAAGCATCTGTTTAAGATTCAGGTAAAGTTTGATATCAGGTGAAATTATGGATAAAACGGATGTAAAACTGTTAAAACTCGTGCAAGATGGAATTCCTATCACTCATTCTCCTTTCAAAGAGTTTGCTTCTGAACTTGGAATCAGTGAACAGGAGATCGTTGACAGACTTAAAAATCTCCAGAAAGCTGGGAAAATCCGTCGCTTTGCGGCTTCAATCGGGCACAGAGCCATAGGCATAAAAGCCAATGCAATGTGTGTCTGGAATGTTCCCGATGAGCAGATCGAAACGGTAGGGAATATCATGGCTGAATTTCCCGAAGTTACGCACTGTTATGAACGCCCCCGTTATCCTGACTGGCAGTATAATCTGTTTACAATGGTCCATTCCTATAACCCCGAAGATTGCGAAAAAGTAGCTGAGAAGATTTCGGAAGCTACAGGAATTAAAGACTACACCCTCTTCTTCAGCGAAAAAGAGTTCAAGAAAACAGGAGTCAGGCTTTAGGTATTAAATAAGTATTAATTATGTGTTTTAACTAATTACTTTTATATTTTGAGGTCCCTAAAAATGGCTGAAAAAAATAATTTTCTCCCCCTCATGCTTGACCTTTCAGGCAGAAAAATAGTGATTTTCGGAGGTGGGTCTGTCGGGGAACGTAAAGCCGAACTTTTCTGTGGCTGTGCGGACACTATTGTCGTCAGCCTCGACTTTTCCGAAAGGCTGAAGGAACTTGAGGCATCAGGGCAGATCTGTCTTTCAAGGCTTGACCTTGCGGCAGCAGAGGACTCCAAACTGAGGGAAATCATCTCAGGGGCTTTTCTTGTCATTCCTGCAACCAGCAGTTTCGACCTTAACCGGAAGATTGCTGATATTGCAGAGGAAAGCGATATTTTGATTAATCAGGTAGACACTTTAGGTAGTGTAGTAATTCCATCAGTGATAAAAAGGGGAGACCTTGTAATCGGTATTTCCACTCTCGGGCACAGTCCTGCAGTCTCAAAATATACTCGCAAGCAAATTGAAAGTGTGATAACTCCTGCATATTCCGATATGATCCGACTTCAGGATGAGCTCAGGAGTTACCTCAAGCAGCATGTAGCAGAACAGAGGCAGAGAAAGGCAATTCTCTGGAAAATTCTGGAAAACGAAGCCGTATGGAATGGTTTCTCTGAGTCTTACGAAAAAGCCGCTGAAAGAGCATACGCAATAATTTCAGGCTACCTGGAAAATTCCGACAGATAAAAAGATGACCTGAATCAAAATATTCTGCAAATGGAAGCTTTAAATAAAATAATACGTAAACAAAATTCGTTTGTGAAAAAAGGCTTAGGAGTTGCGGACAAAGTTTAATTTATAACTCCTTATATTATTACTCTATTCCTGTATTCATTCTATCCGGAGGCTCTCTGTGACAGAAATCTCAAGTATGGTTATATCCCATAAAAAAGCAAAA
>DUGT01000025.1:3292-12549 GCA_013331275.1 Methanosarcina sp. | reverse complement strand
GGTATTGCTGCAAAGATGAATATTGAAAAGTTGCTTGATATTAAAATTAATTCCTGCAACATGTTCAGAAAGCAGATAGCTTAAGAAAAAACTCAGGCAGCAGCCTGAATGTTCCTCCACAGCAGGGATAAACAAGATCCAAACTAGACAAAACCGGACCTGCTAAAAACAGCAGAAAAACGACCATCAAACCACTCAGGCAGGTCCGAAAAGTTCTTCCTTGGAAAATAGCGACCACCGTCCCTGCTGTCACTTTATTTTTATAGATTTTACTCATTTTCTGGCACACACCAGCGAATTCTCAACTGTAATCTACTGTGTAGAGCTATATCTTGGAGGTATCTGTGCTGTAAATGGCAGAGTCACACTGGCAGAGTTACACTGACAGAATTTACATTTACTCATGAAGTTGTTGAAACTACAAAAATATTGATAGTAAACATTTAACATCCTTTTTATTGTTGATTTTTCCATACTTTCCGCAGACAATGGCAAACAAGGATGTTGTAAACAATGCTATCCCAATTTCTTGAGCTTCACAAATTTTTGATTCTTCTGTACTATTTTTATATGATCCCATAAATTTTGTTTGTTTTCATCTAGCTTGTTCTATTATTGATAAGATTGTTATCCGTACTCAACCCATTTCGAAATATTTATATATTTTTACGTGCTATTATTTATTGACAAGTCAAGTTTACTTGATTTGCTCAATAAGGTGCCATATTAAATCTCCGTAAATCTGCAGACTTCTGAGTTAATTTGCCTTTGAACCTCCATTGATTTTCTCCTTTTTTTATTTTTTACACTTAGGTTTCCTCTTAGATTTCATTTATATCTTGTATCGTCAAAAGAAGCAAAACATAAACAAGTTCCAGCTCTTTGCCTTCCAGCTCAAAGTTTATGCTTTCAAGCCCAAAGTTTATTAGTTGAAATGATAATTATGCAGGGAACTCAAAGTTTTTCGCTTAAACCCTTTTAAAAAGGCTTGCGATAATTATCCAGAGATTAATAGTTTTCCAACGGGTTTCTACCAACCCTTTTGAAAAAAGGGTTGCGATCACGCCGATCATATCATTGATGGGCTTTTCGGTCAAGCTTTTTTTCAAAAGGGTTGTTTCAAAAGGGTTGTTTGAAAGGCTTGATTCTGGTGAGAAATATGGCTGACACAATTCATTGGGCAGACGTCATAGCAGAAGACGTGCTAAAAAAGAACGACAAACATCTTGTTGCTACAGGTATTACTCCATCTGGACACATCCATATAGGCAACATGAGAGAAGTCGTGACTGCAGATGCTGTTTATAGGGCTCTAATTGATAAAGGAGCAGATGCCAACTTTATCTATATTGCTGACAATTATGATCCCCTGCGCAAGGTTTACCCATTCCTTCCCGAGAGTTATGTCGAACATGTGGGAAAGCCGATCTCCGAAATTCCCTGTCCCTGCGGAGACTGTGCAAACTATGCCGAGCATTTCTTGAAACCTTTCCTGGAAGCTCTCAGACGACTTGGAATTAATCCTCAGGTTTACAGGGCAGATGAGATGTACAAGACAGGTAAATACACTGAAGCAATAAAAACTGCCCTTGTTAAAAGAGATACCATAGCAAAAATCCTGGAAGAAGTATCGGGAAAAACTGTAGCTCCTGATTGGAGCCCTTTCAATCCCAGATGCAATCAATGCGGAAGGATCACAACCACGAAGGTAACGGGCTTTGACCTGGAAGCCGAAACCGTGGACTATGTCTGTGCATGCGGGCACTCCGGAACCGTACCTATGGCAGGAGGAGGAAAACTTACCTGGCGCGTAGACTGGCCTGCTCGCTGGTCAATTTTAGGGGTGACTGTCGAACCTTTCGGAAAGGACCATGCTTCGAAAGGTGGTTCTTATGACACCGGAAAGAGAATAGTAAGAGAAATTTTCGGGCACGAACCTCCGTATCCAATTGTCTATGAGTGGATAATGCTTGGAAAGCAAGGGGCAATGTCTTCTTCTACAGGAGTAGTTGTCTCCATTTCAGACATGCTGGAAGTTGTGCCTCCTGAAGTTCTTCGCTACCTAATCATCCGCACAAAACCTGAAAAACACATCCAGTTCGACCCTGGACAACCTCTTCTCACCCTTGTAGACGAATATGAACGGCTCAGGACGCAGTTCAGGGAAAATGATCCTGCTCTCGGGGCTTTTCAGAGAAGAGTGTATGAACTTTCCAGGGCAACTGGAATTTGCCAATCCGAAATTCCTTTCAAGCAGATGGTGACTATATATCAGGTAGCAAGAGGAGACTTTGACCGAATCCTGAAAATTGTAAAACGTTCAGGTTTCTCAACTGGAGACAAAAAGTGTATAAAAGAACTGGTAGACAATGTATCTAAATGGCTAAAACTCTATGCTCCACCCTTTGCCAAGTTTAAGGTTAAAGAAAAGGTGCCTGTACAGGCAGCCACCCTGTCCAAGCTTCAGAAAGCCTTTCTTTCAGCATTTGCAGCCCTTATCGAGTCCAGAGGTGAAATCAGTGGAGAAGAATACCATATGCTGGTCTATTCTGCAAAGGACGAGGGTTCCGAACTGAACAAGCGGATTGCAGAAAAACTGGATACTCCTGCTCCGCAGGTTGATCCTAAGG
The DNA here is from genome assembly GCA_013331275.1 of Methanosarcina sp. GTDB lineage: Archaea > Halobacteriota > Methanosarcinia > Methanosarcinales > Methanosarcinaceae > Methanosarcina > Methanosarcina sp11020u. The sequence continues at coordinate 9,919 of DUGT01000025.1, read as the reverse complement.
AGCTTTTCAAAGCAATTTACATTTCATTACTCGGGCAGAGCTCAGGCCCTAAAGCAGGATGGTTCCTATCTTCGTTTGAAAAGGAGTTCCTGGTAGAAAGATTTGAGGAAGCTTCAAATTATAGCCCTGAAAAAAACGCATAAACATGATAAATTGCAAACATGGATAAAACAGACACTTTTAACCTCGCAGATTCACAGGCAAGCTCCACGAAAAAGCATTTTCTGGCCTGGGACAAAGAATACACCCACCTGAAATGGGGTGGGCCAGCCCCTATTCGGGATTTCCAGACTCTTCTTCTGCCCGAATCCAGGATTCTTGATGCAGGCTCAGGAAACGGCAGATACCTTGGTGAACTTGCAAGGCATTATAACACAATAGGAATTGACATTTCTTTAACAGCCCTTAATGGTTCCAGAGCTCAGCTTGCAAGGAGTGGCAGGTTCGCAGAGCACCTTGGTGCAAGTATCCTGGATCTGCCCTTCAAAACCCGAATTTTTGACGGAATTCTCTGTTACGGGGTACTCCAGCACCTCTTCAAAGCAGAAAGGGAACTTGCTGTCAAGGAACTCACTCACATACTGAAAGAAGGAGGTTTTTTCTTCTTTGAGGCCTTCGGCTATAAAGATATGCGTTGCGGAGGAGAACCCTCAATCCCTTTTGAAGAGAAGACTTTTGCCCGGCAAAATGGAATAATATACCACTATTTTACTAAAGAAGAAGTCAGGATCCTTTTCAAGGATTTAGAGATTATAGAGCTGGAAGATGCAATAAAAGAAAAAAACTTCAGAGGGACAGTTTACAGGAGACATCTGATAAAAGGAATCTTTCGGAAACCTTGAATTCCTTCTCTCAAAATTTAGAAAAAAGTTTTATCGAAAACTTTTTAGAAAAAAGTTTTATCAAAAATTACTTAGAAAGAAGTTTTATCAAAAATTACTTAGAAAAAAATTTTATCAAAAACTATATAAAAAAGTATTATTAAAAGTATTCTTGTACCTTTAATTTCCTTAGTTTTTTACTTATTTATTTATACGAAAGCTATTTTTAGATAATTCAGCACAATTATAACAAGCGCTCCTATAACGCCCCCTATTGCGCAGATAAGAACTGCTACCCAGGTAATTGCGATTTCAAGTCCGAACAAAAGTTTTGCTGCCGTAAGGACTAGGACCCCAAGTACTGCATTTATTGCAAGGCTGGTTGCGGTCTTCAGGACTTTATACAGGACAAAGGCCACTACGATTGCCAGAATCAGTACTAAAACTTCTATAATTTCAACTACCATAATCCTACTTAGGGGCTCAACTTATTTATAATTATCACCGAGTTTTATAATACGGTTATAAGCCATAAAGATTACAATCAGGGTTTGGTAGGACATCCAATGGCGTTTCTTTCGAAAAGAAGGATAACTTCAGGTTTTTATTCTCAGAGAGATCGGATAAATTCAGTAATAATTTTATTAAGTGAAGTTTTGTCCGGATAAGCTCTTGCCTTAAGTAAATGGTCTGGATTTCCCAATACCATTGCCGAGACTGCTTTATCAGGGCTGTAAACACATAGTACGGGAATTCCCAGTACAAGGGCTCTACAGATTTCATAACCCACACCTATGGACGGCACTGTTACTTCTGCAATCAGGGCATCACTTTTTACAAGCAAACCCATATCCCTGGCATAGATTTCTTCTTCTGTCATTTTCATTTCGGTCTTTTCCAGCTCAGGATCTGCAACGTGCCAGCTTAGCACTTCAGCCCCTGCATCTTCGAGAGTGTCAAACATAAACCTGTATGTTTCAAGCAGTTGTCTTCCTCCACGGATAGAGCCAGACAAGAAGATTTTTGGGCTTCTTTTTTCCGAAACCTTCGTTTTTTCCAGTTTTTCCATATTTTTTTCACCTTTCAGCCTGTTTTTCCGGCAATTCCGGCTTTTACTGTACACCCCTGAAATAATGTCCGGTCGTAAAGCCCTTTCCAAGCTTCTCGCAATTTTCCGGCCCCTTTTTCCCGGTTTCAAGATAAGTATCAATTGCTTTTCTGTAAGCTCGGGTCACTTTTCGGATCTCATCCGGATTATCCATTCCCAGAGTTTCAACCCTGAGGCTTGAAACTCCGCTTTCGAGAATTTCAGGAAGATACTCAAGCATGCAGAGTGATCTTGAGTTAAGGAGATGCATCCTGCATTCATAATCCATGAGCAAGGGAAACTCGTAGTTTTTCTCATCTACCAGTGTAAACTTTCCTGACCTGCATGGGGCATTACATTGCCCATTGTTATTTCCGAGAAGCCCGCCTGTAAGGCAGTGTTCTGATTCCATCAGTTCAAGCCTGCCGTAAACAATACATTCTGCAGACCCATGAGATGTAACACATTTTAATTCCTCAAGAGTCAGTTCCGGAGAAATTACAGCCATTTGAGCCCCTTCCTGCAATAGAAAATCAAAAGTACGGCTGTTAAAGATATTCAGAGGACTGTCTGCAATAAAAGGAATTTCTCCGGCTTTTGCGAGTCCAAGGATCCCCAAATTTGAAACAAGGACCCCATCAGCTCCCAGTTTCCTTACATGAGAGAAGATTTTTTCTATGGACTCCATTCTGGAGTCTTTTACAAGCTTTGGAGTAATCAAATAGATTTCCTTGCCTGCTTTTTGAGTCTCTGAAATAGCTTTCTCAAAAACTGCTTCAGATCCCTTTGCCGAACCTTCTTCTTGCCCTGTTATTTCCGGCCTTCTGAAAAGTCCCTCGCCGAAATAAATCCTATCGGCGCCGCCTTCAAGCGCCCCTTTAAGCCCTTCAAGGGAATAAACGGAAACCGAGAGCAAGGAATGCATAGAAAGGTGCTCTTGAATAGTTATTTCGGCTTCTTGGCCTGCATTTTCTACGGATTCCTTTTCTACTGAGCCCTTTTCTACGGATTCCTTATCTAATGATTCCGTTCCTTCTAATCCTGTTTCTACTGATTCCTTTCTTTCTAATCCTTTTTCTATTGATCCCTTTCCTTCTAATCCTTTTTCTACTGGTCCCTTTTCTATAGATTCTTTTTCACCAGATTTGCAGACCTGTAGAACATCAAGAGGTTTACGCTTCCACCTGGAAATCCGCAGGTTTTCAAGCTGCTCCACTGCTTTTGTCCTCAACTCGTTTAACTGCCCCACAGGAACAAAAATATTTTCTTCCATCGTGATATGAAGTTCAGCAGCCTCAAAAATAGTGTTTCCTAATTTTGAAAGTTGCTTTTCGATGCGGACTTTTGAAGTTGGCTGCTTTTCAGCTTTCTCAACCAGATATTCGGACTCAATTGTTACTGAGTTTGCATCCCTGTCTCTTATCTCAAGCCCGATAGGTCTTCCAGATATAACGGTTGCCGTAATAGACACAGGGATTTTAGCCCTCAGGCTTCCTAATTCGCTTTCCTTTTTGAGAGAGTCCATAAGTTTTTTGTCATGCGTCCTGTATACCGTGCTTCCTGAGGGAGCTCTTGAATCAAAAGGAATTTCTACCGTATCTCCCACCCCTGCACTATATACTGAACCCTTTCCGACATACATTGAGGATATGATTTTTCCTTTATCTTCGGGCCTGGTCTCTGCATTTTCAACCATTATCCCATCTCCGAGACGAAGAGGCCGAGAAAGTTTTACCCGGATACGGTTTGAATGCCTGTCATACCCTGTAACCGTACCTGCCGGAACTCCACGGTTGTGGGGATTCTCTCGACTCATGAGCTTCCAGCGTGGATTTTCAAAAAAGTAACCCTTAGTAAAACCCCTGTTAAAGAGCTGGGTAAGTATTTCCTGCTCTTCTTCGGAAACATAATATTCTGCGGGATTTTCAATATACCTGTCAATAAGGCGGCGGTAAATCCTGACGACACCTGCAACATATTCCGGCCTTTTCATCCGCCCTTCGATTTTGAAAGATTCAATCCTGGCTTCTATAAGGGCTCCCAGTCCTGAAGTCGTATTAAGGTCTTTCGGGCTTAAGAGATAGCTGCCTGTTGTTTTTACTTGCTTTTCTTCGCAGTACAGCCTGTATTTTTTGCGACACGGCTGGGCACAGAATCCCCGGTTTCCACTTCTTCCCCCTATAAGGCTGCTCAGAAGGCACTGACCGGAATAGGAAATACAGAGAGCCCCATGTATGAAAACCTCAATTTCAGTCCCTGTTTTCTCTTTAATTTTTATTATCTCTTCAAGCGAGCACTCCCTTGAGAGAACTACCCTCTCTATTCCCATTGTTTTTGCAAGTTCAACTCCTTTACTATTATGCAAAGTCATTTGGGTACTCGCGTGCAGCGGGAGGTCAGGCAGATATTTTCTTGCAAGCGATATAAGCCCCAGATCTTGAATTATGATTGCATCGGTCCCGATGTTTCTTAGCCAGGAAAGCAGCTTGAGAGCGTTTTCTATTTCGTCTTCCTTGAGTAGCGTGTTAACAGTTACGTATACTTTCACGCCTCTCAGATGAGCATAATCAATGGCCTCTTCAAGCTCTTTCTCTGAAAAATTAGAGGCATACCCCCGAGCACTGAAAGCCCGAGCTCCAAGGTACACGGCATCTGCCCCATTTTCTACGGCTGCAATAAAAGCTTCCATGCCTCCTGCCGGGGCAAGCAGTTCCGGTTTTTCAGGCTTCATCGAAAGGATTAGAGAGCCTGCCCTTAATTAAACTTTGGCATCCTCTCCCTTTCCTGGAAACCTGAAACTTAGATTGTAAGAAAGAACTACAGCATGGCAATTCCTATTATAGCAAGTTGAGAGAGGCTTTATAAGGAGATTTTATTGTGTACCTACAGCTTATCTACAGTGTATTTTTATAATTTCTTGCATGGAATAACTGAATAGTGTGAAAATAGTCCTATAGCTTATAAGCAAATAAGCTTTTAAAACAGTGAAATCATCATTAATGACTTATAAATTTAAGGGATATCTAACAGACTTTACATTATTGGGTTAATAATACTGAATTTAATTCAAATTCGTTATATGGATGGGATTATAAAATGGATATAATATTAGGAGCAACAGGACAGATAGGCTCAATGCTTGTTGATAATCTTATAAAGAGAGGTCAATCCGTAAGAGCTGTTGTTCGAAATGGTTCTAAAGCAGAGGGATTGAGAAGTAAGGGAATTGAGATTAGTATTGCAGATTACTTTGATGTAGAAGCCTTAAAAAAAGCCTTTCAAGGGGGAAGTTTAGCTTTTCTATTAACACCTGAAAATCCTGAGTCTCAAGATTTTATAAGCGAAACTAAAACGATTATAAATAATTATAGAGAGGCTATTTTAGCATCCGGCATCACTAAAATTGTTGGTTTGTCATCTAATGGGGCACAGCACGAATCTGGAACAGGTAATCTGATGGCATCTTATATGCTGGAACACGCATTTTCGGATCTTGAAATCGAACAGGTTTTTGTCCGACCTTCTTATTATTTTAGTAATTGGCTTGGATATTTAGAATTGGTTAAGGAACATGGAATACTGCCAACTTTTTTCCCACCTGAGATGAAGGTGCCTATGATTGCTCCTCCCGATGTTGCAGAATTTTTGTCAGAGGTAATGGTTTGTAAAATCCCAAAGAAAAGAATATATGAGATAACCGGACCCCACGCTTACAGTTCTTTAGATATAGCAAAGATACTTGGAGAGGTATTAAATAGAAACGTTATTTTACAGCAGGTGCTACCTGAAGAATGGGAAAGTACACTGATACAGGCAGGGTTCTCAAAAGATGGGGCAAAAAATCTTGCACTTATGACAAAAGCAGTTATTGAAGGAAAAACTAAAAATGAGGCATCTAATCCGGTCTCTTTTTCTACAGACTTCAAAAGCTATTTGAAAAATTTTATGTAATCTGTTCTACAGACGACTAATTATAGATTACCGCGTTTTTGGGTAAACTAGCAGAACATTTTTGTTTGCTCTGCTAGAAAATATTAAGTTACAACCAGGGTTTGTAGCATAGCCAAAATAAAAAAGAAGCTATGAATTAAAAGTGTTATCGGGCAAGTCAAATAAGCATTTCTTTTGGGTTTATGCCTTTGGCCCTATTATACAGCTCACAGTTCTCCCGGCTTTCTCATCTTTTGAAGCCTCGCAGAGCATCTTTCCATCATGCATGTGGCATTCACAGGAGTAGCCGAGTTTATCTGTTTTTCCCACGTATCTGAAGTGTATTTTACAGTACCCTTCAGTACACCCCAGCCCGTACTTAACCCAGCCTTCAATGTCCGCTCCACCTTCACAGCTCCCTTCGCATGCAACGAGCTCAAAGCTCTTTTCTTCATAAGATTCAATTTTAGTTGGAGCCTGGTGACCTTTTTTGAATTTCCCTTTCTCAATTTTCTCAGCTTGGAGCACAAGATCCTCATCAGTGTTGTTAAGAATCTTCAACTGCAAACCCTCAAGAAGTTCCATGGTGTCGGCTTCTGACATATATATCCCCCGATAATGGAGAATCCATATAAGAATTCCACATAAGAAATTGCCTCTAAGAAATAAAAAAGTATCTCAAAATATATGAAAGATAATATGAAAAAAACTTCCGAAAGAACAAAAGCCGGGGCAACCAAGATATGGAGACCGAGTTTTGAAAATAAGCCTTCTGAAAATAAGCCTTCT
>DUGT01000025.1:758-3089 GCA_013331275.1 Methanosarcina sp. | reverse complement strand
TAGTCCTCTAAAAATAGGCCTTCTGAAAAATCAGGCTCTTCAAACAAGATACGTTTACCGTACTCAATCCGTACATATACAGGGCTTCTGTTTGCAGGTGGGACATATGCCAGGATACTTCTTGAGGAAGGCTTCTTCGAGGTTCACGCCGTAAAGATTGGAAAGTGCCCCGATCCATGCAAAACAATCTGCAAGTTCCTCTTCTATATTTTCTGACTCTTCCCTGCGAATGGCTTCGGCAAGTTCTCCAATTTCCTCAACCAGCCAGAGCATGGTAGCCTTCCCTCCTCTCTTTCTGTCATTATGCGCATACAACTCGGACATCAATCTCTGAAATTCTGAGATTTCCATTATTCTTCCCCACTCCTCTCCGTTTCTATTCTTTTCAATTTAGAGCCTTACAGGAATTTCTCTTTCCCTAAGATATTCTTTAACTTCTTTAATCGAGTATTCCCTAAAGTGGAAAATACTTGCTGCAAGGGCGGCATCGGCTTTTCCAATTGAAAATCCTTCATAAATGTGCTGAGGGTTTCCGACACCTCCTGAAGCTATTATCGGGATATCAAGCTCTTCGGAGAGCTTTTTTGTGATTGGCAAGTCATAACCGGCACATGTTCCGTCCCGATCCATGCTTGTGAGCAGGATTTCTCCAGAACCAAGCTCTTCTGCTCTTCTTGCCCACTGCACGGCATCAATTCCCGTAGCTTCCCGGCCTCCGTAAATTACAACCTCATACCAGGCAGGTGTTCCGTCCTCGAGCTCCAGAATAGTTTTGTCGGGGTTGTTCTTTATGTCGGTGTTTCGCTTGCAGTCAATCGCAGTGACAATACACTGGGCTCCAAATATATCTGATGACTCTTTGATGAAATCAGGATTCTTGACTGCAGAGGTGTTAACTGAGACCTTATCTGCGCCAGCCCGAAGAATCTGGCGAATCGCATCAATGGAGTTTATTCCTCCTCCAATCGTAAGAGGAATGAAAACCTCATCTGCAGTCCTTTCGATCACATCGATCATAGTTTTCCTGCCGTGAGCCGAAGCTGTAATGTCCAGAAAAACAAGTTCGTCTGCGCCTTCTTCATTATAGCGCTTGGCGAGTTCCACAGGATCTCCGGCCTCTTTCAGGTCCACGAACTCAACCCCTTTAACAACACAGCCACCTGCTCTGTCAAGGGTCACATCAAGGCATGGTATAATTCTTTTGGTGAGCATCTATGGGATAATAAATTAAACTTTTATTAAAAGCTTGTTGAAATTAAGCCAATAACAGTCTTAGTTCCATTCCTGGATTAGCGGCAGTACTAGATCAATGGCAGTATTAGACAGCAGTCTCTATCAAAAATAGTCCTTCTGTACCCGACAGAAGCTTACAGATCAATGATAGTCGTGGATAATAAGCTCTAAAGAATATTTAAATTTAAATCTTTTCAAAGGAAAGGGAAATGCCTAAAAATCACTAAACATAATTCCAAAACTGGTTTTTTCCAAAACTAATTTTATAGCCTTAAAAGCAGGATTAAGAGAAGATAAGTGAAAATAAGTGACGGTAAATGAACGTAAACGAAGGTAAATGAAAGTAAATGAAGGTAAATTAAGGTAAGCAAAGATAAGCAAAAGTAAATGAAAGTTAACAGCTCATGAAAGGAATCTACACATGAAATCTACATGTTCCAATCTAGCCGAAAATATTCATCACCCGGGCACCTTCAAGCCTTGACATCTCGACTTCGGAACTTTCAAGCACATTTTTTCTAACTCTTATTGGAGCTCCAACACGCAAGGCAAGGGCAATGCAATCGCTTGGCCTTGCGTCAAACTGCATGATACTGTTATCCTTTCTTATCAGGAGCCTGGCATAATAGATTTTATCCACTTTTTCATCAATCAAGGCTCCCTCGATTTTTATATCGAGCCTGTCGAAAATATTGAGCATAAGATCATGAGCCAGAGGTCTGGGCGGAGAAACCTTTTTAATTACGTTTCCTATTGAGAGAGCTTCGAGATGCCCTATATATATAGGTAGCATATTTCCCTGCAAATCTTCAAGAAGCACTATAGGAGTCGGATCTGTAAAAACATCGACTATATAGACATCCTTGACTCGAATTTCCTCAAAATCCTCATAATTGTCGATGTCCATATTTATTAGATGATTTTAAACTTATTAATACTTAATTTAATTCTTTAAAATATATTAAAAATATTACTTGAAGATCGGAATTGGCTTCTTTTATCAGAACTTTCAGCCTGGTTTTTACCTCAAGGAAATAATTAGAGGAGTTTAGGGTTGAACTATTATAAGTTAAGGGTAGAACTATCAGAAATTCAGAG
>DUGT01000025.1:301-515 GCA_013331275.1 Methanosarcina sp. | reverse complement strand
TATTAGAAATTCAGAGTTTTTAGCATTCAAGGCTTTTTCGGAAGCCATGTTTACCAATCAGGGGTACAAAAACAACCCCACCTTTTCTCTTTTTATATATATGCCCCTTGCTGTCTTTTTTAATTTTATAAAGTTCTTGAGAATAATCCCCCACAGGAATAAGCATTATGCCTCCAGGCTTCAACTGTTCCAGCAAAGGTTCAGGAATATAAGG
>DUGT01000025.1:0-142 GCA_013331275.1 Methanosarcina sp. | reverse complement strand
GGAATATAAGGAGCTGCACATGTCACAGCTATCCTGTCATAAGGGGCATACTAAGAATAACCCATTGAACCGTCCTCAAGCAGCACTGTAACATTCTTATATCCTGTCTTTCTCAGGTTCTCCCTTGCAAAATTTGCAAGGG
>DUGT01000193.1:5813-6879 GCA_013331275.1 Methanosarcina sp. | reverse complement strand
CCCTTCCCGCTAACTATGCTGGCTTTTATCTGGGGTATCACAGTAGGTGCAATCGGGTCGTCAACAGGCGACGTCCATTACGGTGGAGAGCGTGAATTCCAGCAATTTGAGTTTGGATCAGGGCTGAACGCTTCGAACTCAGGAAACATTGTAAGATATGCCGAATCCGGGCTCAGGGATGGGTTCGACAACTCCTGGTTCTGTGCCAAGTTCGGAGGTCCTGTCACAGGGCTTGCTTTTGGTATGACCGTATTCCTGGGAAGCTGGGTAACAACTATTTTTGATCCTGCAAAAGGCCTGACCATGGGATGGCTTTCTGTTATTGCAGGTGTCGTAATTGTCCTTATTTTAATTATCTGGAACTGGAAGATCGAAGTAAAAGCTCGCAAGGAATTCGGACCATACAAGGAAGACAAGACTGAGGAGGCTTCCGCATGATGGATATTATTTTAGGAAACATTATCTGGATGGCCCTTATCACAATCGGTGGTGTTCTGATTTCCGGGAGTGTTCACTTCATTCCTGTAGGTGGTGCACCTGCAGCTATGGCTCAGGCAACAGGTATCGGTACTGGTACCGTGCAGCTGGCAGCAGGCGCAGGTCTGACAGGGCTTGTGAGTGCAGGCTTCATGATGAACGTAACAGAAAGCCTTCCCCTGATTCTCGCCTCAGGCGCAGTTGGTGCAATGATCATGCTCGCTGTGACCATGATCGTGGGTACCTGGGTCTATGTCTACGGTGTAGGCTGTGTGCCTTCTTCCGCAAAAGTAAAGTATGATCCTTTTACAAAGTACAGGCAGGACCTTTATGTATCTCAGGGTACTGAAGGACATGGGCTTCCAACAGTCAGTTTCGTGAGCGGAGTCATCGGCGCTGCTCTTGGTGGAATCGGAGGTTCCCTTGTTTATTATTCACTCATTGAAGTGGGTAAGAGCGTGGGGATGCAGGGTTCTACAGTTGCCAATACGGTTACAGGAAACTCGCTTGTAGCAGTTGCAGCAATATTTGCAATAGGCATATTCTTCGTGAACTCTGTAATTCCTTCCTATAACATAGGAGGTACAAT
>DUGT01000193.1:3728-5708 GCA_013331275.1 Methanosarcina sp. | reverse complement strand
GGTACAATTGAAGGGTTCCACGACCCGAAATTTAAAAAATGGCCGAAAGCGGTAATTTCCTCCCTCATAGCAACAATACTGTGTGCTTTCGTGGCGGTAATTGCAATCGCACAGCTCGGAGGTATCTAAAATGTCTGCAGGTGGATCAGGAGAAGCCAAAGGCGGATATCCTCCGCAAACAATAATGGCTTTAGGTATAGTCGGCGGTCTTGCTGGGATTTACCTCGGTCACTTTGCGCCTCCAGCATATTCCTTCTTTGGAGGTATTGGAGCAATCTGTGCAACGGTCTGGGGTGCTGATGCAGTTCGCCGTGTTGCAAGCTACGGGCTTGGTACAGGTGTCCCATCAATTGGTATGCTATCCCTCGGTATGGGTATTATAGCAGCTCTCTTCGGGCTTGCAGTAGGAGGCATTGCAGGGCCGATTGTTGCTTTCATTGTAGCAGCAATTATAGGTGGTGTTATTGGTGCTCTCTCAAACAGGGTAATTGGCATGGGTATACCTATTATGGAACAGGCGATGGTAGAAATCTCATGTGCAGGTACCCTTGTAATTCTCGGTCTGAGTGTGGTCATTGCCGGGTCCTTTGATTATGCTGCAGTTATTCAAAACGTAATAGCAACCGGATACATTGCACTGATCTTTATAATAGGCGGTATGGGAATTCTTCACCCATTCAATGCTAGCCTGGGCCCTGATGAAAAACAGGACAGAACCCTTATGCTTGCTGTTGAAAAGGGTGCCATCGCATTAATAATTACAGGCTTTGCATCTTCTCTCCATGAAGGATTAATGGCTGCTGGCTTAAACATGCTTGTGGGAATTATTATCTGGTATGTAGCTTTCGAAAAGCACTACGCGCTTATTAAGAGAGACGCATATGCAGTCGTTGGAACCGGTATGCTGCCAAGTGCGGAGGAACTACAATGAGCATGGTTCGCATAGCCCCCGAGATAAATTTAGTTCTGGACCCGGACACGGGAACCGTGACACAAGAACGGAAAGACTCAATTCAGTATTCCATGGAGCCAGTATTTGAGAGAATGGACAAATTGGATGCAGTCGCGGACGACTTGCTGAATTCCCTTTCGCCCAGCAAGCCCCTCCTTAATTCCTGGCCAGGCCGTGAGAGCACCTCCTATATGGCAGGATTTTACTCAAACACCTTCTATGGAGTCGTTATAGGTCTCGCCTTCAGCGGGCTACTGGCCCTTATCATATATATATCAAGTTTGATGAAAGGGGTGGTGTAAAATGGCAGATAAGAGAGAACCAGCCCCAGGATGGCCTATCCTGAAAGGAGAATATGAAGTAGGTGATGTCAAGAACTGCGTATTGGTAATTACCTGTGGATCACATCTCCCGGGAAAGCCAATCCTTGATGCAGGTGCAGCCGTTACCGGATCGTGTAAGACCGAAAACCTCGGTATTGAAAAGGTAGTTGCTCACATCATCTCAAACCCTAACATCAGGTACCTGCTTGTAACCGGCTCTGAAGTTAAAGGACACGTTACTGGACAGTCAATAATGGCCCTCCATGCAAACGGTGTAAAAGAAAACAGGATTGCAGGAGCAATAGGTGCAATTCCATATGTGGAAAACCTGAATGCAGACGCAATCTCCCGTTTCCAGGCACAGGTTCAGGCTGTCAACCTTCTTGATACCGAGGACATGGGTGCTATCACCTCCAAAGTCAGAGAACTGGCCTCAAAAGATCCGGGTGCGTTTGATGCAGAACCTATGATTGTTGAGATCAGTGAGGCGGGCGAAGAAGAAGAAGAAGGTGGCGTTGTCAGGCCGGTCTCCGGGGAAATTGCAGTTATCCGGAGCAGACTGAAAGCAATTGAAGCCCGCATGATGGACATAGGAAACTTGAACAAGTTCCACTCAGGAGTTCACGCAGGAAAGATCGAAGGCGCTATGATAGGGTTGACAGTAACCATATCCCTGCTTGGATTATTACTGCTAGGGAGGTAATG
>DUGT01000193.1:0-3668 GCA_013331275.1 Methanosarcina sp. | reverse complement strand
TTATTACTGCTAGGGAGGTAATGAAAATGGCAGAAGAACATGAGAAAGGCGTGCCAATGGTGCTTGCCCCTCAGATGGGCGCAATTGATGCTACTCTTGAGAGCATTCGATATAGAGCACAGTTGATTGCGAGAAACCAGAAGCTGGATTCCGGAGTCGCGGCTACCGGAGTCATCGGCTTTGCAGCAGGTTTCATCTTTTCGCTGCTGATGATCATTGTACTCCCGTTACTTGTCTGGTGAGGTGAATAATATGGAAGGAAAAGCACCAGCAGCATTTGTAGAGCCAGGTGAATTTAACGAAGTAATGAAAAGGCTCGATAAGATCGATGAAAAGATTGAGTTTGTCAACAGTGAAGTTGCGCAAAGAATCGGAAAGAAAGTAGGAAGGGATATTGGAATTCTGTACGGCGGAGTTATTGGCCTGCTGCTCTTCCTGATTTATACCGTGGTATCATCAATGTTCATGTAAGTGAGGGATCAAAATGTTCAAGTTTGACAAGAAACAGGAAGTTTTTGAAATCGGTGGAGTTAAATTCGGCGGACAGCCGGGTGAAAACCCAACCGTATTAGTCAGTACTATGTTCTATGCAAGGCACAAGATTGTGACCGATGAAGACAAAGGTATCTTCGACAGGGCAGCTGCAGAAACCCTCTGGAACACTCAGGTCTCACTGAGCGATGCCACAGGGCTCCCCTATGTAAACCAGATTGTAGGAGAAACCCCTGAATCGATCAACCGCTATATTGACTGGTTCATTGAGATCGATGACAGGACACCTTTCCTGATCGACTCCTCAGCCGGAAATGTGCGTGCAGCCGCAGCTCAGCACTGTACCGAAATCGGTGTTGCAGACAGAGCAATCCACAACTCGATCAACGCAAGTATTGAACAGGAAGAAATCGATATTCTCACAGACAGCGACGTAGCAGCTGCAATCGTTCTTGCCTTCAACGCAACCGACCCAACCGTAAAAGGAAAGGTGGATATCCTTGAAGTCGGTGGTTCCGGACAGACTAAGGGTATGCTCCAAGTCGCAAAGGAATGTGGAATAAAGTACCCCATTATCGACGTTGCAGCCATGCCTCTTGGTGCGGGCTCCGGTCCTACCATCCGCTCGATACCCACAATGAAAGCAAAATTCGGGCTGCCAATTGGCGGTGGATACCACAATATGGCTTCTGCATGGGACTGGCTCCGCAAATTCAAGAAGACCCAGCCTGACCCCAAAGCAATTTACATGCCTACAGATATTGGTACCAACCTGGTGGCGCTGATTGCAGGTTCGGACTACCTGCTCTACGGCCCGATTGAGAACGTCAACCAGATTTTCCCGGCTGTTGCAATGGTCGACATTATGCTTGGAGAAACTGCAAAGGACCTTGGTGTCGAGATCGCAGATCTGGCAAACCACCCGGTAACCAAGTTGACATAACCAAAAAGGTATAAGTTAACAGAGTCTCAGGACTCAAAAGCAGAGGAAATTTTCCTTTGCTTTTTCTTCTTTTAAAAAGTTTTTGTAGCTCTCTCATTATTCAGGTTCTTATTCTCTTGACTTTCTATCTTTGTTTTCCTATTGTTTTCTGTATTTATTCTCTATACCTACTTCTGGAATCTCTTATCTTTGTTTTCTGTACTGACTTTCATTTTTCTATTTATTATATAAACAATTTATAAAAAATCAAGTTTATTGAAATATTCACGAATTTTGGAAAATAATGGTGTTATGTACGAGCCAGAACAAAAAATATGATCATATTAAAAAGTTTTGTCTTTCTTCAGGAGAAAGTCCCTGGCTGGCTAGATAGTCCGTAGGAACCTGCCAGGTACTTATGAATCCACTCCCAAACTCGCTTTTTGGGACTGTTATCGCCTCTGAAGATGTGAGTTTTTCAGAAAAATTGTAATAACCTGTGAGTTTTTACCCTGCGCTTAAGCAGGAGCTATACAATCTACTAAGAAACTCACGGATTTTGAACATGTCAACCTATGTCCTTGAAATTAAATTAGGGTAAATAATGGAAGGTTATACAAACTGTAAGGATAGGGTGAAATCAATAATGCGATCTTCCAGGTTATAGCAGTCCGACTTACATCCCAATATTTCTTATTTACATATTGTACACTCTCTGTACATATATATATAAAGTGTTGTGAATCAGTGTCATTCGTTTCTGGTTGTTTGTCAAGCCTTTAGCTCAACACTATAAATTTAACTAAGCTTCAAAAGTAGGATGTCATACAAAAATGTACATCAGGCGATTCTACAGAATTCGTAAGTATGCCAATATTGTATTTATTTTTAAAATTAACTGGGACTTTGGATGGAACATCTTTTAATCCTAATCATCAAAGAGTAGTAATAAATAGAAAGATTTAATATTCGGTAGCACTTACCAGTACCATAACTAGAGCTCTAAATAAGAACTTTTAGAATTTGCAGTTTACTTCTTTAGAAAAAATGTTTTTCTAAACATTAAGCAGAAACCACAAAAAGTTCTGATTTTACGGGCATCAAAACGGATCATAGCATAAATAGCCAGGAAACCGGATTTATCGGGTGAAAATATGCTAATCAGAAAGAACATTTCCCTGGATGATAAATACCTTAAAAAGTTACAGCCCCTTCTGGATGCCAATAACGGGAATTTGAGTGCTGCAGTCAGGGATACCATTGAAGTTTCGGATACGGCTCTCTTATATCATAAAAGTATTGACGAAGCAATCCGATTTTTGAAAGAAACCCCTGCAAAAGAAGAACTAAACGAGACTATCCAGAACGGAGAAAATATCGTTATAAATAAGACGATGCTTGAATGGCTGTTCAGGTGTACCAGGGGTAGGCTTACGGATGAGGAGCTTGTTAATGAGCTTATCAATCCGTTTGAGATTGAGAATATGAAACAACTTGAAGATTACCTTAACAGAGTTTCTAGAAGTTATCAATGGGTAATTCGAACTTCAATAAAGTGTGAAGATATAAATAACCCTGAGTCTGCACTGGTACTTATTTCCAATTCGACGGTTCACAGTAGGGACTTTTTTGCTCAGTTGGTGGCTCATTTTCTTTCCAGATGGAAACAGCTTGACGTTGAGCACGTTTTCAGGAGATCAAACTCGACTCAGATTTCTTTCAAAAGAAACACTTCTATCTCATCGAACGAGATAATGCCCGGAATCCGGAAGCATTTTGGATACCTTGATATTTTATGTAAGGAATTGGACGATAATACCGAATTCTGGACTCAGCTCATGTACACCTATAATGCTGAGAGATTCAATCTCGTGACTCTTCATCGTAGCCAGTTTGAAATTTTTGCAACTGGCGAAGTTCCAAACCCGACAAAAATTCTTGAGCGCCTTTGCAAGCAGTCGGTAAGCGATATGACTCTTCCTGATTTGCTGGTCCAGTTCCGAAAAATGTATCTTTCAACCCAGCTTGTAAAAAATATAGAAATCTCCCTTGAACCTGGAAATGAATCAGTAACTATTTTCCATGACTTCAAAGACGAAAGGGTTATTCGTAACCTTATTAAATATTTTTCAAATATATTCAGAGAAAATGGCACGCCTTTCGAGACACTTTCGTATTCAAGCATGATTGTGTTTCGATTCTTCCAGGGACAAGAATCTGACAATTCAAATTTATATTTGATGGAGTCAACGGA
>DUGT01000109.1:4632-4831 GCA_013331275.1 Methanosarcina sp. | reverse complement strand
GGTTTTATTCTTCATCCTGCATGTACCAGAGACACTTCTGTCTCCATTTGCAGGTCCCGCAGACGTCATTAATGTCGGATGGATTGACCAGTTGTGAATTAACTAAACTGAAGGCTTCATCTGCCTCCATAACAGTTCCTTCTTTTATCTTTAATTTCTCCATAACAACAAGATCCATGCTTTTTATTCTGCGAGAACT
>DUGT01000109.1:2490-4430 GCA_013331275.1 Methanosarcina sp. | reverse complement strand
CAGTTCCAGAGGTCTTGAAGGAAAAGCCTTAATATCTGAAATTACGGCCCTCATATTGGCCACGAAAACCGGGCTGTATCCATATCCCTGAAAACCCTGGATGCAACACAGGTGATGAGCTCTGATCTTCAGGCATTTAGATCTGGTTTTAGAATCCGATCCAGATGTGTTCGATTTTTTGAGCATATCTTTCTCCAGGACTTCAACTCACAAAATTAAGGATAAGTTTCAAAAGCTAACTTTAGGAATTTATTCTATAACATCAATTTTTGGATCAGCTAACTGGGGTAACTCCTCAATAGGCAGCGTTATTGCAGGAGCTTCGGAATATTTTGCAAAAAGGATATCATAACCTGTTTTAAGCCCCAACATGATATTGAGATTCGTAAGATCATCATTCAGTAGCTGCGCCTGACCGATAGGATTGCAGACCGCTTCAAACTCCTGGTCCTCGGATTTTTTAATTCCGAGACTGGCTTTTTCGAAGCTGCAGACTTTGCAGCAAACCGAAAACACCTCAAAATATCTTGAAAGAATCTCATAAACTAGCTTTGCTTCTCGCTCATATTCAATACAAAAAGCAATTCCTATTTTTGTATATCCAAGCCTTTTTGCATAAATAGCTATCTCTTCAAGTTTCGTCCTTTTCATGCCATCGGATTCAAGCCAGGCAGAAATCTGAATTGATTTAAGATTATCACCTGTATATTCAAGCCCATATCTAATGACTGAACAATTTTTACCTTTCACGCATTCCTTAATCCGACATAACGCGCACTGCACACTTTTTTCTCCCGGGGATTTTTAACATAGATGGGGAATTATAACCACAAATAAGCTGTGAAGGTATAAATATTTCTACGGGTGGTATCGAAATAGATATCTGGAGCTTAGTAAAAAACCGAGTTAGGTAAAAAAAATTTGAAACAAGGAAAAAACACCACTAAAGCTATAATAAAACATTCTTCCTAATGATGAGGTTCATACTCTTATCTATATGGTCTTCGCAGAAATTTTCTGTTGTCGTTCCTTTAAGGATCTACACTAAAGGAAGTTAAGTTTTCCAGATTCCCTTAGCACCTACAAAGTCCCTGACTCCTCAGGAAGTAAATATCTTAAGGGTTTTATCGCTTCCTTTAGGTATGCAATTTTATAAGTACTTCCTCTAATCTTGTAACAGGCAACTGTAATTTCACTCATTTGTACATAAATATATATACTTTTCTGTTAAAGAGTAGAAATTGTTATATATTTATTCCGCAATGTGCATAAGTAACCTATGAAAAAATGCAGAGGAAGACCAAAGTGTCCAAGGCGTGTTGAGCAAACGCCTGACATTACATATTTCAAGCCTAGAGGAGTCCCACTGGCGGACCTTGAGGTTGTATCTATCACGGTAGAAGAGCTTGAGGCCCTGAGACTTGTAGATGTTGAAGGTCTGAGGCAGGAAGATGCAGCCATCAGAGTAGGAATCTCAAGGAGAGCTTTCTGGGAAGATCTAAAAGCTGCGAGAATGAAAATTGCTCTCGCCCTTAGCACAGGAAAAGCAATAGAGATAAAGGGCGGTAACTATATCAGCGCTGATAGCACTGACAATAGTGAAGATGCTGACAACATAAAAGAGAAATCCGAAAATTGGGAATAATACGGAATTTATACAGGCGATAAAAATGACAGATAAGGTTCAACCACTTAAGAGCTTGTCAGAAAAGCCAGAAGAGCCTAAAATAGTAGTCAACCTCAGACGCATTAAGCGTAAGATCATGGTTATGAGTGGGAAGGGAGGAGTAGGGAAAAGTACAGTTGCAGCAAATTTGGCTGCCGGGCTTGCCCTGCGAGGATACAAAGTTGGGCTTCTGGACTGCGATATTCACGGTCCGACAATTCCTACACTTTTTGGGTTAGAGTCTCAAAGGCCCGAGGTTAATGAAGAAGGGATT
>DUGT01000109.1:0-2329 GCA_013331275.1 Methanosarcina sp. | reverse complement strand
AAGGATTCTCCTATTATCTGGAGGGGACCTGCCAAAATGGGAGCAATTAAACAGTTCCTGGAAGACGTTAGTTGGGGAGCACTCGATTTCCTGATTATAGATTTGCCTCCGGGCACAGGAGACGAACCTTTGAGTGTGGCCCAGCTTATCCCCAACTGCGACGGTTCAGTTCTTGTTACAACTCCCCAGGATGTAGCCCTTATCAGCGTTCGAAAATCAATCAGATTCTCTGAAAAACTTAACGTGCCTATCATAGGGCTTGTTGACAATATGCACGGGCTTATTTGTCCCCACTGCGGCAAGCCAATAGAAGTGTTCGGAACTGGGGGTGTGGAAAAAGCTTCAGAAGACTTCAATATTCCTATTCTTGCCAGACTTCCTATTGAGCCAAAGGTTGCTGAAATGGAAGATAAAGGCACTATTGTCCAGGGACTGCTTGAGCACAGTACGGAATGGCAGAAGAACTTTGAAGCTATTATAACTGCAGTAGAACAAACTCTGGGAGAGGATTAAAGCAAAATAAGAAAGAAAATATTGGTACGTTTTCTGGTTATGTAACCTCTTACAACTGGTTAGCCTATCAACCGGCTAACCTTTCTTTAGTAAACCAAACGTTAAACCTGACATTTTTTGGAGGAATTTCCTCTCTTTAATCCGCTAACTTTCGTCAATCGGGTTGTCCGATAATTATAATTAGACTTTTTTAATATTTCTTCTATCCTTTATAAGTTTAATATTATTTCCTATATTTACTTTTAATATATAATTTTAAGTTTTTTATATTTCTCCAGTAAACCAAAAGTCTCTTAAACTAGGTATATATTTTTCTTTCCTTAGAATTAGTTATTTGAGGTTTATCGATAATTCTATTTCATAATTCTAATTTCACAACCAGTAGAAAATAAGGCTATTTTAAAATAAAGTTATCCTTGGAAAGAGAAAACTATTACCATATAACATAATTGCTATATAATATGTAAAATACTATAAAATAAAAAATTAACGTTGAGAACATGAAGAAATTAATTATATTATTGATAATGCTTGCAGCTGTAATCTTTGCTGCAGGCTGTACTGATGAAAGCCAGAAAAACAATTCCACAGCTGCACAGGTGGTTCAGGAGAGTAATGACATTGTCAAAACAAACGGGTCTGAAACAGTCTCTCAGGAAACCCAGGCAGTTCAGGGGAGTAATGACATTGCCGAAACAAACAAATCTGGACAGAACAAAACTTCTCAGGAAACTCAGGAAGGAAGTAGTGTTCTTACAGTGACTTCCCTTGAACAGATAAATACATCCCTCAAGCAGGGGCCCGTTCTTGTGAAAATAGGATCCAAACACTGCGGTCCATGCCAGGCTATGAGACCCATGCTTAAGGAACTGGCAACAGAATACAGTGGGAGGGCTACTATTACGTCTATAGATATAACTGAGAGCCCTGATCTTGAAGCTTACTTTGAAATCGGATATGTCCCTGACACCTCTTTGATCGTGGGTATTGAAGACGGGGATTATGTGTATATTCAAGAGAATGGAACAGTCACTAAGGACAGATTCCAGGCTAGAATTCAAGGACAAATGGAAAAAAAGGTTTATGAGGACCGTATAAACCTTGCCCTTCTCCAAGAGGGGAAAAGTATATAATAATAAAAATAAAATTTCTGAACAGAATTATTTTCTGAACTCATTAGTTTCAAAGTTCCAGCTTATGGTAAACCCGGAGTTCCGGGAAAAAACACTATAGTAAACAAACTACAAAAAGAAATTGAAACCATGTATTCTGAAGTTATTTCCCCTGTGGTTGCATTTGGAGCAGGAATTGCCAGTGTCCTGTCCCCTTGCATCCTTCCTCTTCTGCCTGCTATCCTGGCAACATCTGCAGGAAAAAACAAATTGAGGCCTCTAGCAATAGTGCTTGGAGTCTCAATATCCTTCACCATAATGGGAGTGGCAACCTCTGCCTTTGGGTCAGTGTTTTATGCGTATACGGATCAACTTAAGATTCTGGCAGAAGTCTTGATCCTCATAATGGGCTTTGCTTTACTCTTTGATATAAGCCTGTTCAATTCATTTTCAAAATTTCCTCTTATGGGAAAAATGAATGATGAAGGATCTTTTTCAGGCTTCTTGCTTGGTCTCTCGCTTGGAGTTCTCTGGATCCCTTGCGTCGGATCAATTCTAGGCTCGATCCTGACCATGGTAGCTGTAGAAGGGAACACTACTACTGGAGCGCTCACCCTCTTGATTTATTCGCTTGGATTTGCGGTGCCTATGCTCTTGCTTGCGTACTCAGCCCACTTTTCAGTCTCTAAAATCCGGCTTATTTC
>DUGT01000073.1:3208-12778 GCA_013331275.1 Methanosarcina sp. | reverse complement strand
TTCCAGTATTCAATGTACTTACAAAAGTGTTTGTACTGGTATCAATTACAAAAACATTATTACTATCGCGGTTTGTCACATAAACTTTTTTTCCGTTGGGACTGACTACAATTCCCTGGGGAAAATTTCCTGCACGCACAGTGGCTACAACACTATTTGTTGCCGTATCGATTACAGATACATCACTGCTACGAGCATTTACTACGTAAACCTTTGTCCCATTCGGGTTAATTGCAACTCCAATAGGGTTGGATCCTACGGGTATTGTAGTTGTAACTTTGTTTGTAGTCGCATCAATTACAGAGACACTGTTACTCTCTGAATTTGTAATGTATGCAAATGGCGAGGCTCCTGCAATGCTCACCAACATTAAAAAAGTAAGTACCGTTATCCCCAAAACTTTATTTAAGGTCTGTCCCCTAAATCTTCTAACATAGTTCTTTCCTTTCATTTTAGACCGCCAGTATATGGATCATTTTGAATTTACTGGAATTTTGAACAACCCTGAAATTTGACTGGTGTTTATAAAAGATATTATAGCAATTTATCGAAGTCAGAGTTTTTTTGGGTAAGCTGGTTATCGCAACTAAGTGCTGCTATAAAAACGACTGCATGAACAAGATTTCACAGAATTATGGAAAATAATTGTATGTAAACAGATAATAATTTTTCCTATATTAACTAACAGGTTTGGCAAAAGTAAATTCTTCATTTACGATAAATAATTATCCTTACATAATATTCCAAATTGAAATACAATGAAAATTAAAAAAGTGTTCTCTAAGCTTAAAACTCAGTAACTATTCAGATTGAGTAAAATGACACTTGTAATATGACAAATAATGTAACTATTCAGATAAGTAAAAACATTTATAATTAGAAAAAAGTCTGCTTTAAGAAGAAAGTAAAGAATTAGTCATTTTCAACGCCTGAGTTTTCTACTGAAAGCATGAGTTCTCCGTAAAGCAGCTTTTCGAGGGTTTCGGCTACATACTTCCTTTGCTGGTATTTCTGAATATCCTCGTGCATTCTGAGGTCAGAGTCTACCTGGACTCGTACGAGAGCAAAATGAAAAGCTTTTTCATTCTTAACCGGCGCAGTATAGAAAGTTTCAAGGAGGTAAGGGAGTTTGAGGGGATCTTCTATAACTTCACCTAAAAGCAGCATCTCTTCAGGAATATCCTGGTAGTGTGAGGATATATCTTTTTTTCCGGTAATAAGTTGCAGGTTTTTTTCTGAATACTTTTTATCAAAGATAATGATTTCGCCAATTATACTTCCCACCTCTTACTCAATTTAAATTTCAAGCTCCCTGAGTATTTCCTGAGTAACTTCCAATATTTCTGATTGAACCGAAATGATGGCCTGTAAAAGGGAATAAAAAGGCTTCAGGCCAGCATTCCCTTTACAATAATATCAATAGCCTCATCTTCTTCAAGACCGCGGGCCATGAGGGTTTCGACCTCCTTTTTGTCCACACACCCGATTGCAGCCTCGTGAGTTACCTTAGCTAGAGGGTTGTCAACGCGTACAATGGGAACAGCTTCGGCTTTCGCATTACCCTGGATAACCTCCAGGCAGTCTACGTGTCCTCTGGACCTTGGTGCATGACCTTCAGTAATTCCCCTGAACTCCGATTCCGCATTTTCGGTAATGGCCAGTCGACTTTTGATCACACTTCTGGCATTTTCTCCATTAAGGGACACTTTTTCCATGATTCTTATTTTGTCATCTTTTTTCCCATAAACCTTGGTAACCATTTCACAGATAGAATCTTTTTCGGCATCCACATCATAGTCAAATTCGAGAGATCCTACTCTTCCCGAGACCAGGGAGAAATTATTGTAATACCTACCGCCTTCCTCTATCTTTACACGTGCCTTCGGAATCACCTGAGCTCCTCCATGCGGTCCGTGAAAGTGAGTTTCTGTGTACTTTAATAAGGCATTCTTCCCTACATGCATTTGAGCTTCCATTCTATGAATAATCTTTACAGCATTAGGGAACGTACAGTGAGCGACAAGTTCAACAGCCGAGTCTTCCTCAGCTACAAAATTCATCCCTATTTCCTGGAGTCCATCTTGAGGAATAAGCCCGAAGCAAAGGTGAACAGGAAGTGGAATTTTATACCCTTTCTTAATAATCATTTTAACGTCCACTCCATGCTCGGTTTCCTTGGTTTCAAGCACAATTCCTTTTATCCCGTTTGCATTAAGTACTTTGTTTCCGCTTATCACAAGGCTTGCAAGTTCATGGTCATGCAAAACTGCAGAATCTCCCCCGGCTACCGAATAAGCGGCGTCCATATCTTTGATTTCGCTGGAAAGCGTATTAAGAGTTATCTGAGTCATTTTTCAGGCCGCCTTTGGTGGTGATACCCTGCTGTCACAAGGTATACACCTGTTTTTAAAAAATTCACTGATTTCCAGAGGGTCTCCGCTCCTGAGGATAACCCCTTCACACATTAGGGATGCTTTATCGGAAGCAGCTGCAATTTCCTTCCTGTGAGTTATTACAAGTACCGAGGAACCGTTTTCTTTGAAAGTCTGGATAAGATTTACGATTTCCTTTAAGGAAACAACATCAATTCCTGAATCCGGCTCGTCGAGAATTGCAAGTTTCGGCTTCATTGTAATTATGGAAGCAAGTTCTATTCGTTTTCTTTCGCCTCCACTTAGCGTCTCTCCAACTTCTCTGTCCAGATATTTTTCGGGTTTAAGGTCGACTTTCCTCAAGGCTTCTTTCAGTTCCTCTTCAGTAGCGCCTCCATTGTCTTTTGCCCCGATTGCCAGGTAATCCCTGACTTTCAGCCCTTCAAAGCGAGCAGGTTCCTGCCAGGCAAGGGTAATACCTTTTCTTGCACGCTCGGTTATCGAAAGTTTTGAAATATCTTCCCCATTAAAGATGAGGCTGCCTTCCTCGTGTTCATAACCCTGGAGTCCCATCAGGGTATAGGCAAGAGTACTTTTTCCTGCACCATTCGCGCCGATAATACTGTGAATTTCCCTGTCGCCTACCTCGAGATTGACCCCTCGGAGGATTTTCTTCCCATCACGGCTCAACACCAGGTTTTTTAAAGATAGAATCTACGACACCTCTATAAGTTTTTTACTTAGCCCTGCAGCAAATCCTTGCAGTGCTGCAAATCCTGAACCGTATTTACGTTTATTGCTAGTTTGGGATTATCAAGTATTAGATTAAAGTCTTCCTGTTCTTTTCGAATTTGAGAACTGTCCAGAATATTAATTCCGACAGGTACTATCAGCTTCCCATCCTTGTTAAAGACCGTATCCGGCCTAATTCCTGCTCCTTTGCAGATATTGATAGGGATATATACCGAAAGTGCCGGCTTTCCTTCTTCTTTATATTTTTCGATTACCAAATCAATAAGCTCAGGGTTTATCAGGGGAAGGTCTGACATAATAATCATTACAGGCCCAACCGTTTCTGCGGTTTCTACTGCATGAATCATATCCCCTACATAATTTCCGCCAAAAGTCCTGATTACACGAACTTCACCTTTGTAGCGTTCCTGAATCATAATCTCGGTCCTGGGAGTAACAGGTGAGACCGCTACAAAAACCCTGTCTATGTTCTCTGAGGCCCTGAGGGTATCTATCACATAAGCTATAAGTGGTTTTCCAAGCAATTCAACACAGGGCTTTTCCCCCATTCCAAGCCTCTGTCCGAATCCTCCTGCCATTACAATAGCGTCCATTTTAAACCTCCCGTGTATCCGTTCAATGAAAAATTCAGGAGAACTGCGAGAACAATGAGCGCAGTTACTCTACCAATCTCGTTAGCAGTACCGATTCCATCGCCATTTAAGCCTCCAAAATGGGCATAGCTTCGATTAAGAATCACCAGAGCCGAAATGCAGGCGCCCAGATAAGGTAGCAATCCTATCCACCCGAAAGGCAGAAAGCAAACGATGGCCCCGAATACTAATCCAATCAGAAAATTCTTTCTGGTTGCTCCGTTTATAGTCATAGCTCCCAGACCAGGATAAGCCTGTTTTTCCTGAGGAGGGATGGGCTTCCCAAAAGCAGCAATAGTTAGCATGGACTGTTTTGCGCTGACCTCTGCAATAAACATTGATGCAAACATTAAAGTAGGAAGGTTAACTCCGAAAGTAGCGGAACCTACTTGCTGTACTGCCCTTATCGAACTATACAGAGTAAGTAGTAAGAGAATACAGAAGGACACGCCTCCTGTCCCTATGGTCGTATCTTTCAGGGCCTTAATTTTCTTCTCACGTGACCCATGGGCCATAAAACCGTCCCCTATGTCTGTAACTCCATCGAGATGGTTAAAGCCTGTAATATAATATATGAATCCCATAAGGAGGGCTGCAAGCACAGGCCCTGGAAATATTACCTGCCCTATGAATGCAACTGCCCCTATGAGAAGCCCGAGTACTGCTCCCACAACGGGATAAAAGTAGATTTTCTTCATGAGTTCGTCGATTCCTTCCATGCTGATTCCCACAGGGATCGTTGACAGGAATCCAAACCCAGATTTAAAAGCAAGAAAATATGAATTCATTGCGAACCGCCTGTTTTTTAATCCTTTCCTTCATCAGTCCTTTCCTACAAATTCTGCCATACCTCTTGAGTACATATTGGAAGATACGCCTCCTATAAGGCCCCCGATTACGTCGTCCATAAAAGGCCCGAGATTTGCAAGGATTCCAGGTTTCTGTTTGTCAAACCTAACAAACTCAAATGCGCCTTTGGAGCCGCTGATATATGTTGCAATACTTGTGCCGAGCACTTCATCCGCAATTATAAAAGTAAGGTCTTTTTCATAGGAACTTTTGCTCAGGTTCGGAAGGTTTCCTGCCCTGCCTTCTCGCTCCAGCAGGACCCCGGAATAGATTAGAAGGCAGAGGTTTGGATCCGAAAGTGCGTACTTGAGTTCCCTTTTAAATAAAGCGTCTGCTTTCTCCCGGGTCTCTAACCCTGGATGTGGGACATACATTTCCAGAGCCGTATCAGCAAGGTCCTGAACACTGATGCCTTCTTCAGCAAGGACATCGAGGATGTTGACTGTAGCTTTTTCTTCTATTTTCTCGGGCTGCCCTTTTTTCAGGTCTCTTTCCTCAATATCGGATAACTTCATATGATCACTTCGGGGTTGTTAAAACGGTTCTATTAGTTTTCGAAAATCTCTAACGCTATACACTGGCTTTTCTCAAAACCCTATTTCCTCATAGAACTTGTTTCCTCATAGAACCTATTTCCACGTAGAATTCGCATTATATCAGGAATCTGGCTCTAGCAAGCAAAGGAAGGGTCAAAGACGCAGGTATACTCCTGCTAACTGAATTACTGCCGCACAGGCAGCAAGCGAGAAGCCTGAAGCAACTGCTATTAATTGGGATACCCTTTTTATATCTTTTACTTCGGTTGGAGGATATAAGGCCCCAAGTATATAAGTATCGGGTTTTTCGAGTTTGACTCCGAGCGCTCCTGCAGTAGCTGCCATGGGATAGCCGGAGTTAGGAGACGGAGTTTTCATTCCGTCTTCAAAGGCACTTTTTATGCTATTTAGGGGGGAAATTTTTCCCAGTTTTTTCGGGAGCAGACTCACTATAAGGGCTGCTCCCAGAATGAATATGATTGAGATGCGAGCGGGAATCCAGTTCAATACATCATCGGATTTCGCTGAGAAATATCCAAGTTCCTTGTAAGGTTCGGTTTTGTACCCAACCATAGAATCCAGAGTACTTATGGCTTTAAACGCATATGCCGCCACAAGCCCGAATTCTCCGAAAAGGGCATAATAAAAAATGGGACTCAGAATGCCGTCAACATAGTTTTCGGACACAGATTCGATAACTGCAGAGGACATCTGGGTTCTGGTAAGTTTTGAAGTGTTCCGGCTTACATATATAGGGAGCAGTTCCCTGACTTTGTCAAGCCTATTTGCTTCGAGATGTCCGTAAATCTCTTTTGCAGGGCTGAGCAGGCAGTTAATAGCAAAGGTGGCTTTCAGGAAATAAGCCTCTATAAGAAGGGCAAGCACCCTGGGAATTCCCGGAAGGGCTGTAATGTACAGCACGGAGTAACCCAGTAAAGCTGCGAAAAAAACACAGCAGAGAGCCATTAAAACTCCGTAGGCTTTCCTGTGGGTCTGAGGAGCTGCATTTTTTAAAACATTGATTAGTTTTCCTATCCATACTACAGGATGTACGGCAGCAGGCGGCTCTCCGAAAACTATGTCTATAGCGGCTGCAAGCAAAAGCACCAGGGCGAGATGCCCGCTGTCTGGCACAATCATAGGATAGGCTCCATCACTTTCTTCCAGGCAACTTTCACGAGTTCATCAGTATCTCCTTCCTGCATAAGGCAGTCAAGGATTTTCTGCGCAGTTTCGGTTTTGTGAACCAGATGACAGTCAACACAACTCCAGACTTTTCCACCTCTTGAGCTCTGGATCCACCTTCCTCCTGTACGTTCGTCTTCACAGGGATAAAATGGACAGAAGCAGAAGGTACAGTTCTGGCCTTCAAAATGGCAGGGATAATATTCGCAGGTTTTCCTGCCTCCAATACCTTCTTCAGAAGCCTTTTCTATTACATTCTTCAGTTCTTGCTTTGCCTGTTCTTTACCCCACTGGGTAATTACATCCCCGATTGCGGCAATTAGCCTGTCGTTTTCCTCTGCGGTCCGAACTGCAAGCCTTATGTAATCCTTTCCAAGACCGTGGAGGGAAGAGCAGTCCCTTATGAGGACTCCACGAGCTGCCAGACGTGCAGCCAATTCCGTTGAATCAAGCATGAACTTGCTGATATTAACCAGGATAAAGTTTACATTCACTTCTCCGGCTTGAAAACCCCTTATCCTGTCGAGTTTAGCTTTAAAAATCTTTCCTTCTTCCCTGATCATAGTTCTTGCTTTTTTCAGGTATGGGTTTTCAATCCCGCCTTCAATATTAAGAAGGGAGGTCGCTATAGAATTTGCTACGGTTCCGAGGTTCCAGGAAAGCCTGGCAGTATCCAGGATTTCAGCTACTTCAGGGGAAGCTATTCCGAAGCCCATTCTGATTCCCGGGATTGCAAAGTCCTTTGTGAGAGAACGCATGACAAAAACGTAATTGTTGCTTGCTGCAAGGTCTGCAACACTCTGTACAGGATCAGATAGCTCGATAAAAGCTTCATCCACGAAAAGAAGGGTTTTATGCTTAGTACAGCGTTCTGCGAGAGCTTTGATTTCTTCCCGGGTGCGGAGTTTACCGGTAGGGTTATTGGGATTGCAAATAAAGAGAATTTTTGCTTTTTCCAGAAGCTCGTCAGGAAGTGTTTCGACTTCATCCTGGCTTGGGTACTGCAGTTCTGCTCCCATAATCCGGCACTGCATCCCATATTCTCCGAAAGTGGGCCAGGGCAGAAGGACAATATCTCCTTTTTCAATCACGCATTCCACTACAAGTCTGATAATTTCCGTTGAACCGTTACCCGGAATAATATTCTTTGGGCTTACTCCAAGCCCTACAAATTTTGCAGCAGCCTCTCGAAACTCAAGATACCTGTTGTCAGGATATTCAGTAAGCTTCTTAAAACCAGTATTAAGAGTCTCATCAAAGTTCAATCCGCTTTCCGGATGCTCAAAAGGGTTTCCCAGAGGGTTAAAGTTTGCACTGAAGTCAAGAATTTCACTTTCAGGAATCCCGTAAGTTTCAGATGTTTCCTGAACTAACCCTCCATGCCTGCAGGGCTTCAGGTCCAGTAGATGTTTCCTTAAAGGTACACTTCTTTGCTCGGACACGGTAATCGCAAATATTTAGTGTGAATCATGTATATTAATCTGCTTATTATATTATTCAACGTAAACTTGCCTTTATTTGCTTTACAATTGTTTGATTGCGAAAACTTAGGCTTTCGGAATCCATTCTACTTTATTTTATGTACTAAATATATTAGTTTAGTTTTTAAGTTGTCATTTTTTTATTGGCTTTAGATAACATCGAAAAAGTAAAATAGATTGCTTTTAACTAGTAAAGTCCAGAAGCGCTAAAAAACTCCAAATTATACCTTAAAGTAAAACTCGAAATTAAGCATAATAACATAAAAATAATTGTTTTAATTTGATTATCAGGTGCATTTAAGAATGACAGTTAATAGACCAAGAGGTACCCGGGACTTTTTACCCGCCGATACTGCCCGGAGAAGATACGTGGAAAATGTTATGCGAGACGTTGCCCGCAAATGGGGCTACAGTGAAATCATTACGCCCACGTTTGAACATCTGGATCTTTTCACCCTGAAGTCAGGGGAAGGGATTATAGGGGAACTCTACAACTTTACGGACAAAGGCGGCAGGGAAATGACTCTCAGGCCTGAGCTTACAGCTCCTGTCATGCGCCTGTATATAAACGAACTTCAGCCGTTTCCAAAACCTTTAAAATTATTTTATTTCGAGAATTGTTTCCGCTATGAGCGCCCCCAGAAAGGCCGTTTCAGGGAATTCTGGCAGTTCGGGGTTGAACTTATAGGAAGCGGAAAACCCGATTCCGATGCCGAGGTTATTGCCCTTGCCGCTGCTATGTTAAAAGCTGTCGGAGTAAAGGGCGATATGAAGCTAGGAAATCTTGCAGTCATACGCACGCTTTTGAGCGGACTTGAACCCGAAATAGTGAGCAAGGTCATGCGGCTTGTGGACAAGAAAGAGTATGCAGGTCTTGAAGCTCTGCTTGAAGAAATCGGAGCCGAAGAGCAGCTCAAATCCGACCTTTTCCACCTGATTAAGCTTGAAGGCAAGCATATCCTCCCCGAGGTAATAAAAATCGTAGGAAATATCCCTGAGCTTGTAAGCTTTGAAAAGACCCTCAAGCTTCTCGACGCATACGGAGTCGATTACTCCCTTGACTTCGGAATCGCCCGCGGGCTTGACTACTACACAGGCATGGTTTTTGAGGTCTATGCTGAGGGTCTCGGCGCCCAGAAGCAGGTCTGTGGAGGCGGCTCTTACCAGCTTATCCAGCTTTTCGGAGGCGGAGACGTGCCTTCAACCGGCTTCGGGATAGGTTTTGACAGGATTATGGAAATCTGCCCCCTTATTCCACCTGCCTCTAAAACTATTATGTTGATCTCGAAACCAGATGTCCATCTGGAAGCGATAGGTTTTGTAAATGAATTGAGAAAATACGTGACAGTCCATGTAGACCTCATGGAACGTAACTTCAAAGCCCAGCTCTCCTATGCAAATACCATCAATGCCGACTACGTGGTCATAGTCGGAGAAAAAGAATTAGAAGCAGGGAAGCTTACGCTGAGGGATATGTTATCAGGAGAACAGGAACTTCTGACGCTGGAAGAGATTATTGAGAAGGTTTGTTGAGTGGCGGATAAGACGGTACTCTTTTCTATTTTTTTCAGATCTTCTATAAATCTTCTATAATTGTTACGATTATCTCTAAGAATAGCTGGATCATTTTGTATTTAGCAAGGTTTGAAAGCTTTGGTCGTGCACTATTAGTTAGTTGATGTTATTTCCAAAACACTTGTAGTGGCGCATCATACCTTTTTTTCAATTCAGTAAGGTTAATAGCATGCTTGATGCACGAAAC
>DUGT01000073.1:2360-3107 GCA_013331275.1 Methanosarcina sp. | reverse complement strand
ATTTCTAGCACTGGAAAATTAATTAGGAGGAAATCAACAACATAATGATGGAAGACCCAAAATTTGAATACCAAAAATTAAAAATCTGAGATCATAATAAATCAAAAAATAAAAAGGGAGATAGTTTTCTCACTTGTCTAATATTTATACCTGCACAACATAATAATTAGTTGCTTCACTCGTTTTAGTTCCAGATCTTATATCGTGCCTACCTACAATTCCGGTTTTTACATAATTTTGATCCCACACACTGAATCCAATTATTTTCCAATTGGAATCACGAACGTACTCTCTAAATATTGCTGTATGTGAGTATCCTCTTTTATTTAAGTATTTACCATTACTACCAAACGTAGCTATCACAGTACCGGATTTTACATTTCCAGATGACACAACATTACGACCTTGTATCCAATTCTGGGTTATTGTAGTGCTTTTACTGAGGGTTTTTCCAAAGCTGACACATTCTCCCCAATAATAGCCTTCATAATCAGCCACTGTTGTGGCACTGATTTTCCCAACCATCACTTTTTTTTGGTATGGAATATCAAGATTTGCTGAATTGTACACTAATAATTTAGACGGATAGCTTGTGCCATCATAAACTGCCCATTTTCCTTGATTTAATGCTTTCAAATTTTTGTCTGTTATCTTTAGATCCTGTGCCCTTTCCTTAACTATTATATACTTAGACTTTGTTTCTGTATCACTACCTGCCGCATTTTTTACTGTTAAGCTGACAGTATA
>DUGT01000073.1:0-2255 GCA_013331275.1 Methanosarcina sp. | reverse complement strand
TGTTAAGCTGACAGTATATTTTCCCGCTTTTGAATATGTATGCTTAGGACTCTGAGATGTTGACGTTGTCCCATCTCCAAAAGTCCATTTCCAATTAGTTTGGGTTCCTATACTTTTATCAGTAAATTGCACTCTCAGTGGGGCTTTTCCTGAGGTTGGAGATGCAGAGAATGCAGCAACAGGTTTTGGTGTAGATGTATCTACAGTAAATCCATACTTATTACCAAGCTTGGTCAAGTCTTTCTTTCCTGGTATCCCGTCACAATACTTCTCCGCTGAACCAAGAGACTTCTGCCATTTCTTGTATGCTTTGATAGTCGCGGTTCCATAACTTCCATCCTTTGCATAAGAGTTATCAGCGAGGAATCCAGCCTTAACCAAAGCGGCTTCAACAATTTTCACAGAATCAACAGCACCCGGAGTTGTTCCGCCTTGAGGTCTTGCGGGGTCAGAAGTTGCAGCCAATTGAAGATAATATAATGAAACACTTTTACTTGTACTGCTTGCGTTTACCGCTGAAGCTGTTAGTGATACTACAAAAAGAACTAACAGTAGAACTGCCAGTATATTTTTTAGTTTTTTATCAAACATCTGCTTCATTCACCTTTTACTATCTGTATCTTTTAGACTTATACCAATTCTTTATGGGCTCTTCCCTACAGTCACGATATTTGTAACAATATTGGTTGTAGTGTCAATCACAGATATGATGCAACCGTAACTTTGAGATTGTCTAGGTTAGTCACATAGATCTTTCCAATAAGGGCTAACGGCAATTTCTTGTGGATTGCCTCATACAAGCATAATAGTGGCTGTGATTGTTGTAGAACATTCTTTGATTTAATTGTAAGTAGTCGACCAACAAATTTAATTTTTTTAGTTTAAATTTTCGTTTTTATTTTTTGTAATATATTTTTAGTGAATATGAATATCTATGATCTCTACCAAGCATGCCGGAGGACTGTTATTTACAGTGAGTTGCCCGCGCAAAAGAAATATTGTAAAAAATAAGGTAGGGTACAGCCTTTGTCTATGAATAGCTTTAATGAAGGCATATCAGTTTACCCGTAGCTGTAACATCTACCTTAAAGTAGCAAAGTTATTAACCTTGCAGATGTATTCAGAAAAATCAATCTCTATAATTGTCGTCAAGATTAATTCTTCAGAAACATCGATATTAACGAGACTTCATAATTTTCCCCAATTAAAAACTGAGTCGGAATCGGTACGCAAAGACCTTTGATAAAAAATAGACATTCGTGCATTTTTTCACTTTAAAAGTTTTAAACCGGGATTAATTTTTAGATAGAAATGATTTTAAACTTAAGGTACTATACACGAAGATTGAGTACGTAATGCGACGAAGATCTATTCTTTGTCCAAGAGTCTTAAAGTTGGCATCGGGTCCGGCAACCTGGTGCCACTAAACTCTTTACCTCTATTTTTTGACTTTTTTTTCAAATCACCTCTAAAACTTCTTTGTGGAAGAACTATAAAAAATCTTCGATTTTTTAAAAAACGTGAGCTAATTGTAATATATTCTCATTATGCAATTGACTAGTATGATTTTTATTGTGGGATGAATATTTATAAATAGCAAATATATGGTTTTAATCTCAAAGATTAAGTGATACCGAGACAAATAAAAAAAAGAAAAATAGTAAGATATATGAAATTTCAAAATGTTTATTAGATATTCTGTTTTCTATATTTTCAATTTTTATTAAATGTTGCCTTTATATTTGAGATTCTTGTTATTAGATCAGTAAATTGGAAGATCATTAATATCTCATTTTTACAGGTTGTCCGACAATTACGATTTGTAATAGCTGAATTCCTTCTTTTTTGGGTTAAAGGTTTTAGAGCACTTATTTCACCATTTTTGCCCGAAAATATAATTGTCGGACAGCCTTTTCAGGGTAGAATGACTTCACGCAATTTGATTTACTGGTATATTGAACCTTATCCCTCCTTTTTGGTTGCATTTCCTATATTACCAATATCAATATTCAGTGGGTCCAAGTGTACAAGGATTAGATTCTGACTTATAGCTGCAAGCGTGGTCTACGAAACTTTCTACGACCAAATCCAGGCAGAATTTGTAAATGTACTTTGGTCCCAGTTATAAATTTTGCAGCAAGATTTCTGCAGTAGGTATGGTTCACAGCTGAGAATTACCCCAATGGATACATTGATAAAAATTAACACACTGATTTGTTTCAATCACCAACGTTTATAAAGTTGACTAAAGTGTT
>DUGT01000062.1:17517-20345 GCA_013331275.1 Methanosarcina sp. | reverse complement strand
CTGCTAATTAGCAGTGTGGGGGAAAAAGAAAAACGGATACAGAAAAAAATACTTGCTTTTTCAGCATCTCATTATCATTTTCTGAAGCATCCAATTATCATTTTCTGAACAGTCTCTATGTTAGGCAAGTGTTATTTGCAATTATTTCATTTATTTGCAATTATTTCATTTCAACTATCAGTTACTGGTTGTGTTTTTCATTTTTATTTAAATTAGCAATTGTGTTTTTGACAACTCTAAATGAACTGTCTGACTTAAATTAAGCATAATTAAGAGATAAGGGGAATTTTTGCCGCAAAATTAAGAAAAACAGAATTTCCATGTCAATTATTGCTGAAGTGTGAGCTTATAAATCGGATCTGTTTGTTTCCCTGTATGGTGATGAAATGACAAAAGCAAGAAACATCGCAATATATGGAAAAGGCGGTATCGGGAAATCAACGACTTCATCAAATCTTTCAGCGGCTCTTTCTGACCTGGGTCTTACGGTAATGCAAATAGGCTGTGACCCTAAGAGCGACTCCACAAATAACCTGAGGGGAGGCAAATCTATTCCTTCGGTTCTTGATGCTATGAGAAGTGGAAAAAGGGTTGAGATCAGCGACATCGTCTATGAGGGATTCAATGGAATTCTCTGTGTGGAAGCAGGCGGTCCTGAGCCAGGAGTAGGCTGCGCTGGCAGAGGTATTATTACTGCAATCGAACTTTTAAGGCAAAAACACGTCTTTGAGGAATTTAACCCTGATGTTGTAATTTATGACGTGCTCGGAGACGTTGTCTGTGGAGGATTCTCGATTCCTATCCGTGAAGGCGTTGCAGAACAGGTATACACTGTTGCATCCTCGGATTTCATGGCAATATATGCAGCAAATAATCTCTTCAAAGGAATAAGGAAATACGCAAACAACGGCGGTGCCCTTTTCAGCGGAATAATTGCAAATTCAATGAATCAGCCTATTCAAAAAGAGATAATAAATGACTTTGCAAGTCAGACAAAAACAACAATTGCAGGGTATGTACCCCGTTCACTTGATGTTACAAGGAGTGAACTCAGAGGACAGACTGTAGTTGAACATGCACCTGATTCCGAGCAGGCTGAGATATATAGAGAACTTGCAAGAGGCATTTTGAATAATAATAAGAAATATGTTCCTGCTCCTCTTGAATCCGGAGAACTCAAAACCTGGGCGGAAAGCTGGTCTGATATACTCCTCAGGGAGCGTGAACAGGTAAGTGGACATGGAGAAAAAGTGAAAAACAGTAGCGTTGAAGAAGGAACGCCAATAAGTTCGGAAGCATGAGATACTTTAAATTCGGCTTTGTAGAAATTTCTTCACGACAGAAACTGAGCAGATACAGTTATTGAAATCCAGCTCACTTCTTGAGTAACAGGTAATTGAGGCTCTTCCAACCACAGGATTTCTACAAAGTCTAAAATTTGTATCCCAAATTCTTTATTATATAATGTCGATTAAATAATAAATCCCAAGCTCCTGTTGTAAATTACTCATATAGCAGGAGTTTTAGCAGGAGTTTTCGAGAACCTGCAGTTTTAACTCGATAGACTTACTCATCATCAGGGCATTGGAGTATACCGTTCCTTTTTCTTACCCTTCTTTTGCGAGGGATAGCAGCTTCTTTCAAAGAGTTCGTCGAAAACTGTCCAGTAATTTATCCAGTCAGATGGACAAAACACTTTTATATCACATGAATTAATATGTTCACAATTGTGAACATTAAACTTACATCAAGCTTACATGATTCACAATTGTGAAGTTATATATAAATTAAAAATCATATCTTGCGGTAGAAATAATGGGATTAAGTGAGCGAAATCTAAAGCAAAACAAAAGTTATCGAATTATGATTGATTCGGAGGGGATAGGCCATATTAGAATAATCAGACGCATTAACCTGAAGACTCTAATTGAAATTTTCAAGGAGCTTTACCTTGAGCTTAAAAAAAATCCTGACAAAAAACCGCATATGAAAATATACATTTCCCATTCGATTTATGAAGAGATGTCGGACAATATGAAGCATTTCCATGACTTTGCAGTCTCATGTATGGATGGAACATTTGAACTGATTGTTATTAGCTAACACTCGTCTTAGCTAATTTTTCGCTTCCAGGCTTTTTCCTTGTTAAAAAGGAAAGTAAGCTCAATTTTCCGGGTATTCTACAGTTGAGATACTGGATGGCACAATTGTATAATTATTTGAATTTAAAAAGGCTAATTTTGGAAAATTGGATAATAAAATATCCGTTTTGTACACAAAATTGGAATTTGGGCCAAAAGGTTTAAGAACAAAAAACCCCTCTATGAAAATGGTGATTCACTATGAGGGATCGTTTTTGTTGAAAATGAATCTATAAATGACAATGTGAATGAATTTAATTACGAGAAACTTGAGAAACTGCCTCCGTCTGCAAAGCTGGTATTTAAAACCCTTGAGGCTAAAGGGCAGATGACACAGAAAGACATAATTCGTGAAACAATACTTCCTTCACGCACAGTAAGATATGCAATAAACAGGCTAAAGGAAGAAAAAATTTTAATGGAACGTTTTTATTTCATTGACTCACGTCAAAGCCTTTACGAAATAAAAAAACCTTCAAATCAGGTTCTTGCAGTATGAATTAAAAAAATGCTTTTCTGTGTAACTGAATTAAACTTTATTTTATATCCAAATTTTTGATTTTTGAGGTACATAAACCTCAATTGTTTTTTTAGACAACTAAAATTAATAAGTAATCTTAAGAGCTAATCTCTAATTCAAAATCTCTTTTCTAAATCTCAAATCTCAAATCTCTTTTCTAAATCTCA
>DUGT01000062.1:8214-17331 GCA_013331275.1 Methanosarcina sp. | reverse complement strand
AAATATTCTACTGGTTAATCAAAATTCACGACCACAAAACCAGTTCTTAAAAACTCTTAACGTTGCAAACAAAACTTGTTTTGTATAAGCTCAATAATAAACACCTTTATTTTATTATATGGCACATTCCTGAATTTCCAGTCTGCAATTTAAGCCTCAATCAGTTTCAGAGCTGCTGGATCAGAGCTGCTGGAGAATTTCCTGAGTTTACCAAACCAGATTAAAAACAGCTTAAAATGAAACAACCAGGTACAGGTTTATGCTAATTTATATAATAAATTAAAAGTAAAATAGATAAAAGAAAATATAGAACGGAACCAAAGAGGAATGGTGAAACTTTGAAAGCTCTGGTTATTATAGATATGACTAACGATTTCGTGTATGAGACCTACGAATATGCAGGAACGTTGTATGAGGGAAAACTTGTAGCCCCTATGGCAAAGGAAATTGTTGACAAAATAGCCAGGCTAATAATAAAAGTGGTAAAAGGGGGAACAGTCAGTGTTATCAGAATTCCGAAAGATCATCTTAATGCCTTTATGAACCCGGAACTCGAACTGAAAGCAGCAGAACTCGGAATCGATGAAGTGTTCATTACAGGCCTGGTTGAGGAAGTCTGCATATACATTAATAGCCTTGGTTTCCTTGAAAGAGGTTTTCGAACAAACATCGTAAAAGGCTGTACAGCTCCTTTTGATGAAGAAAAAGGTAGGGAAGCCTTTAGCGAACTTACGGAATGCGGAGCAAAACTGGTTGACGATATTCCTGATGACATAAAGGTTATCCTGCTCCTTGAAGACGAACACAATGAAAATTCCGAAGAAATAAAATCAGGAGACTGGCCACCTCATAATATGAAAGGAACTCCAGGAGCCATGACCGTAAAGACGATCAGGGATGTGCTTGAGGAAAGGTATAGTTGAGTAAGCTGAAGTACGCCAGATTCTCTACAGAGAAAAGTCTCTGGCTTTTTATTAACCTAGTTAGATAGATTGTATGGTATTGCAGGATATCGTGGGTTTGAACACCATACCTCGCACTAAGTTTTGGGGCAATAGGTAATAAGAAAAAAGCAACGTTTTTTGCACGTTTATGCACAATTTTTTTCGAAAATTTTATAAAAAATAGTTCTTTGATTGCACCTCAATCAAATAACCAAAATTTTCGATATTTGTAATTTTTATTTAAGTCAGTTTCTTTAAAGTGTTCTAACAAAAGTTTACTTCTTTTTTATAAAACGCTCTTGGAAGTATGCAAATGTAAAATATCTCATACATAGCTTTTTAGAATTTTCTCTCTCCTCAATGTAGGATATATCATCTCTATTAATTAGACATTTTTCATTCTCTGTTAATAAACATACGTAGTTTGCATACTTTAAAATAATCCCTTTAATAATTCTTCCATTTTTACAATATATATTACCCTTTGGATAACGGGCCTCACAGTATCCCTCACAAAAAGCTAGATTTGTAAAGATCAAGAAAGCAATTAAAAAAGATGGTAATATTATTAATGGCATACTGAGAGTATATAATTCATTGAGCTCATACAGTCCATAGATAATAAAAATTACTAAATATGGAGCAGATTCTAGTAATAACCATTTCCACACTTTTATTTTTGTGCAATCAAATTCATAAAATTTAACTAGAGATTTGCGCATCTCCTCAAATATTATAACATCTGAGCGGATGAATCGTAAAATTATATATTCTAAAACTATTAACAAATATGAGATAAATACTGGCAAATATGGAATATAATTTAAAAATAAATTGATTTCAGATTTAAAGAACGATAACTGGAAAGTATTATATTCATTAAAAAGTTCAAAAACAAACTCAATAAAACGTATTACCCCATATATTATTACATATGGTTTTAACACGAAGTTTATCATAAACAATATACCTGCAAAGTATTGCGCTGCTACGTTATACTCTTCAACGTGTGTTTCTCCCCAACGTACTCCAAAGTAGTAAATTATAGCACTAATGAGAATAACCGTAGTAGGAAGAAATTGAATTAAATCAATATTTCCAGTAAATCCATTTTCAGTTAGATTAACATTCATTTTATCACAGAATGCAGATAGTATTATGTGAATCGCTCATTTAATTAATCTATGAGCCTATCCCAAAACCAATATAATGCCAGAATAGGAGTTATAATATTGGCGGTAATAGTATTAGATAATGTTTTGGGATAGGCTCAAAGAATGACCTGTTCTTTAAACTCATCTTCTGAACTGTTTGTATTATTCGCCATTGAGTACTCAGCGATGATTTTTAATACTACAGTTTTAAACAAATTAACTTTTCGAAATATGTTAATATGGAAAGATATATTTACCAAAACTTCCACCAAGTTTATTTTCTCTGTGACTTCAAGCAAAAGCTTCGTATTTAACTTGCTGTTTTCTTGAATTAATCTCTGGATATGCACGGCTTACTCTTGTGTGACTTCATTAAACTGGCATGTCTACTTGTTCTTTGAGGTATCTGATCATAAAGTACCTATAAATAATCTTCTTAAACTTTAACTTAGAGTCATCGAAAACAATTTTTTCCAAGCTTCAACTCCCTTTCTAAAACATGGCTGTCGAGCGTGAAAGGTTTATCACTTTTGGCGCTTTGCTTCGTGCAATGTAAAGTTCTTTTAGAAAACTTTAGTTTTTTCCAATCAGCGTAAGAAATGTTAAGAATTTGTCTTATTTCTTGAAAATCAACCCTAAAAACCCAAACTCAGGATTAACAAAATCAAGCTTTTTGGTTTTTTCTGTTAAATAATGGCTTCATTTCTTGGTTTTTAAGAGTAAAACAGACCCCCCGGTAGTTTGTTTATCCCCATAACTCACAGCTAGACCCATCATACTAGATAAATAATTAACTATTTTCTTTTCCCAAAATCCCGTAATTTCATATTACAATTTCAGTCACAATGAAATATCTTTCTTATCCATGAAAGGTTCTTGTAGATCATGACCAAACTATTATTGCTTGAGTTCATTTCGTGTAAAAACCTACATTCTTTTACTTTTCCTGTAAGTTTCCTGTAAGCTTCCTCGTACCCAGTTTCTCCTTTTTTCGAAAATTTTTCTCCCCCAAATCCCCTTCAAAATTATTCTTCCCTTGCCAGCTTATACAATTCCCGAATCCTCAACTCCACGACATCCATCGCGTCTTCAAAGAGCTGTCTGTCGATTTTGATCCCGAAGTATTCCTTGAGTTTTTCTTCTGGAGGCATTGTCGAGCCTGCTGAGAGATAGGCAATGTATTTTTTGTTAAAAGCGTCCGGGTCTTCCCTGTACTGTTTGAAGAGGGCGAGAGTTATTGCTTTTGAGACCGCGTAATTGAAGGTATAGTAGTTGCTTGTCAGGTAAATATGGTTTATATAAGTCCATTCTGCAGAATCTTCAGGGTAATACTCAACTGAGCTGCTCCTGTACTCTTTGGAAAGGTCGGTCCAGATAGCATTGAGTTCTGCTCCGCTTACCGTTTCTTTTTCTTTACAGAGCTGGTGGGCTTTATATTCAAATTCCGTGATCAAGGGCTGTCTGGTAAAAAAGTTCTGGTAGTCGTCGATCTGCTGGGAAAGGACTGCAACTGCGGTATCCTTATCGGAATTTTCAACAATGTAGTCAACAAAGAGCTCTTCGTTGAAAGTGGAAGGAATTTCCATTTCATAGATCGTACCTGTGCAGTAAAGATAGTCAACGGAATTGCCCATGAGGTAGAAATTAATGGCATGTCCGAGCTCGTGGGTTAAGGTTTTCTGGTCCCTGATAAGGCCGTCATAGTTCATGAAGATAAGAGGTGGAGCTTTTAGAGCACAGGAATCGGTGCAATAGCCTCCAGGCTGTTTTCCATGCTCAGGGTCAGGGTATACGTCTATGAAACCGCCGGTTGCCATTTTTAGGAAGATTTCCTTGAAATTGGGGTCCATCCTTAAGTAGGATTTCTGAATCTCTCGCAGGGCGTCTATGTAAGCGTATTTCTTGCCAGGCTGGTTCGTCAGTTGCAGCATAAGGTCATATGGTTTGAGGGTATCAAGTTCAAGCTTTTTTCTTCGAAAATCATTGTAGGCCTCAAAAACCTCTTTCCTTTGCTTGAAGACAGTATTCATGTCATCAACCTGGGCATAAGTAAGATAGAAATTATACAAACTGTAATCATAGAAATCCGTATAATTCAACTCCCTGGCAAAAAGGTCATCAAGCTGGGCTTTTTTGGAATAGAGGGATGCCATGGAATCGGATTCATCGATCAGGTGATAGAACCTCTTATCATAACATTTTTTCCTGTTTTCCCTACTTGTGTCTGTTGATAGTAAAGTACTGTAGGACTGGGAATTGACAGAAAATTTCTCTCCGTTCTCAAGCGTGATCTCTCCTGCCTTTGTAACTTTATTTGTGATTTCGGAAAGTGCTTCAGTTTCCAGTTTCATCCGCTGGTTTTCAAGCTCTGCAAGATGCGCAGCCTGAGCCTCATCTTTTGGCCTGTGCTCTATAAATCTCATGTAGTTAGCTTCAAGATAGGCTCTGTAAGCTTCAAGTCCGGGTTCTTCGGAAAAGAGTCTGTCCCATTCATCTTTCTCAAGCGAGGTCAATTTTACGGTTGCAAAGGCCTCAGCTTTCTTATATTCCGTAAGCAAATCCTGGGTATTTCCAAGCAGGGAAATAAGAAACGATTCGTTTACGTTTTTACTGAGTTGAGTATACGCATAAGTATACAGGACATCAAGTGATTTTGAATAAGCCTTTTCATTTTCCAGGTATTCAAGCATAACAGGTCCTGATAATTTTTCAAATTTGGGCCGGAAAGACTCACTTATCTCCTGTGGTCCCTTTTTTAATCTCTCAAGCTCTTTTGAAGCGTCCTCCCTAGTGCTGAAAAGATATGCATCATTCCACTCTGTCGGAACCTTACCTGGATCAAGTGCACCGGAAGTACACTCACTGCCTGAATCATTTATACTGCCTGTGCTATTTCCTGAGCCTTCATAAGATTTCTCCAGCTTTCCAGAATTCCTGCCCTCCGGAAAAACTACAAGAGACAGTAAAGCTCCGAGAGCGAGAGGCCCTCTGAATATCCCTGAAGCTATAAGTCCTTTAACCGATTTAGATTTCATACGACCGTTATCTCCTGATATAATATCAAAACGTCCATATGTTAATGTCCTTCTATTAACGTTGATTTAACGACCACTATTTCATAGTCTCATTGGTTGATTAATCTCATTAACCTCAATTGATTTCATTAATCTCAATTAATTTTATTGATCTCAACTGATCTCATTAACCTCAATTTAACTCATTAACCTCAATTTAACTCATTAATCTCAATTGATCTCATTGATTCACTAACCTCAATTGATTTCATTAATCTCATTGACTTCGTATATCACTATGATCTCAGATTTTCACTTAATTTATACGAAAAGGGTACTCGATTTGGTTTGATTACTATATTGTAACAAGTATGATAATAGGTTGTTTTATTTCGGACTCAACTTGTTTTTTGGAAATCTAAAAAGTGTGTGAGTAAACCTGTCTGCATAATAGGTTTACTCAGTAACAGGTTTACTCAGCAACACGTTTACTCAAACTAAAACTCTTTCTTCGTAATTCAGTACACTCTCGATTTCTTTTTCCTGCACCGGTACCAGTTCTTCAGGAACCTTTTTTGAATCGGTCTGAATGCGAACTATGCGCTGAGGTAAAGGAATCTCGATGCCGTTTTCTTCAAGGGTCTGTTTTATATCCCATAGAATTCTGGTTTTTATCCCGAACCACTCGTTCACAGGCGCCCAGATCCTTACGGTAATATTTACCGAACTGTCTCCAAGATCGCTTACGAAAACCGAAGGAGAAGGGTTAAGGAGAGCAAAGGGTTCTTTGTCAATAAGGTCTTTGATAAGCCAGATTGCGGCATTTGCATCATCACTGTAACGGATCCTGATTGTGTATTCAAACCTTCGTACAGGATGACCTACAATGTTTGTGATATTTGTTGTAAAGACCTGCTGGTTTGGGATACGGACAAGAAGTCCCTCAAAGGTTCTTATATGGGTAGAAATTATGCGAATATCTGTGACATAACCGGATACATCATTGATTTGAACCTGATCCCCTATTTTTATGGGCCTTTCGACCATCAGGAAAAATCCCGAGACCAGATTTCCTACAATATTCTGACTTGCAAAACCAAGGATGATACCTGTAACTCCTCCTGCCACCAGGAGCGCTGAAGGATCAATTCCTATTAGAGATAGGTTAGAAAGAAATACAATAGTAAGTATGCCATAGTAAAAAATTTTGATGATAGTTTCACCCATATCCTTACTGACTCTATCTTTGAGAGACCTGCGCAGGTAAAGCGAGAGAATTTTGGCAAAGAGAGTTGAAAAAGAAAGAATTAGTATAAACTTTAGCACAGATCCCAGAGTTACGGTACCATCTGAGATAGGAAAGCCTGTATCAGAAAAAGCGAGATCAGTAATCAAAATCCACTCCCCATGTAAAAATTAAGAGGCATGATACCAAGTTTCTTAAGGCTGTAAACCCCGAAAGCTTCTTTTCTGGCTTTAATCTCTTTCAGAGGACTGCTTTTTAGCTCTCCGCTAAGCTTTTGTAACTCAAAACCTGTTTCAGCCGTGTTCCTGTTGAGGATGTCCATACGCGCTCGCATAAAAACATCACCGGCATAGTAAAGTTTCATACCGTATGCACTGAAAACTACTTTTGAGATTGTCGCCCAATCCGAAGAAGCATTTCGAAGGGTCAGTTCCATAATTCCCTCCTGCAGCGGGTTAGGGGAAGGAGAAATCGGATATATCTGGCTTTTCCAGTGCTTGCAGATAACTCCGTTAGAAACCTCCCCGTAAAGGGTAAATTTCTGTCTCACCAGGCTCATTACATCAAGAAGCTGGAGATTTTTTTCTTCTTTATCCGCGATAAAAATGCCTATTTCTATCGGAAAAGTCAGGAAAATTTTTCTTTTTGCTCCTCCTGCAAGTAGCAGGGTTTTCTCAAATTCTATAAGCAAATTTGGAGTAATTTCTTTAGGAGTGTTTAAAGGCTCTACCGGGTTTACAATCAAGCGTTTATTATCTCCAAGGATAATTTTCTCTACATTCTCCGTTCCGAATTTCCTTCTGTATATCCACTGCTCTCCGGTTTTTTCAACGGAAATCGCAATTCCTTCCTGTTCGACTGAAAATGGGGGATTATAATGGCCGTACATAGTATTCCTGGAAATAATACTTTTCAAAAACTATTCAAATTTATTCATATAGAGGTAATACTTTATAAAAATTTTGTATTTGAATGATATTCCATAAATAAAAAATAGAAAAGAAGTCCGGAAAATTACCTTCAGCAGATGTCTTCAAAAAATAGCATTTTTTTCAGTATCGTTTTTGAAGAATTATTTGAAAATTTTCAGTCATTATCTCAACTGAAGCCCAGTAAAATAGCTTCTGAAAATTCTCAATGAAGATATAAAAGAAAAATTCTCCAGAAAAAAGAAAGTCAAACCCAGTTCCTTTTCTTAAAATAGATAAACATGCTAACTGCTAAAAAGGTCATTAACAACATTACAGCAGGATAGCCCCAGTGCCATTCAAGTTCGGGCATAAATTTGAAATTCATCCCATAAACACCTGCTATAAAAGTAAGGGGAATAAATATCGTTGCTATGACTGTCAGAACCTTCATAACTTCATTCATCCTGTAGCTTAAACTGGAGAGATAGACATCAACCATTGAAGACAAAATGTCCCGAAAATCTTCAACAGTGTCTATTACCTGGATTGTATGGTCATAAACATCTCTCAGGTAAATCCGGGTAGTCTCTTTAATAAGATCGGACTCAACCCTCTGCAAGCCATTTATCAGCTCTCTGAGAGGCCAGACAGACTTTCGAAGGATAATCATATCCCTTTTATACCTTTGAATAATCCTGAGAGTCTCAGGCCTTGGCTGCGTTACCAGCCCTTCTTCAAGGTATTCGATATCGTCCCCAAAACGTTCCAGGATCAAAAAATAATTATCGACCAAAGCGTCAATAAGGTTGTAGGCAAGATAATCTACTCCACTTTTCCGCAAGCGAGAAGCCGGATTTTCAAATCTTTCCCGTACCGTATCAAAAACATCTCCCTCCCTTTCCTGAAAAGAGAGGATGTAATTGGAGCCGAAGATGATGCTTACCTGGTCTATAGTGAGCTCTTCCTTTTTCGGATCAAGGAGAATCATCTTTAAAATCGAATAAATATATGAGTCGTAATCTTCAGTCTTGGGTCGTTGCCGTGTATTAAGTACGTCTTCAAGGGTAAGGGGATGGATGTTAAAATAACTTCCGAGTTTTTCTATAATATCTATCCTATCCAGTCCATCCACATTTATCCAGAAGTTAAGATCGGGATGATTTTTAAACTCCAA
Source organism: Methanosarcina sp. (assembly GCA_013331275.1). Lineage (GTDB taxonomy): Archaea > Halobacteriota > Methanosarcinia > Methanosarcinales > Methanosarcinaceae > Methanosarcina > Methanosarcina sp11020u. The sequence continues at coordinate 8,888 of DUGT01000062.1, read as the reverse complement.
ACACTCTTCAATCTTTTCCAACTTTTTATCTACAAGCTTTTCACTATTATAGGCCAAAACTCGGATTACTACTTCTTCGACCTTCTTTTCTCCTACATGGACAAGCGATCCGGGTGCAAGTCCAATTTGCGATCCTCTTCTTCCAGAAACCACCATGCTTATTCTCTGCCTCACCTTCGAATAAAAATAGATCATTCAATAATTAAAGCTTCATTGATATAAGTCTGTGCATAACTTTTTGTCTGAATCTCTTCACTGAGCTATTAAAACAGTTTTGTTCACGTTCAATACACTTCGAATTCCAATTTGAAAAAAAGCATTTATATGCCCGCAGATAAATATATGTATTATGTATTTAATAGAATATTATATTAATAAATAATTAAATATTTCCAAAAATTGGGGAATTTGGAAAGATTGTCAGTTTTGAACTAGGATTTGATATAGGGGTAATTGGTATGGTTGAAAATCAAATCATGAATAGTATATATAATATGCTTGATCAGTTTATAGCATTTATTCCGACACTGGTAGCAATAATTCTTCTCATTATTATAGGGAAAATCCTGGGAACATTTCTTGGAAGAGTAGGCGCAAGGGTGCTGGATAAGGTAGGACTTGATGATCTTGTTGACAAAACCTTAATAGGTAGAATGATAAGAAGAGGAAATATG
>DUGT01000062.1:0-7957 GCA_013331275.1 Methanosarcina sp. | reverse complement strand
TCATTGGGGACCTGATAAAAAATCTGCTTGTTTCGATTGGAGTAGACGAGAAATTTGAAAGTATGCCTTTTGGATCGGCTGTCAGATCAGGAGGACTGACAGCCTCAGGAATTATTTCCGGACTGATCAAGCTGTTTGGGTATCTGATATTTCTTACAACCGCATCGAATATCCTGCAGTTGACAATGTTTACCGTGTTACTGATAAGTATTACCGAGTACTTGCCACGCCTTTTTACAGGTGTTCTGATCCTGTTGATAGGAATCATTTCAATCGATATAGTGATGGACTACATCACAGGTACGATTAGAGATATGAATATAGAGGGAACAGAAATTATTCTTCCTCTCCTGAGAGGTTTTCTATTCCTCATTGTGATTCTGGTGGCACTGGATACTATGCTTGTTGACACAGGTATTCTATACCTGTTCTTTGGGCCGCTTGCCTGGGGAATTGCAATCGTGGTTGCGTTTAAATACGGAGTTAAAGATGCTCTTGTCGCATATGCCAGAGAAAGGAAGTAATTCTTCCTTTCATTAATTTTAATGTAACTATTCAGCCTATATAAAATAACATCGATAGCCATCTTTACTAAAATTCAATAAACAAATTTCTGTAAATTGATTTTCTTAGACTGCTGGTGGTTGACTGTGTTTTTTCATTATTTATAAGTTGTGTCTTGGACACCTCATTTTCATTTGAATCAATATCAATAGACATGTTTTGATAGGCTAAATAGTTACATTTTAATATTACTTCCACCGGTCCTAATTAAATCAATTTTGATTAACCTAGTGCATCGATTCCAAATAAATCTTTTTTTATCGGAAAATTTGTTGATCAATAGATCCATCCAAAAACCAGGGTTGTGAACATATTTTGAAATTGCAGTATTCGTATTGCCTTCATTAACAGGCTGGCCGATAATTCAATTTTAGAGTAAGATCAAAAAGAAAGCATTTAAAACCTTTAAATTAAAAAAGAAATAATTTATTTATTACTGAAAGTAATTGTCGGCCAGCCTGTTTAGGTAAGAGATGAAGTGATACCTCAACTCTTTTCGGTTTCGTTAAAATCTATTTACCATTACTTCTTTGTAAAGTGAGATTTCTTATTACCCTGGTTACAGAATAGGGAATATAATTTTACCTTAAAGAAATCTTGTCCAAAAATACTAATATTCCCCAGAAATCGGGTGGAATACCCAAAGCATACCCGCCTTTAGGATGATGTACTGTACACAATTTGATTTTATTATTTTGTACATTGATTTCTATAGATCGTAAGAGTTATATATTAATTGAGATTATATTTTATAAATATATATATTAGGTAACTAATTTTCATACATTAACCAAAAACGTAAGGTTTATCTTTTGATTAAGTCGATTTAATAGTACCAATTTTCTCACTAAGTATGAATTTTTATCTGTGTTTTGTTTTTTGGTTAATAAATTAAAATGACAGTAAGGACGGTGAATTAAATGATTAACATGGCGGGAAAAAAGACACTGATATTAATCTTAACCGCAGCTATAGTGCTTATGACAACAGGGTTAGTAGCGGCAGACGCAAATCTCCCTGTCCAGCTTTATACGCAGACAAATACCAATTGGGCTAATGACAAAATGGGACAAACGACTTATACCTTAAAACAATATGGGTGCTTGACCACATCCCTTTCTATGGTTTTTGATTGTTCTTTTGACATAACCCCTAAAGAGATGAATAAATGGTTAACAAATCAGAAGCTATATAACAAAAATGCAGAAATTACTAGTGTTGCTAAGACTGCAAACATCAATCCCGGAAAAGTTAAATATATAGGTCGGTACACTGGGGCTGATTTAAAGAAAATCAATAATGAACTCATTAATGGCTATCCCGTTATTGCAAAAATCAAGTATGGTAAAGGATTTCACTTTTTTGTGATCACAGGTTATTCAGGATCGACTTATTACATAAATGATCCTTTAAAAAATACACCGCAAGTGCTCAATAAACGATTCGGTGAACCCTCAAAGGTAATAAAAGAAATTATTATTTTCCATGGAACTCCAATTGGTACTCAATTGCCAACTATCCCAACTTCTCTTATTCAATACAAATCTGATGGAGTAACAGGAATAGCTTTGGGCGGTACTACGACTGAAAATAAAGTCGTAATGAAAGGCGGTGTTTCAGATCCTAGTAAAAATAAAGTGCAACTAGAAGTGGAAGTTAAACCTGTTGGAACAGACTTTACTGGTACTCCCTCATTTTCTTCGTCATTAGTAGCCTCTGGAAGTAAAGCTTCTGTAATCTGTTCTGGTTTATCTAACGGAAAATACCATTGGCAAGCAAGAGTAAAGAACTCAAAAGGTGTTACTGGACCCTGGCAGAGTGCAGGTGGCAACGCTGAAAACATGCCTGATTTTGTAGTCTCAGCAACTCCTGTTACATTAAAAGTCTCACCAAGTTCAGGAAAACAGGGAACAACATTCACTTTCCGAGGAGATAGCTATACAAAGAAAGGGGAAATAGAGTTCCATGTAAGAAAACCGGATAATACTGAATATCCAGTTACAACATTAACTGCTTCCAGTTCAGGAGCTCTTAGTTATAAGTATAAGAGTACTACTTCAAGCATGATTGGAACCTATACGATTTGGGCTATTGACTCAGCTACAGGTAGGAAAAGTAATGAAGTTAAGGAAACCATTACAGCAGCTCCAGTAAGCATACAATACCAGGCTCATTTTGCATACACAGGATGGATGAGTAACTGGGTACAGGATGGGGATACAGCAGGAACACCCAGCACTAGTGCAAATCAGATGGAAGCGATAAAAATCAAAACATCAAATTACGATGTAACTTACTGTGCTCATGTAGCTTATGATGGTTGGCAGAGCTGGGTTTCTGATGGAGCAGTCGCCGGAACTGTTGGTCAAGGCAAATCATTGCAAGCCATAAAAATACAGCTACAGAATGCCCCCTCTAACATGCATATCAAATACCGGGTGTATGTTAATGGAGCATGGAAGAGTTGGGTCTCTGATGGAGCAATTGCTGGAACTGTAGGTCAAGGTTTGCCAGTAAAAGCGATTCAAATAAAAATAACGACTTAATTTATGTTAATAGTTACTCTGTTTCAAGGTTAAGTGATGACAAATGAAAAATCACTATATTTTGAAGCAGATCATGTATTTATTTAAAATTTCATGGCAATGCCAATCTATTTCAATACAGTCTTCACTTATTTAAATCAATATTTATTTAAAGCTTATTGCCAAACAATCAGGGCATGGAAACCCCCGATAACCACTCTTCTTTTGTAGAGAATATGTCTTATTTTGACAGTAAGTTAGAGCAGGCGTTTACATGGTTTTCAGACAACTTAGGTACATTTTTATTCATACTTTTTGTTGGTCTGCTCACTGCCATTGTTGCACGGAACGTAAACAGTCTTCTGGAACGCCAATTCATAAAAGCAAATAGCAGGCTGCATATGGATCCGACATCCTTCCGGATGTTCAGGCATATTGTAGTCGCACTAATCTATTTTCTGGGAATCGTTGTTGTTATTTTCAGCATTCCCAGTCTTCGAAACCTCTCGGTTGCCCTCTTTACTGGAGCAGGAATTGCCGGTATAGTTATCGGTTTTGCAGCCCAAAACACACTGAGCAATATAATCGCAGGGATTTCCCTTGCTATTTTTCAACCTTTCCGGGTTGGAGATCGGCTTAATATTATGAACGAATACGGAAAAGTTACGGATCTTAATCTCAGACACACTGTCATCATAACCTGGGACAACAGGCGACTTATAATCCCAAACTCCATAATCAGCAATGAAGCGATAATTAACTGGACTATAGAAGATCCTGCAGTAATCTGGCCAATAGACGTTGGAATAAGCTATGATGCCGACATTGACCAGGCAAGAAGGATCATGATCGAAGAAGCCAGAAAACATCCAAATGTAATGCCCCCGCAGAAAGTCCAGTACAGTGTTGTAAAGCCCAGCTTAATCAAGTCCGAAACGCTTAGAATGGGATTTATTGACTCCCCTGTGCTCCATCCTGTTGACCCGGATTTCAGGGAGAGAGGAGAAGTCAAAGTAAACGTTGTTGAACTGGGAGAATCTGCCGTAAATCTCCGTATGAATGTCTGGTTCAAAGATAGGAGTATTGCATACAGTTCAGGATGTGAAATCAGAGAAGCTATTAAGAAGCGCTTTGATAAGGAAGGAATAGAAATCCCATACCCGCATAGGACTATTGTATATAAGAATAATCTTGAAGATGAAAAGAAGGCTACTGGAACATTATCCCATATAGAGGGAGACAAAATTAGTACTCCGTGAAAAACCGATATAACGATATTGACAATTAAATAAGTGAACGGTTGGAAAAGCAGTGAAAAGTGGTTGATAAAAAACAAGTGAAAAACGGGTTGACAGAAAGCAACTGGAACATGAACTGATTAAAAGAAGTGAGAAATGGTTGATAAAAAGCAACTGAAACATGAACTGACGAAAAGAAGTGAGAAGTGATCGATAAAAAGCAACTGAAATATTGGATTAAATAAAAGAAGAAATTTGGATGAAAGGAAAAGGGGAATTTCACAGTTCTCTTTCATCAATTACTCTTTTTGTCTTTTTCATGCTGCGGGGAAGTTCCCCTATCTTTACGCCAACAACATCCACGGTTACGCCTATGAAGTCCTTAAAGGCTTTTCCTAGAGCTTTTTCGGTTTTTGTTTTCTTTGAGGGGTCTTCTGTGCCTTCGATCTCAACCCTGAAGATCATGCTGTCCCTTCCGTCCTTACGGGTAAGCAGAATCTGATATTCACTGCTTACGCCAGGAATCCTGTGGACAAGGTCTTCTATCTGGCCCGGATAGATATTAACAGCCTTGAACTTTATGCGGTCGTCTGACCTGCCAAGGACCCTGTCAATTCTTGGGAAAGGACAGCCGCATTTACAGAGGCCAGGAATTATTCGGGTCAAGTCTCTTGTCCTGTAGCGGATGAGAGGAGCCCCTTCCTTTGTGAGAGTAGTAATTACAAGTTCTCCAAGCGTGCCGTCAGGAAGTTGTTCACCTGTAATAGGGTCAATAATCTCAAAGAGCAGGTAGTCAGACCAGTAATGCATACCTTCATGGAAAGCACAATCAAGGCCAATTCCTGGCCCGTAGATCTCGGTCAGCCCATAAATATCAAAAGTCTCTATCCCCAGCTCGTTTTCTATTCGGCTGCGCATCTTTTCACTCCAGCGCTCCGAACCTATAATGCCTTTTCTTAGGTGAATCTGGGACTTAAGTCCACGATTTTCAATTTCTTCAGCAAGCAAAAGTGCATAAGAGGAAGTGCTTGCAAGGGCTGTGGACTTCAGGTCAACAAACATTTCAAGCTGTTTTTCGGTATTTCCCGGGCCTGTAGGTATGGCCATTGCCCCAAGGCGTTCGGCTCCAAGCTGAAACCCTATCCCTGCGGTCCAGAGCCCGTATCCTGGAGTAATCTGGATCCTGTCCTGGTTAGTAAGCCCTGCAAGCATATAACAGCGCATCATCATTTCGGCCCAGACATCCACATCTTTTCGGGTGTAAGGAATAATTATGGGTTTTCCTGTAGTCCCGGACGAGGAGTGAATCCTTACAACCTCGGAATCAGGAACAGCCTGTAACCCAAGAGGATAGGCATCCCTGAGTTCTTCTTTATTCGTAAATGGAAGAAGCTTCAGGTCTTTAAGTGACTTTATGTCCCCGATATTGATATTTGCTTCCCTGAATTTTTTCTGGTAAAAAGGACTATTTTCAACTACGCGCTTCAGTAGTGCCTTCAATTTTGCAAAGGTATCTTGTTCCGAAATTTTAGGATGATAAAGCTGTTCATTGTGATTAAGTTCAGCCTCAGTGGATGCTTCATACATATTATTTCACCTTCTGCTTTCCAGTTCAAGGGTCGGAGATAAATCTAATACATTTCCTTGCGCGTTCGAATGCGGCATCGTTTACAGCCCTGTACTTTTCAGGGATTTCGGCGTCCAGTATTTCCCTAAGAATTTCTTCCTTAAAAGGTAGTACTCGTGCGCCTGCAGCCGCTCCAAGCATTGCAACGTTTGCAGCCCTGTATGTTCCTACATCTTCTGCAAGCTCCGTAAAATCGGAACAGAAAACATCAGGGTAGTATGCACACAAAAAGGAGAGCAAAGCTGCAGGGTCATACTCAGGGCTCCCAGGCGGTCTCGATGCCGGTGGGATGGCATGGGTATTTACCAGAACCTTTCCGCCTTCCTTAAGAAAAGGCAGGTTGCGTACGGTTTCTGCAGGCTCCAGGCCTAAAAGCAGGTCTGCCTGCCCGATGGGGATAAGTGACCCTGAAATTTCGTCTCCTATCCTTATATGACTGCTGACCGAACCTTCTCTCTGAGACATCCCTATGGTTTCGGCAGTGCTTACATGGAATCCGGCTTTCATCGCAGCAAGTGCAAGCAAGCGGGAAGCAAGCACAACACCCTGCCCACCAACGCCTGCAACAAGAATATCATATTTCACAGCTTTACGCCTCCTATGCAGATAGCTTCCGATGGGCAGATCTGTGCACAGAGCCCACAGCCGCTGCAGTTGTCCTGTATGACAGGCTTATCCCCATCAAGGTTAAGAGCAGGGCAGCCGAGCTCTTTTATACAGAAACCGCAGCCTGTGCAGGTTTCAGGTTTTATTTTATAATATTTGTCGGGTTTTGTAATCCCTACACACTTGCCTTTGAAAACCAGAACCGACGGCCCATTGAAACTCATGGCTTCTTTTGCGGCCTTTAAACAACTCTCAAGGCTGTCCGGATCTACAGTATTTATCGTCCTTACAGATTCAACCCCACAACTCTTGACCACGTCTGCAATTTCAATGGCCTTTGAAGCATTTCCGAGTACGGTCACGCCTACGCCAGGATGAGGCTGGTGTCCTGTCATTGCAGTTGTCCGATTGTCAAGTATTGCAAGGGTGATGTCAGCTCCGTTATAGACAGCGTTTATCACTGCAGGAATGCCTGAATGAAAGAAAGTAGAATCCCCGATAAAAGCTACATGTTTTGCTTTCGGGTTTGTACGTGAGAGCCCTCCTGCAAGGCTTATCCCTGCACCCATGCAGAGGCAGGTATCTACCATGTTAAGGGGATAGGCATTTCCAAGAGTGTAGCAGCCAATATCCCCGGAGAAAACCGTATCAGTTTGAGCCTCTCTTTTAAGCTGTTTTGCAGCCTGTTTGAAAGCATAGAAAACGGTCCTGTGCATACAACCGGCACAGAGGGTAGGAGCCCGGATCGGAAGCGGAGGAAGCTTTTCTTTTGAAACGGCAGGAGAAGCATGAGAAAGACGAAAACTCTCTCCACACGTTACAAGTGCACGGTTGATGCTGTCAGTGACAATATCCACATCATATTCCCCGCTAACAGGGAAAAAGCCGTTCTTCTTTCCGTAAACATCAACAGGCAGGTGGAACTTCCCTATAAGCTGGAGGACCTGTTCTTCAAGGTAAGGGTCGAGCTCTTCGGCCACAATCAACTGGTCAATGCCTTTCAGGAAAGAAAGGACTGCCTTTTCCGGGAAAGGATATACCGTCCCGACCCTGAAGAGTGTAAACAAGTCTTCAAAATCCCTGACAGTTTTCACAGCCTCCTTTACATATAGGGCTGAGACACCTGAGGCAATAATCCCTATTTTTCCCGATCCCAATACATAATTAAAATTAAGCTCGGAAAAGTGTTCGGAAAGCTTTTCCTGCACGCTTTCAAGCCAGGGGTGCCGTTCGGCCGTAAGCTTTGGGAAGATCGTCCACCGCCTATCCTTTACAAAACCTTCCTCAATGGCCTCAACAGGAGCAGGTTCTGCAGCTTCGACCTCTACATCCCCGCAACTGTGAGAGACACGCGTGGTGGTTCTCAGAATAACGGGAATTTCGAATTCATGCGAAAG
>DUGT01000021.1 GCA_013331275.1 Methanosarcina sp. | reverse complement strand
ATGGAATGCATGAAGGAAGAAAAGTTAGCTAACGAAAGCTGCTATACAGACAAGATGGATAAGAAGGTCAGCCCAACCCAGGCCGATATGGACTGCGTTTGTTTATGTCTTGAGAAAGCCATAAAAATGCATGAAATGTATCTTATGAAGCCAGAAGCTGCAACCGGTGAATCCAAGATGGAAATGATGAAAGAGATGATGCAGGCCCATGAATACCTTACAGGGGAAAAAATGGACATGGACATGATGGACAAAGAAATAGATAACGAGTCTACATGCGACAATGAATCTGCAGGTCCGTCGAAGGAGAAAACAGACTATCTGTCGTCAAAGAAGGGTGAAGATTGTTCATCTAGTAAAATGGACAAGTATTCTTCTAGTGGGCAGTGTAAAAACTACTCATCAAACGGATGCTAACAAGTAAGTGTATCGCATCTATAATGTAAAGTCACCTATGATTAAGTTCGTGGGGGCTTGCCCCCACTCGTATTTTTAGCTTTTTGCGTGCTTTTCGTACTACATCTTACTATATCTATAAGGATAAAAGCTGCTTGCTTCATTGTTTTATGGTATCAACTTAACACATTCGTTTCAATACAGTTAACTCAACACAATCAAGCCAACATAATCAAGTCGTACAATTTAGTAAAATTAACCTAACATAATCAAGTCAACATAATCAAATCAACACAATCAAGTTTAACATAATCAAATCAGCACAACCAAGTCAACATAATTAACTCAACATAAAAGTGCAAAATTACAAGAGTTTCAAAAACTATAGAGCCGGAAGTACCACCAAACTATGGGAACACTAACAGTTTCAAGCCAAATAAAAATATGAAAATTGCCACAAAGTTCCTGAACTTTTCCTGGGGTATTTTTACAACTCCTTTTTTCCCGATTATTGCCCCGATTAAAGATATGGGTATGAAGATCAAAAAGCCTGATATAAGGATAGGATCAAGTCTCGTCCCTCCCTGGATATACGTAGCTATCCTTGTAGAGTCGATCATAAAAGATATCGCGCCAGCGGTTGCAACATAAACGGCTTTTTCCAGGTTGAAAGCACTCAACGCTACTGCGTTTATCTCCCCACCTATGCCGAATATGCCCGCAAAAAATCCGGTAAGGGCTCCACCGGATATTGCTACTGATAATTTCTGGCTCAGTTTGAAAGTCTGGTTAAAGATAACAAAGAGAACATAGGCTATAAGGAACACCCCTAAAGCTCTTGAGAGAATCTCATGCGAGACTCTCAGGAATAAAGATGATCCCAGGAAACTGGCAAAGATTCCTGGAAGGCCGAAGGCAAGAAGAAGCTTCCATCTTATTCCCTTCCTAAATAAGAGTATCTTCCAGATATCATTAAACCAATGAACTATGCCTACCAGGAGTAAAGTCTGAGGCAGAGGGAGAGTAACCAGGAGAATGGGCACCATGATTGTGGATATTCCAAATCCGGCCAGAGTCCCGATCAGGCTTGCCAGCAATGTAAGCAGTGAGATGTATATAATTTCCACATACACAAACTATATTTTGTATATTATGGCATAAATGTGAATTGTGTATCATTTTTCTCAATAGGTATGTATTTGTTAGAAAATTTGGAACAAATTATCATAAGACGCTTAATGCTGATTTTTACAAACGAGACCTAAAATCAATCTCAGCGAATAAATTAGTGTCCGTGTATCAAAGGTACGGTATTATTGAAACATCTCATATATTGAAGACTTTTCAATTCGATTTCATGAATTTTCTCTATAAATTGATTATAAATTAGTTAGTAGGATAAAGCCCCCGCTCAGAGTATCAAAATAAGATAGAAAAACCTACTTAGAGTTTTTTCTCTTAGGGAGAGAATGTCTTGAGATAGTTCAAAACTCTTCTAGTTTTGTTTTTATTATGATTTTGTGTGAAAGTATAATCAGTTTCATTAATCTAAATTTACGCAAAGAATTTGTGGTAAAGCTAACATATTCTTATTCAATCCGATATTATCCCCTAAAATTATTACATTAAAATATTAAGTATATGTTAAATTATTAATTACGTATTAAATTTTAACTCTACCTAGAGATATATTCTATGACTCAAGAAACCGTCAATGTTGAAGGCATATCCTGTATGCACTGCCAGTTGAGGGTTAAAAAGGCTGTTGAAGCTGGTAGAAGGAGTACAGAGGGCGGATGTAAACCTTCAGACCAAACAGGTAACTATTGATTTTGAAGAAGGAAAGGAAAACCTTGAAAAGGTCAAGGCTACAACTCGTGAAACCGGGTATGAGCCTGCTTAATGTAGTCTCACGTAAATAATAGATGGTGCTGGTTTTAAAGAATATATATAAAAGGTACGAATGCAAATAATATCTAGTACTGGTTTCAAAGAATATATCGTAAAAGTAATAAATTTTAAATATGGGTGAAGCGCCTGTTTAAAAAATACAGTTGTGTTGTGGGGGTGAATACATCGGAGAGACAACATTCATCGTAGATGATCTGGTATGCAGGTACTGCAAGGACATGGTTGCAAGACTAGTTACCTCTATCAACGGGGTTTCCAGAGTAAATATCAATATTCCTGAAAGAACAGTAAATGTAGCCTACGATAGCCGAATAACTGATGCATATGTCATACAGATGGCTTTGCTTAAAGCTGGCTATAAAATCGTAGAGGATCCCGGAAAAATCATTTAAGCAGGGCAATCCTGAAAGGTCTGAATAGTTACAGATCCGATACTTGATTATACAGATCCGATACTTGATTATACAGATCCGATACGTGATAGTACGGATCCGATATCTGAACTGTGGCAGATCTAATAGAAGTTACTATAAAAGTTCATGACATGGCCTGCGGTCATTGATGGAAAATAATAGCAAATGCTATTTAGGATAGAATAGCAGGTGCTATTTTTTCTCTGGATGAAATGAAAATTGCTTAAGTTTTAACTGAACTTTTAAAGGTATTTTTATACAAGCCTGGTTTTAAAGGAATTTTAAATTTAAAATTTATGTGGTTCTGAAGTACGGTTCCGAAGTACATTATTCTATGATCAAGCAGTTATGTTTTCTCTTTCATACACACAGTCACTTTTAGTAAGTACATGTGATTTTTCAGGTGGAATTACAGATTTTCTGATGCAGACTATCCCTTTTCTCTGCCCATTTTATTAAAGGAATTATTACTTCACAAAGCTCTTTTCCATCGTCTGTCAAAAAGTATTCAACCCTTGGAGGTATCTCGGGAAATGCTTCTCGTTGGATCAGGCCTTCTTTTTGGAGTTCTTTTAACAGGTCGGTAAGTGACTTTGGGCTAATACCCTCAAGAGTGTTCATGAGATCATTGAATCGTAACCTATTGTGGTGTCCAAGGGCACTGATAGCCTGTATTGCCCATTTTTTGGATATTATGGTGATAATCCCTTCAATGGGGCACAAACAAATCCCGTTACTATTCTTTTTCATAGTCACTTTATCACTATTAACTTCATGTTATTAATACTATAGAATGTATTGTGATTATTAATAATATATGTTATTATTTAAGTATTTTTTAACATTAGATATTCTTATACAGAGGTAAAAGGATGAAAGTTCTTATATGTGGAAAAGGTGGAAGTGGCAAGAGTACTATTACTGCTCTGCTTGCAAAATCTATGGCTAAAAAAGGTTATAATGTACTTGTGGTTGATAGCGATGAGTCAAATTTCGGGCTTCATAAACAGCTAGGCCTTGATATTCCCGAAGATTTCATGAATTATCTTGGAGGGAAAAAAACTCTTGGGGAAAAACTAATGCAGGCTTATCAGAAGGGAGATACCGTCAGTATTTTTAAAAATAAATGGCAAATTTCCGATATTCCTGAAGCTTATTCTGTAGAAAAGGAAAACATTAAAATGATAACAATAGGCAAGATCCATGACTTCGGAGAGGGATGCGCCTGTCCGATGGGTGCTCTTGCAAGAAATTTTCTGAAAAACACGGAAACAACTCCTGAGGACATTGTATTTGTGGATACCGAAGCTGGTATAGAGCATTTTGGAAGGGGAGTTGAAGAAGGTTGTGACCTTGTGTTAATGGTACTTGATCCATCTTACGAATCCATAAGGCTTTCTACAAAAATAAGTGAACTTGCTGAAAAAGCCGGGAAGCCTCTATATTTTATTCTTAATCGTGCAGACAAAATAGGGATTCAGTTAATGATGGAAACCGTGGATAAAAACCATGTTCTGACTTCAGTCCCTTCAAACTCGGAGATATTTCTAGCAGGGTTTGAAGGAGAAGAGCTAAAAGTGGAAATTCCGGAAATCGAATCAGTTGCCGATTTTCTAATCTCAGGAGTTCATTTTTGAGATCAAGAAAGGAGACAATTGTAAATAACGTAGTGGTAATATGATATTGGAAAATTTCAAACGAGAATCGATAGTTCCCATACCAGTTACATTTATATCAACGATTAGTGAAAACGGAGTTAGAAATATAGCACCGTATTCTTGCTTTATGCCTGTTTTACGTCCTTTTGATTTAGTTTGTGTAGCTTCGGCAAAAAGGAGAGATACATTAGTTAATTTAAAAAGTACAGGAGAATTCGTTATTAACATGCCTTGTACTGATATGGTAGATAAAGTGATACCAACAGCCTTACATGTCCCTCCTGATATTGATGAATTCGAATTAGCTGGTCTAAAGGAGAAGCCTTCAAAAAAGATCAAGGCACCAGGAATTGAAGGATGCTACGCATGGATGGAATGTAAACTGGACCATATAATCGAAGAAGTGTATAATGGCTTTCCCTATGTATTGATTCTTGGTAAAGTAGTATATCTTGAGGTGGAAGACAGCGTCTATGACAAAGAAAGTGGTTCCTGGGACGTAGAAAAAGCTAAGCCTTTAATGATGACAGGATCAGATGAGGGTATGCATTTCTGTACTGTCAACAGCATAGGTAAATTTGAGCCTTATGGAGCTATGTTTAAGGACGGTAAAGATCCTCTGGAAAGGATGTATAAAAAAGAGGAAGGTCAAGAATGCAAGTAAACAGAGGAAAATTTTAATAAACTAGAAAAAATAAGTCAAAAAGCTCGTATTTTAAACTGCTGAGAGTCTAATATTATTGTTTTCTCAGCCATTACTGTTTTTCAGTCAGTACTGCACAATTCAACTGAAAATACAATGTTCTCAGGTACATTGATCTCCATTGACAGCTAACTATGTGTTTGGTTTAAGCCCATAAGTCCAGTAATCTGGTTTTGAAACCATAATGATTCGGCGTAAGAAACTCGTAGAATCATACATATGGTTTTTAAAACTTAGAACTTAAAACTTGGAAACTTAAAACTTGGAAACTTAAAACTTGAAAACTTGAGGTTCAATCGCTTGAGTTATTAGGACTTACGCACTTGAGAAACAAAATCATAACTGCAAAGACTGTGAATTAAAGTCTCGTTTTAGATAATTAACGGTTTGGTACTTTTGACTTTTCAGTTCAACTGCGTAAGTGATATTTATATTAAAAATGTTTTAGACTTATAGTTTAACATAAATTATAGTTTAACATAAATTATAGTTTAACATAAATTATAGTTGGAGGTATAATCTATGACTCAAGAAACCATAAAAGTTGAAGGCATGTCCTGTATGCACTGTCAGATGAGAGTTAAAAAAGCAGTTGAAGCTGTCGAAGGGGTACAGAAGGCGGACGTAAACCTTCAGACCAAACAGATAACTATTGATTATGAAGAAGACAAGGCAAACACTGAAAAGGTCAAAGATGCGATCAGGGAAGCCGGATATGAACCTGTCTAATGTGATAGTTTTACGTAAGTAATATTGGCTCTTTGCCGTTTCGAGTGGGTAACTTACATTTAGTTCCAAAATATTGAAGTATCATATCTAAAATTTAGAAGCATTTATGATTGAAAATTACATTCAATCTTGATGTTTTTATATTTGATTTGATATAATACTTTCTAACTAATTATTTTTAACCCATACAATACAGCGAAGAGCCTAAATTTCTTATTGGTTTAAATATTATTCTACTAAAAGTCATACTAAAAGTCATACTAAAAAGTACAAGCTTTTACATATGGGTGAACACCTGTTTGAAAAACATAACTGCGTTTTGGGAGTAAACATATGGGGATAGCACGTTTATAATAGATGATGCAACCTTCATGCAGGTACTGCAAGGACAAGATCGCAAGACAGATTACCTCTATCAATGAGGGTTTCAGAGTTATCAATATTCCTGAAAAACCATGAATTTAATCTCTGGCAGCCGGATAACTTATACGTATTTCATACAGATGACTTTACTTAAAACTGGATATATAACTGTAGAAGAGCTCGGAAGAGACTTTTAAATCCCGGGCGGTCCTGAAAAATCTGAGTAGGCGGCAGATCCGATGGAAGCTACTATAAAAGTTTATGACATGACCTGTGGTCACTGCCAAAAAAGAGTAACTGATGCCATTTCTTCTCTTGAAGGGGTGGAATCCGTTGATGTAAATCTTGAATCCGAAAGTGCGACGGTTAGCTTTGATCCTGAAAAAGTAAGCCTTGATGACATAAAGGCAGCTATTCGGAAGGCAGGATATCCAACAGAAAGTGAGAACAAGGCTCAGGAAGAATCTAGGACAGAAGTTCTCGGCACAATAGATATTGGAGAGAAGACTTCAAAAACTTCGGAGTCGGCTTTAGAGGAACCAAAGGAATCTAAAGAGGTTCCTCAAACCTGTCCCTTAACTGAAACTTGTGAACTGACCGAAGAAGAACCTCGAAACTCAGGCCCGAAAACCGGCCGAAAAGAAATTACTCTTGGAGTTTCCGGCATGAGCTGTTCGGCCTGTGCCTCAAATATTGAGAGAGTACTGAAGAAAAAAGCAGGCGTGGATTCAGTAGTTGTTAACCTTGAACTTGGAAGGGCAAAGGTAGGTTTTGAGCCTTCGCTTATCTCTCCAAAAGAGATTGAGGAAACTATCGAATCTATCGGATACAAGGTAGAAAAAGACACTGTAACTCTGAGTCTTGAAGGTATGAGCTGTGCTTCCTGTGCTGCAAATATCGAGAAAGTCCTTAACAGGACTGAAGGCGTAATTTCAGCATCCGTAAATTTCCCGCTTGAAAAGGCAGTTGTGGAGTTTGACTCCTCCCGCGTCTCTGTCAGAGAAATAATTGCCGCAGTTCAGGGAATTGGCTATGGAGCATTTGTTAAAACTGAAGCTGTTGAGTATGAAGACAGAGAGCAGATGTCCAGAAACACTGAAATCAGGAGACAGAGAAATAATCTGATAATTGCTCTTTTTTTGGGAATTCCAATAGGGCTAGGAAACATGAGCATGATGTTCCCTTTCCTGTCATTTGTACCTGATTTCCTTTCCAATCATATCGTTCTTTTCATACTGTCCACTCTTGTTCTCCTTTTCCCTGGCAGACAGTTCTTTATCGGGGCTGTTAAGGGGTTCAAGTATGGCGTAACTGACATGAATCTTCTGATTGCAGCAGGGACAGGGTCTGCCTACTTTATCAGTGTAGCAGCAACATTTCTTAATCTTGGTCCAGGGTATAATAATCTTTACTATGACACTGTAGCTTTCCTGATTATTTTCATTGTCCTTGGCAGGTATCTTGAGGCAAGGGCAAGAGGCCAGACCTCCGAAGCAATTAGAAAACTGATGGGCCTCAGGGCAAAAACTTCCAGAATCCTTGTAAATGGCATTGAAAAGGAGGTTCCTGTTGAAGAAGTGGCAGTTGGCGATATTGTTGTTGTCCGGCCCGGAGAAAAGATCCCTGTTGACGGAACGGTAGTCGAGGGAAGTTCTGCAGTAGATGAGTCCATGCTAACCGGAGAAAGCATTCCGGTAGAGAAAATTCCGGGTGATACCGTTATAGGGGCTACTCTTAATAAGACAGGATCTTTCAATTTTCGGGCTACAAAGGTTGGGGCTGATACTGCCCTTGCCCAGATAATCAGGCTTGTTGAAACTGCGCAGACTACTAAAGCTCCCATCCAGAGGGTTGCCGACGTTTTTGCCGGAAACTTCATAGTAACCGTGCATATTATTTCGCTTCTGGCCTTTTTCTTCTGGTTTTTCATAGGATACTGGCGCTATGGAGTGGGAGAATCCGTAACTCTGGGTGGAATCAGCCCATTCCTGTTTTCCCTGCTTATAGCGATTACTGTCCTTGTAATCTCATGCCCGTGTGCAGTCGGGCTTGCAACTCCTGCAGCCATTATGGTTGGTACAGGTAGAGGTGCGGAAAATGGAGTTCTTATAAAAGGTGGGGAAGCCCTTGAGAGAGCGCACAAACTTCATACCATTGTTTTCGACAAAACAGGCACGCTTACGGCAGGTACTCCGAAGCTGACTGATTTGGTTGCCGTTTCCGGTCACGAGGAAAAGAATGTACTTTTTATTGCAGCAACGGCTGAGAGAGGATCCGAACATCCTCTTGGGGAAGCTATTGTAAAAGCTGCTGAAGAGCAGGGAATCAGCCCGGAAAAGGCAGAAAACTTCCATTCCGTTCCCGGAAAAGGAGTCGAAGCATACTTTGAAGAAAAAAGAATTTTGCTTGGCACGCGAAAACTTATGAAAGAAAAAGGAATTTCTTTTAAAGAATTAGAAACTGAAATGCGGGCCTTTGAGGAGAGCGGAAAGACTGCAATGCTCGTAGCTTTTGGAGAAGAAGTTATTGGCCTTGTTGCAGTTGCTGACACCCTGAAGGAAAACTCAAGGGAGGCTGTTGAAACTCTTAAGAAAATGGGTCTGGAAGTAGTTATGATTACTGGCGACAATGCTGTTACAGCCAGTGCAATAGCAAAAGAGGTAGGTATTTCCAGAGTACTGGCAGAGGTACTTCCTGAAGACAAAGCCAATGAAATTAAAAAGCTTCAGGAAGAGGGCAACCTTGTAGGAATGGTGGGTGACGGCATTAATGATGCTCCTGCGTTGATTCAGTCCGATGTTGGAATTGCAATGGGGGCAGGCACGGATGTAGCAATGGAATCCGCAAAAATTGTGCTTATCAAAAATGATCCAAGAGATGTGGTCGCAGCTATTAAGCTTAGCCGGCTTACCATAAACAAGATCAAGCAGAACCTTCTATGGGCTTTTGGATATAACACGATAGGAATTCCAATTGCAGCCGGAATCCTTTACCCCTTCGTTCACAGAATCCTGATTACACCTGAACTTGCCGCCGCTTTCATGGCTCTCAGTTCGGTCTCGGTAACTACCAATTCCTTGCTAATGAAAAGAAGCAAACTTTAAGCAAATAACTCAAATCATTTCAGTTTTAGTATTTAGGACTTACGCAGTTGAGAAACAAAATCAATTACGATAAGGACTGGAGATTAAAGCCATATTCTAGACAGTTAATAAAGCCATATTCTAGGCAGTTAATAGTCTGATGCTGTTGATTTTCAGTTCATCTGCGTAAGTCCTGATATTTAAAAAGAAAATTTAATCAAAAAATTAAACAGGACAGTTAAATAGGAGATTTATATGGTAAAACTCGGTTCCACAGATAACAAGCCAAAAGTAGTACTTCTGCTAAGTCTTGCCACTTCGATAGTACTTGATGTACTTTTCCTTTCCGGAGCTCTTTTAACCAACGTTTCAAGAGGAGAAACAGCCTACACCCATGTAGACATGGCTGCAGGTTCGATTTTTGTTTTTGTAATTTCCATGATAATATCATTGTCTCTCTGGCCTAGAATTACGGAGTGGATTGAGAACAGGGAGACAAACAATAAAATCCCGGATTAATTTCTGGCAAACCGACTCAGGAAAAACAATTATCACTCATTTATTTAAATGCAGTAAATTTATCTTTTAATGCGCCACACACAGGACATCTATCGGGTGCTTCTCCTTCAAGAGTGTACCCGCATACTTCGCAAACCTGGATTGCGTCGAGTTCGATGTCCTTTCCGGAGTTAACCTCCTCTAATGCTCTTTCAAAAAGCTGTTTATGTAGTTTCTCACTGGCATATGACCATTCAAAACTCCTTTGTGCGCCTTTTTCTCCCTGGAACTTTGCAACTTCAATATATGTAGGATACATTTCTTCGATTTCATACGTTTCGCCGGCAATAGCCAGCTTAAGATTCTTTACGGAATCGCCAGGGCCAAAAGCTGCCATACTATTTGCAACAAATCCTCCATCGAGATGTCTTAACTCTCGGTAATGGTCTCCTGCATGTATATATTCTGCATGGGCAATTGCACGAAATAAACGAGCTACATTATCGTACTTTTCTTTTTCGGCCTGGTTTCCAAAATGTAAATATCTCATGTGCGCCTGACTTTCTCCTCCGAATGCGTTAATAAGATACTGTTCTGTCATTTTCCTCATTTATAAACCTCTTTTTACGAAACTGTATATTATAATTTTGGACTCTTACGCAGTTAAACAATTAATTACAAAAATATATCAAAGTCTGTTTAAACTATTCTGTTTAAACTATTTAGTTTAATTCGATTGATTTCTTGGCTCAACTGCGTAAAATCCAAATTGACTTACTCGATTTTTACGTCTACCGCGTTCTCAAATGGCTGCTGATAAGGTACTGTTACTTTAAGTACACCGTTTGAGTATTTGGCTGCCGCTTTTTCCGGGACTACCGGGCAGCAGACTGCATAACTGTCTGCATATTCAATTCCTTCCTTTGTGGCTCTTACGTAAAAACCGTCTTCGGTAATTTTAAAAGAAATATCTTTTTTGTCCACTCCAGGAAGAGTTACCTCAATTTCAAGGTTTTCATATTTGTCGTCAGGATATGCACATATAGAAGGTGAGACTTTTAAAGTGTCTGCCATTAGAATTACCCCCAATTAACATTATCAATTAATGTATTTATATATTTTCGTTCGGTTAAGTAATTTATTAACGTTAAAGCCCAAATTCGTTACTGCGTCTGATTGCGTCTGCTTTCGATGTTTTGATCGGGCTCGAAGAAAATTAAGACGTTTAAAGTAAAGTTTGTTTGCACCTTTTCCCTGGGTTTTAACCATAGACAAGTGTAAATTATTTGGAAGGAACCTCTATACATATATTTTCCCTAATGATAATGATTTTGAAAGTATTAATCTAAAGAGAGCTCAAACCCGGATTTCACATAAAGTCAGAGTCTCTATTTACAATAATCAAAAGTATTTATATAAAATACAGGCAAATAATGTAAGAACAGAAAAGTAAGAACAGGAAACTGTCACATAGATTCAGATCATAGTCTAAAACCGTTATATAGATTCAGACCATAGCCTAAAACCGTTATATAGATTCAGATCATAGCCTAAAACTGTTATATAGATTCAGACCATAGCCTAAAACCGTTATATAGATTCAGATCATAGCCTAAAACTGTCATGTACAGATCGAAATTGAAAACCGTTAGAAAGTAGACTGCGAAATATCTCAAACAAAATCAGGTTAATATCTACTTTCTAAGATAGTGAATTTTTAATACATCCTTTAGATCAATTATTAACCATTTTCATGTAAAATTATTTCATGTGAACTTCCAGATTGATAATTTAAAAGCGAGTGTTTATAATGAAAGAATCCGTCAGAAAACTCGGGCTTATAGGAGCTGGCCTCTGGGCAATAACCGAAGACAAGGTAAACGATCTTGTAAAAGAACATATTGATAAAGGGGACATCAGTAAGGAAGAAGGCAAAAAAGCTATCCAGGATATGCTTGAAGAACGAAAAAAACAGAAGCTTGATCTTGAGAAGAAAATCTCTGAGAAGATTCAGGAATCTATATCAAAAACTGACGTATTTACTAGGAAAGATATGCATGAACTTGAGTCCAGGATAGAGACACTTGAAGATGAAATTCAAAGGATCAAAAACAAAGAAAAAATGTTTTTCAAGTGAAAATGATTTTTTAGCAGCTTTTCACTTCTTTTCTATTTCACAACTCTTCAATTTCTATCTCTTCTTCAGGGCTTGCCTCTTTAAGCAAGTCTTCTAGCTCTGCCATATCAGAATCAACCTCCTGGATATCTGCCTGTGTAAGTCCCATATCCATATCTGTAGTTGGTACCCCATTCCCTGCCCCGATGACGTTTGAGTTTACTCCTGACTTCTCTACTTCAGACGTACTGTTCCCGACACAACCGGATCCTGCAAGCCAGATAATTAAAGCTGACAGTACAAGCAGGTGAACGAATTTAACCATTTTCTACCTCCTTAGTTTTGTAATTTTTTCAATATATTTTCCAGTCTCATCTCCTGAGCTAGATTTCTCCCTTTTATTAGAAACCATAATTCTTTGGGGGAATGTACTTAGCCAAGTAATAAATCGTATTACATTTCGATCGTACTTAACCAAGTAATAATCGTATTACATTTCGATCTAAAAGTATAATGTTTAAAACTAAATATATTACATTTAAAATCCGAAGTATTACATTTAGTTATTAACCATATTAAATTTAAAATTGAAGATGTTATATCTAATATTAACCATGATAAATTTAAAGTTAACGGTGTTACATATAAATACTACCTGTATTATTACATACAAAGTGCTAACTGTATTTTTATTTATGTTGATTATTTCTATTACGTTCTCGGTATTCATTGTATTTTCAGGCTATCTTTTACCTGAATTCTGTTAGTTTCTAGCCTTAGTTCCGTTTTCTTCGGTTTCGTAATTTTTGAGCTCGACGAAAATTTCTCTGAGTAGCTTATTAGCTTTACTAATATCATTGAGGGACTGACGAAGGTAATTATTTGCAGTTCGCATATCTTCCCGAGTTACATTCTCACTACTATATAGGGAGTCTGCCATTACTTTCTTTTCCTGCGCGGATTTAATGTAAGAAATATAACTGGCGAGTTTGATCTCAAGTTCAGATGTATCAGTACCGGTTTCTTTCAGATCCTTAATTTTTACTTCAAGTCTTTCAGAGAGGCTTTCGGATTTTTCAAGAAATTCTCCGATTTTCTCACTTACAGTCTGCCCTGCGCTTGAAAGGCTGATTTTCTCGGCATCGTTCCATATTCCACGTACAGACCTTACGACGACCAAAAGCTCTCCCTGGCTTGACGCATTTGCAACGTTTAACTTTTCAACTTCAAGCAGTCTTATCTTTTCATCTATAACAGTAACTTTTTCGTTAGTTCCGTTCTCGTTTGAATATTCCATATTGCTCTCTACATTTGAAAGGTGAGCTATCATATAGTTAATACTTGAGTTAAGGTAAGACTTTGTAGCATTTACAGCTTCTTCGGAGTTAGAGTCAAGTTCTTTTGCCCGAATACGGTCCCTTATTTTGAGAAAATTTTCTTTTGCTTCATTGTACTCTTGCTTATGGAACTGGAGTTCGTCCTCAAATTGTTTTCTTTCCTGTTTGTATTCGGAAACTTCGCTTCGGTTTTCTATGCTGAGATTCTTCTGCTCTTGTTTCACATCGGATTCAGAGCTACTGGACTCACCCACGTTGTCAGTTTCGTTATATGAAACGAGGGTATCTTCATGCATATACTGGTTCTGACTGCCGTTTCCGTGATCATAAGAATTTCTGGCAGCGAGGGAGCATCCTGGTACTAATAGACTGAGCAAGGTTAATATAATCGTAAAACAAGCCAGATCTTGAACAATTCTTGACTTTTTCATCTGACTGCCTCCCTTTATAAGTTATTACAACGTTATAAGGATCAGGTAAATATAATTATTCTTTTCGGAATTAATCTCATTAACAGGCAAATATCGACTTTCAAGCTTGATACACTCCCTGACTACTTCACAAAGCTTTAATAGGTATTTATTTTTTTCCATCTCTTTACTAGGAAAAGTAAAAGATTTATGCTAAAAGCCCATTTAACATTTCGTGAATTTTAGAAAGCTATGCAGTTTCTCACTTATTTTCTTTCTCATTATGGTCTTTCAGGGAAATGCAATCGCAGCCACAATTCACGGGACAGTCTATGAGTGGGATACTTTCAAGCCTCTTAATAACTCAGTTGTAGAGATTAATTCCACCCCGGAACAGAACATTATTGCAACGGATTCGGAGTACTCGTTCAATCTAACCCCCGGAACTTATACAATAAATGCCAGTTATCTTGAAGGAAACAGGGTCGTTTACATAGCTCAGGAAAAAGTTGTAATCTCAGGTGAAGGAGAATACAGGCATGATCTTCTCCTTTTCCCACCTTCCCATGAAGAGCTTCTGAACCAGGATAACTTGGAGGCCCCTTATCTGGATTACGAAGAGACAGAACCCGTATCTCAGGGCTCTCACTATTCCGTTTTAGCTCCTGCTTTCCTGGTTCTTATAGTCCTGCTTCTAGCCCTGATGCTGGCTGCCTACCTTTTAGGAAAGAAGCATGAAAAATCGACAAAGAATCCTTTTCCTGAAAGTTACCAAGAGCGATATTTGCTGGAGTCTGAGAGCTTCACAAGGGATGCGATATTTTCTGAAGAGATCGAAACCGATTCAATCGAAAATACAACCGATTCAGCTGAAAACATTATTGAAACATCGGAACTGAGCTCTGAGCAGTTTGCTGAAAAGCTCGAAGGAATATCAAGTACTGACAAACCTGGACAGCAGAGCAAGCCTACAGAAGAGACCCAGAATATCTCGAGTCCTCCTTTCCGTGAGAAGGAGCCTAATAAATCGAGTTCCGAAGTTAAAGAACATTCAAAGCTCAATCTTCCCGAGGATCTCAAGGAACTTCTGGAGATGGTTAGAGAAAGTGGAAACCGAATTACTCAGAGAGAACTGCGAAAAAAATCTCCCTATTCGGAGTCAAAAGTCAGTCTTATGCTCTCGGACCTTGAGGAACGCGGGCTAATTGAAAAATTTAAAAGAGGAAGGGGAAATATAATCCGTATTCCGGACGTCCATATCTCCAAGCAGACCAAACATGAAAGCAAGAAGGAATAAGTGGACACGTGCCCTACAATTTTTTGTAGGGTAATAAACAGTAAACTATATAACTGAATTCACTGACTAAGCAGTAGAAACAGTTGACAATAGAGTACGCGGTATATTTGAGTACCCTTTTTGATCTCTTATTCCCAAGAATTGCTTACCGATATAAATTTACTAACTGCAAATTCGAGTAATAGGACTCTGTTTTGCGGGAACGGATTTGAAACTCGGACTATGAAATTCAGGTTCAAGAGGCTATGGCTGGATTGAAGCCGGATATTCTGATATACCACCTCAACCCTGACAGTAAGCTGGTTAATAATGCGTGAATGAGCATTGTAAGATTGGTAAATTATTATTTGAACTGCATAAGGGATTATTAAAAAATGTACGAGGGACAACATGCGAGTTTCCATGGACATTTAGTTAAAAACATCTGCCCGGGGACATCTTTTTACTCAATGTCCATGGAAACTCGCATGTTGTCCCTCGT
>DUGT01000016.1:18253-19325 GCA_013331275.1 Methanosarcina sp. | reverse complement strand
TCTGGAAAGAGGACGATGAAGATAAAACTCGTCTGGCATGGTGGATCCGATTCATAGATTCAAGTTTTAAAAGAAATGACAGTTATCCTGCTTCAGTATGGATTGACGCACATTCAGGAGAAATGTTGCTGTTTAATTATTACAGAGACTAAGTTTGAAACAAGTTCTAACTTTCCATTCCTCTTTGACATAAAGGTACGTAATTATTTATTTTCGAGGACTTCGATAAACCTCTGATTTCAACATATTACTTATATACCCTTTATTAAGCAACTAGCCAAAAAGTGTGGTTTATCGAAGTCCTCTTTCACGTACTCTTTTTCTTTTTTCTTATAACTAAGATTATCCTACTGATAATTATTGTCTGTTCATCAACCGAAAATGTCTGGCCTCCACAATCTTCCTCTTTTCATAGGGTCCTTAAAAATTTGTCTGCTTTTTAAGGATTAATCATCTTTATTTTTGGAATTAAATATTATTCTGTTGTTCCCCAAAGTAAAATACATGTTTTATACATGTTTTTGTCAAATTAAGGCTTTATTATTGTCAACGGTCTCAGAGCCAGAAAAGGCAAAATATACATAAATAAAAGAGACATGGTATAAAATGAATAATTTGTGTTTGAGTGAAATTTCGGAGTAATATTATTTAAGTAGTAAAATAATTTAACAATATGTGAGATGATCTTGTGAAAACCTATCTTCTGGTCTGGTTCAGCAGTGAAGGAACCCGTCCGTCGGAAGTAAACCAGCGGTTGATGTCTCTGGGTTTCGAGCCTATGAAAGGTAGCTATGATTTTGTGTACAACTGGAATAGCAATGTCAATGTTGAGACAATTCTCGAATTTGGGGATAAAGTATACCTGAGCCTTCAGGGCACAGGTGTTATGTTCAAATTGGAAACATTGTAAATAGAGCTGGCAAACATTGAATTTCCCTGACCCTGCTTAGCAAGGAATGTGCCGAATTTAAGCAGCTAATAAACTACCGGTCAGGGTTAATTCTACAGGTAGTCCAGATTGTGAATCCTTGCATGTAATCTATGCCAGTTTCAGACGCTTAAGCATTTTTTT
>DUGT01000016.1:17145-18052 GCA_013331275.1 Methanosarcina sp. | reverse complement strand
TCAAGAGTAATTATTCTGCCATTAATACTTCCTTTTTCTATTATAAGTTCTACAACACTTGGGTTTGACATCCTGGGTCTGGTAGGAGATCCAGGACAAACAAGCACAACATCGTTTTTCTCTATCAATGGCCGGTGCAAATGACCGAAAATCAGAATATCTACCCCCATCTCTTTTGCGAGGTAACCCTGTGCAGTTGTATCGGTAACCGAAAGCCCTCCTTCATGTACAACTCCGATTTTTACACCTTCAACTTCGAATGTCAGTCTTTCTGGAAGGAGCTTTTTGAGTTCGGAAGTGTCATCATTTCCAAAAACGGCTTTTAATTTACCGCTTGCGTTGAAGGCGTTATAGGCTTTTACGGTACTGAAATCTCCTGCATGGACTATAAGGTCACATTCTTCAAGCAGCGTTTGAAGTTGCTGGGGAATTTCTCCGGTTTTCATATGCGTATCGGAAAGTACAATCATCTTCATGGGTAATCTCCTTATTATAAAATATACCCTTTAAAGTTAAATCTGTGCTGCAAGCCTTTTCAAAAAAGGCTTGAGCGAAAACACTCTAAGCAATGGTGTGACAATTGGTGCACTGCAAGCCTTTTTAAAAAAGGCTTGAGCGAAAATCGTTCGAAAAAGCAGGGATAAAAGTCATTTCTTCCTATTCAGGCATTTCATTCATGTTTGGGAATGATAAATATATAACTTCAGAGTATTTTGATAAACTTAAGTTCTAATAATTGTTTATGTACCAAATATAAATGACCCGTCAAAATTGATGTTTTTCGAAATTATCTCATATTTTCAGTTTAGGAATTAATCTATAATTCCGTTTATCAAAATAATCATTTCTGGTAACAAAAACCCTTGATATTATATCTGAATCACTCCTAAATATATTGGAAGTTATT
>DUGT01000016.1:4727-16937 GCA_013331275.1 Methanosarcina sp. | reverse complement strand
TCCTAAATATATTGGAAGTTATTGACCGGTAAGATCATGAAAACAAGGATTGAAATAAAAATAAATGGAGATTAAGCATGAAAAGACTTACCAGGAAAGCATGGTTTCAAAAAAGACGTATCGGTTGGGGTGTTAGACCGGCTAGCTTAGAAGGCTGGTTGGTAACTATTGGGTTTATAATTATTGCTCCGCTTGTAGGTATGCATTATAGTGAAGAAAGTATAACCAGATATGTTATTCTTATAGCAATGGTGATTATCCTTATTGCGATTATTCTTTTAACTGGCGAGGCACCAGGCTCTGAACTATGGGATGAGTTAAAGAAAAAAAATGATAGGTAAGGAAAGCAATGCGTTTATTTGAGTTTATAAAACCCTTCCAAAGTGGAGGAATATATATCCTTCCGAGATAAATTTATGCAGTTAAACAAAGCAAAATTTAAACATAGAGATAGATAATCATTCTGGAGAAGCCAGCTGTTTTGAGAGGTTCTGATAAAACTGTCCAGTAGTGGCAGTACTCGGAAAAATTAGAATTTTTTGATTCAGACCCGCAGGTCTGGAATTTATTTAAAAATTAGAGACGAATTACTCGAGAGTCAGGTCTACGAGTTCATACTCAAGGTTTTCGGTTTCCAGCCTGTTAAGGAGGGAAGGAACCTGTTCATCTACTGAGACTACAAGGGATGATAAACCATGGTATGCAGCCTCAATAACTGATTCGTTACTTCCGAACATAACATTTGGAGTTATGCCGATCTTACGCAGAGCAATAAGTGCTTCGACACCGATAGCTGCTATATAGGGTTTTGAGCTTGTCAGAGATCTCAGGCGTTCAATATCTATTTTTCTTGATCCTCCACG
Source organism: Methanosarcina sp. (assembly GCA_013331275.1). Lineage (GTDB taxonomy): Archaea > Halobacteriota > Methanosarcinia > Methanosarcinales > Methanosarcinaceae > Methanosarcina > Methanosarcina sp11020u. The sequence continues at coordinate 16,074 of DUGT01000016.1, read as the reverse complement.
CTCAATTCTCGGAACCTTGCAGATTGTAATCGTAGCATTTTCCAGGTCGATCAGGCCTCGTAGGCTCGTTACTCCCACGTCTTCCCCGGCAGATGCATCGGAAATTACACTGCCTGATGCACCTGTTTTTTCCGTACTGCTTACGTACAGGAGTCCTCTTTCCATTTTCAGGTATACTTGCTCGCCTTCTTTTACATCCTCTTTTGCAATCGCTGTCCAGGTTGAAACATGGCTGATTATATCCTCCATGACAAAGCGGGCATATTGCTTCATTTCCGTGGCATTTTCAAGGACCCATTCCACACCTTCTTTTGTAATCCTGTACCTGACCCGGCCCTCAGTAACTATCAGCCCGTCATTTACAAGTTCTTTAATATATTCAGAAACTGCCTGGGGAGTTATTCCTATCTTTGCAGCAATTTCTTTTTGTCTTACATTAGGCTGGTGGGCTGCAATTTCGATAAGGACCTGAAACTTGGTTACTCCGCTTTTAGTCTGGAGGATTTTGATCATCAATCGTAGTTCTCCTCTACATCTTCAATTAATTTTAACCTTTGCCCCATTACAGAAAGCCTTTCAGATCTACGGGCAACAGCACAAATATAAAATGGGTTTCTATTAAGTGTCCTTGTGAGGTTGCTCATGGAGGTATTGCCTTCTTCTACTAGCCTTTCCAGTTCTTCCATCGCATCTTTGACTTCTTCATATGGCTTGAAGGTCAGCATAATGATATCACTCAAATCCTCAAAAGAACACTGAAAATTAACCTGAACCTTGGAATAGGAACTGTGGTATTCTTTGGAGGGTTTTTGCCCTGCCTCCGGAACTCTCCACTGGCTCTCCAGGAGCCCGGCTTTTTTCAGGATATGAAGACTTTTTGATGAGTCTGTACCCATGAATTCATCTATCTCTGCTCTGGTCATCCACTTGTTTGAAAGTGTGTCAAATATTTTTTTGTGAGTTCTTGACCCAAAAGTCCTGAGTAATGGTACTAAATAGGAAGGATCGTTAATTATTCGAGTTCTTTTACCCATTTACTCCTCTCCTTCTCGTCTTACGTTATAAGCTTTCAAATATAATAAAGATTTGTAATTTGATTACTCTCTATAATCAATATCAAGCCCTTCAGGCCCTTTCCAGTTAAAAATCGGAGCTTTTCGTTTCAGTTCGCGGCATTTTTCATGAAGTGCATGGGCCACAATAGGGAGAGCAATAGTAGCATCCACGAAGACCTGCACTTTTTTTGCCTGAGCTGCAATTTTTCCCCAGGAAACGGCTTCATCGAAAGTACAGCCTGAAAGACCTCCCCAGTGAGGAGCATCAGTAGTGTACTGAATTGCATAATCGTGCCCTCCGATATGCATTCCAAGAATAGAAGCTATTACTTCGGTCTGCTGGATAAAATTCTTGGGGACTCCACCTCCAATATAGACAACTCCGGTTTTTCCTGATTTTTCTACAATCTGCGTGACCTCGTCAACGTCTTTTATCTGGTCAATCTCAAGTTTCAGTCCTCTTCTTCTTGCAATAGTAAGCCCGATACCTATTGAGCTATCAGAAAGTGCAGGAACGAAGATAGGGATATTGTGCCTGTATGCACTTACGACTATAGAATCCTCGGTCGCTCCACGCTTTACAAGTTCTTTTCCTAGCAGATACATGAATTCCCTTGAGGAACAGGATATTTCCCCGATTTCTTCTGCAAAATCCGCAATCAGGTTATCTGCAGTCCTGAACTCTTCCTCAACTGCAAAAACATCATAAATTCTGTCCACTCCATGCTCAAAGAGATTTTCATCATCAACCAGATGTGAACCCACATAGTGTTTCCTGCCGAGAGCTTCATGTGAGTCATGGAACATGTTAGCTCCTGTGCTTACAAGGCAGTCTATCATCCTCTCCTGGATCATATACGAGATAACCCTACGCATACCAGCAGGGACCATAGCTCCTGACAGGCCCATAAGCACAGTCATATTCTCTTGTTTTAGCATGTTGTACCAGGCCTGGACAGATTCAGCTAGCTTTCTTCCCTGGAAGCCTGTCTTAAGCATTCCGTCCATCAGTTCGCTTACAGACCTGTCCTTTACATCTATCGGAACGGTTGGGTTATCTGTGAATACATTAAGATGCATACCATTCTCCTAATAAGCAGATAATGATAGTTTTGCATGTGATTTCTAAGACCTGAAGACACTTGGCGACAGGCGGTAAGAAATGCAAATAGCACTAATAATTATATAATTTATTAAATATCAATATATGCAGACTCTTCCTCGACAATATCAACAGAGATGAACCTTCCTCAGGAAACTAATTTGTCAGGCTTGAACCAGGATCAAAGAGTGTGAAATTGACAGCATGATGAGCATACTTTATTTCCAGAGTGAAGTTCGTAAACAATCGCAGAAATTGTTGTAGGTATACTGTTAATGCTCAGATTGTTAATGTTCATATAGTAAAGACTGCTACGGATATCACGGTCATCCAGTCTCCATGCTCATCTACAGAAGATGACCTGGGAAAACTGAGAGTCCTGAGGGGGGCTTCGTTTGTCCATGTACTGTACATGCTTCGTGCAAGTTTTTCGGAATGTTTTCCAACGTCCTGTGCAGTCTCTCCATATGCATGGTATTCTGATATGTAACCGTGCCTGTTTATGTTTTGTGGGAATGCACAACCAACTGATGCACTGAGCGTTCTTCTTGGCTCATTGGAAGAAATCCTGGACATTACGCAAAACACAATCTCTCCGGGACTTAACTCTTCAAGCCCTTTCTCTCTGGATACAACCTCACATTTGGGGGGTAGGATAGAACTTACAGTTACAAGGTTAAATTTCTCAATACCTGCATCCCGGAGTGCAACTTCAAATGATTCAAGATTTTCGGGGTGTCTACCAACTCCACTTGTAAAAAATACTTTTTTGGGAATTAATTTCGTAATCATCTTTGCAGCCTTGTGAAATAATCAATTTAAGCCTAATTCAAATGGCAATTATTATTTTTAAGCGTTGCCCTTCAATTCTGCTGGAAAGAGCTCAATTCTTATTTATTTAATTAACACTTAATATAATAAAATTGTACTGACTTTTTTTATTTTTTTTCAAGTCCTTCTCAAATTAAACTTTCTTAACATTTCATTTGAAAGTTTCACAGAATTTTTATATAAATTTGCCAGTCTTTTAATACATTCTCTGCACTTCTCCTTTACAAGCTCTCTCATAAGCTTTATATTATGCAGAATAGTTACATCGTGTATTACTCCCTGCAATTTTCTTGCTTACTTCTCTCACAGACAGAAAAGTCAGGTCTTTTCGAATCTTCGAAAAGATACGGGCTCGTTTGCTTGGCTGTTCCAAAAAATGTTTTCCCGGCCTGAGTCCTGAAGAATTAATTAACAACAATAAAACATGATGTCGGTACAGATGGAAGAAAAACTCAACCTTAAACTCCTGGAACTACTTGAAGGCAGGCAGCTCTCAATCAGCGGGCTTTCCAGGGAACTGAAAGCCAGAGGCATAGATGAGCACCGCCTGGTTCTTACGGGCTATCTCAGGGCACTCAGAGACCTTGAAATTCTGGAAGAAACCGAAGTTCCCCCTTCGAAGATTTATGCCCGACCTGAAAAAACCACGGAGCTTTTATCTGAAAAAGGCAAAGAGTCCAGGTCTCCGGAACTTTCTGATCCGGAAGAAGTTTATTCTATTCTCAAAGCTCAGCTTCTTAAAATCAACCTGGATTTCAGGATTCCTGTAGGGGTATACGTTGTCTCCAGACTGTTTGAAAGACCCTGTTTCCGCAGGGAATTGAAGCTTATAGGAATCACTCAAAAACATCTTGAGCAGTACCTGGAAAAACCCGGCATAGTCTGTGAAGCTCAAGATACGCATTTGAAAAAAGCCAGAGCCGACATTACGAAAATTGAGATACCTTCTGATGACCCTGCATATGAAATGCGGGAAAATAAGGAAGAAGTAATCAGGCTTGCGAATGAAGTCCTTGCAGGGCTGATAAAACACAGGCTTGACCTTGAGGGTCTGGTAGCAAAGAGCAAGCAAACTACCCTTCTACCCTGAAGATCTTTACTTGTTTAAATCGTAATTACTTCTTTCAGTTCATCTCTTTCAATTTATCTCTTCCAGTTTATCTCTTCCAATTGATCTCTTTCAGTTCATCTCTTTCAATTTATCTCTTTCAATTTATCTCTTTCAATTAGTTTCCTTAATTTGAAATCTTACATTGACAGGTTTAAACAATTTGTTAGTTGTTTGCTGGTGATTCGGACATGAAAGTAGCCTGTATCCAGATGGATGTGCTGCACTGCAGAAAGCAGGAAAACCTTGAAAAAGCCCTGCATATGGCTCTCAAAGCCGTAAGAAAAGGAGCCGAACTTATTGTTTTACCCGAGGTCTTCTCAACAGGGTTTTGCTACGAGTACTTTGACCATGCAGCAGAGATCTTGCCTTCTTCTCTCCTTGAAAACCTGGCCTGTTTCTCCGATGCCAATGACTGTGTTATCATGGGCTCAGTAATTGAAAAAGTCGTTCCGGAAGAGATTTCCGACAGTGAAAAACCTGTAGATTCTGAAAATTCTACTCTTTCGGATTCCAGTAATTCTTCGTTTTACTACAATCTCGGTTTTTGCTTTGAATCAGGCACTCTTGCAGGTAGTTACCGGAAAACTCACCCCTTCAAAACCGAAAACAGTTATTTCTCAAAAGGTAGTTCTATAGAGCCCATTTCTCTTAAAAAGCAAAATCTAAAAATCGGTTTTGAGATCTGCTATGAACTCCGCTTTCCCGAGGTTGCAAGAAAACTTTCCCTTGCCGGTTCTGACCTGCTTGTGACCACAGCCGCATTTCCCAATCCAAGGTCTGAACACTGGAAAGTTCTCGCAAAGGCAAGGGCAATTGAAAACCAGATCCCACATATTGCCTGCAACCGGATAGGTTCTGCTCCTGACTGCAGTTATTTTGGAAACTCCATGATAATAGATGCCTGGGGTGAGGTAAAAGCCGATGCCGGCAACAAAGAATGCATAATAGTGTATGACCTTGACCTGTCTGGAAAAAACGAAGTCCGCAAAATGATTCCTGTTTTTGAGAACAGGAGAACTGAACTTTACTCTGAAGATTGAAAGATTACTTAAACTTTCTTTCGATAGTTCTTTCTGTAATCATTAGTTCTTTCTGTAGTCATAATACTTACTCAGCTTAGTAAGGATACAAGATGAAAAATGAACTTTACATGTTACTTATGCTCCCTGGACTGATTGCATTTTTTAACTTCAATTTATAATGATTTTTGCATCAAAACTTTTTTGTTTGCTGCTTGTTTTGAGAAATCTGGATGGAAAGCAGACAATTTATCTTAACAATAAGGCATTGAGCTTTTAAAAATATTAAATCCAGAAATTTTACTGCCGAAAGTGTGTTATAAGTCTCAATTACCAAACTATTAAATTATCTTATCCAGCATTCCAGTAATAAACTGTAAATCAATTCCTGTTCCACTGATCAGTAAGCGTTCTTTTTTATTACCAAGTAACTTCTGTGTCCAGTCAACGAAGCCACCATCTACAAGTTCTATTCCTTCAACCATAATCTTGAAATTAATACTCTGGTAATAACTGTTATCAGTTCTTTGATAATTAGAGAAAGTCTCTGGCAGGAAGATCTAGTAGGACATATAAATGAATTGATAATCGACAAATCATTTAGACACATGAATCTTGACACTGAACTATTAGACGCTGCTATTGCTGCCGCGAAGAAAAAAGGATGCAAACTAATCAAACTTGATTCGGCATTTCACCGCGAAGAAAAAGGATGCAAACTAATCGAACTTGATTCGGCATCTCACCGTGAAGATGCACATAAATTCTATGAAAACATCGGCTTCACAAAGAGGGCATATCTTTTTTCAAAAGAAGTATAATCATGGAGTATAATATCCTGGAGTTTCCTAGCCTGACACTTAACAGCAACGATAAATGTACAAAAACTACTGATAACAAAAGAGAAAAAAGAAAAGGAAAGTAGATACGGTGCACATTTCTCAGTACTTTCCGCATCTTTTATGGTTTTAAAGGTTTTTTGGTTTTAGATGAGCTGTTTGAGTAAATCTTCCTATTTATCAGCCTTTATTCTTCTTTCTTTTCTTCAATATAAATAGCGGGCCTGAGAGGTTCGGCGAACCTTGACTTCTTTTCAGGGTCAAAGGCAGGAGAATCGGCACTGTGAACTTCAACAAGGCAGCCAATCTCTTTTTCCAGGAACGAAATTGAATCTTTCAAGAGAGTCTTTTCATCAATGTTAGGACCTGTAAGGATTTCATACCTGTCTGCGCTCCCGCTTTTGAACTCCGGAACGATTTTCTGTACAAACTTCGGGATTTCCTTACCGAAACGCTTGAGGTCAGGGTTTGCCATTAGCTTTTTAATAAGAGTGCCTACTTCGAGCGAACATTCAAGCTGCATCTCGCAGGCGCACCTTATCGCTTCGGCTTTCCAGGCAGGTGCTGTGTAGAGGTGAACCTTCTGTGGGGTCATCTTTGTTACCCTTATGATTTCCTCAACGTCTTCCAGGGTTCCCTTTATCATTTCTTCGGCAAGCTCAGCACCGTCATCTATCAGATCTTCGTTATAGAGTGGGTACTGGGCAAGGGAGATAGGGTCCTTATGCCCCATTGCTTCCCAGATTTCCTCACAGAGGTGCGGGGTAAAAGGAGTCATAAGCCTGACCCAGTTGTCCAGCACATAGTAGAGCAGGGTCTCTCCTCCCCTTCTCTGGTACCATTTGACATCATTTTGCAACAGGAAGAACGAGTTCTGGATTGCTTCCCTTGTCTGGATAGAGTAGAGAGCTGCATTCGTATCCCGAATATAGTTCTGTATTCTCGAGAGTATCCAGTGGTCAATCTGCTTTAGCTCAGTGCTCAGATCTGCACGTTTTCCGCTCTCAATAACACTATTTGCAAAAGAATAGAACCTGTCCACCTGCCTTCTGGCAGATTCGATTCCTGTCCTCTGCCAGTCTGCGTCCTGCGTCTGTTCAGCTGTGGAAAGGATATACATTCTCGTGATGTCCGCACCATATTTGCTGACTGCGCTTTCCATTGTCAGGATCGGGCCTTTGGACTTGCTCATTTTCTGCCCTTCAAGGGAGACAAAACCGTTTACTGCAAGAGCTTTAGGCCACTTTTCCTCTTCAAAGAGGGCTACGTGGTGGAACAGGAAAAAGAGCAGATGGTTTGGGACAAGGTCTTTGCCTGAAGAACGCAGGTCAACCGGATACCAGTAATTGAAATGCCTGCGGATCTCTTCAAGAAGTTCCGGGCTGAGGCCTGTATCCGCACTGGCTGCTGCCAGATCGCCCTTTCCAAGCAGGACATAGTCAAAGAATGATAGAGTGAGATTTTCGATCTTCAGTTCACCGTTTTCGATAAACCTGGCAATAACATAATAACTCATATAAATTGTCGAATCCCCGAGAGATTCAATCAGCCATTCCTTATCAAATGGAAGGCGGGTTCCAAGGCCTTTCCTGCGAGCGCAGGCTTTATCCTTAAGCCAGTCAACCTTGTTTTCAAACTCGACCCTGTACTCTTCAGGAATAATTCGCATCTGATCCAGGCATTTATAGACCTTTGCTTTCCATTCGGGATTTGAATAGTTAAGGAACCACTGACCTTTGACCATGTTTACAACGCAGGGAGTACCGCAGCGGCAAACAACAGGTTCGCTAAACTCATAAAAGGTCTCACCGGCATTTGAGCTAATGAAGTCTCTGGTAAGGATATCCTTGATTTTAGAGACAGCCTGTCCTTCGTATTTTCCTGTAAGCTCCTTAAGAACTCCACCGTGGAACTCCCTTCTGTATACAATCTTTGTAGCTTCCTCGGCCTTCGGGTCTTTCTGGCTTGTAATTCCCATGCTTTCAACAATTTCCTTTGCAGGGAATTCTCCGAATTCAGGCACCTTGATAAGGGAAATCAGTTTGATGTTCCTGAGGTCTTCGTTTATTCCGTACTCGCTCAGGTCAGCATCATAGAGGTCGCGAAGAGCCAGGTAGTCAAAAGGTGCATGGGCAGGCACGCTCATTACTATTCCGCTCCCGTTTTCAGGCCTGACAAAGGATGCAGGGAGGGAAATTATTTTGTCACCCGTAACCGGGTTTGTGAGTTTTATTCCTATTATGGATTTTGCAGGTATGTCTTCAACATACTCGACTGTCCGGTCCGTAAAAGTCAGTTTTCGGAAAGCTTCTTTGCTGACAACCCAGAACTCCTCATTTTCGCCCTGCGTAACCTTTGCTTTTACATAAGTTACGTCAGGATTGATCCACAGGTTAGTCACTCCGTGTGTCGTTTCCGGCCTGAGGGTTGCACAGGGCAGGACCAGGTCTTTATACCGGAATTTGATCAGTGTATATTCAACAATAGTAGCTTCTTCCCCATACAGGATGTCGTGGTCTTCTACAGGGTTATTGTCGTTCGGGCACCATTTTACCGGATGAGAGCCTTTTACAATCAGGCCCTTTTCCTCAAGCCGGATATACTGCCACTCTATGAATTTCTTATATGTCGGGTCAGTCGTTGTAAATTTGCGTCTCCAGTCAATGGAATACCCGATATTACGCATAGCTTTTTCGGATTCGCACTTGAAATAATCAACAATTTTTTCAGGAGTGTCGAGCGTCGGCAGGATGTCTCCTGGAATCCCATGGAGGCGTTCATAGACATCCATGGTCTGAGGGTCTCGATTTGCAATTAGTTCGGCAAGCCCTACAATGGGTGTGCCTGTCACGTGAAAGCCCATAGGGTAAAGCACGTTATACCCGAGCATCCTTTTATGCCTTGCAACAACATCTCCTATTGTAAAAGTCCGGGTATGCCCCGCGTGCAGGTTCCCATTCAGGTAGGGGTAGGGGATGGTTATGAAAAATTTTTCTCGTTTATCGGGCTCGGCCTGAAATATCTGGCTTTCATTCCACTTTTTTTGCCACTTTTTTTCTATCTCGTGAGGCTTATAATCCTGTTCCATTCGTGTTCACACCCATCGATTATTTTTCTACTATTATTCCTATTGTTATCAATTTTTCAAGTTTTATTCCGCTTTTCCGAAGATAGCTTCCCGGATGGCTTCTATACTGGCATCCACAACAATAGGCTCTTCGCAGACGTCAATTACAGTTTGCGGGTCTTTAAGCAGGTGTCCTGTAGTAATACAGACAACCGTTTCGTCTCTACTTATAACACCCATATCAACAAGTTTCCTAAGCCCTGCAACTGAAGCCGCACTTGCAGGTTCGACACCTATCCCTTCAAGCCTTGCAAGATCTTTCTGAGCTTCAAGGATCTCTTCGTCAGTAACGGATTCTGCAGTCCCTCCTGATTCCCGGATGGCAGAAAGAGCCTTTTTGGCGTTAACAGGGTTTCCGATCCTGATTGCTGTTGCAACGGTTTCGGGTTCTTCCTCAGGAGTAATTTCCGGAGCTTCGTCCTTTATAGCTTTTACAATAGGGCAGGAGCCTGCAGCCTGAATACCGGTCATCTTCGGGAGTGAGTCCGTTATGCCAAGCTTCTTAAATTCCCTGAAGCCCTTCCAGATAGCTGTAATGTTTCCTGCGTTTCCTACGGGCAGGACAATTCTGTCAGGTACCTTGAAGCCTAACTGATCTGCAATCTCAAAACCGATAGTTTTCTGACCTTCCAGTCTGTAGGGGTTGATTGAGTTCAAGAGATAGATTTTCTCCTGGGAACATAGGGTGCGTACAAGGGCAAGTGCGTCGTCAAAATTCCCACGAATGCTGAGGACCTTTGCTCCGTGCATAAGGGCCTGAGCTACTTTTCCAAGAGCAACTTTTCCTGCAGGCAAAAGTACGATTACAGGAATCCCGGCTTTTGCCCCATAGATTGCAAGGGCTGCTGAGGTATTTCCCGTAGATGCACAGGCAACGGTGCTCATGCCCAGTTCAAGAGCTTTTGTAACTCCTACGGTCATTCCCCTGTCTTTAAAAGAGCCTGTAGGGTTCATGCCTTCGTGTTTCACATAAAGCTCTTTAATTCCGATTTTCTCAGCCAGGCGGTCACATTTGTAAAGTGGAGTTCCGCCTTCCCTGATAGTTACAGGTTCTCTTTCTATAGGAAGAAGTTTTGCGTACTTCCAGACCGAAGGGCATTCGGTCTTCAATTTTTCCATATCTATTTTAATTGAGGAATAGTCATAAATAACGTCAAGCAGTCCATTACATTTGCTGCATGTGTAAATTACTTCGTCTTTGGAATACTCTGCACCGCATTCGATACATTTGAGATGGTACATTAAATTTCTCCTGTTTCTGATATTTTGGATTCCAGGTTTTACTCATACCTGACTGATGTTAGATAGCCCGAATTTAGGCAGCATAATCTGGATTTTGGACTAGTATAATATTAGAGTTTAATAATATTTTGTATCCTTAACACTTTACTTACTTTTAAATTCTACTGTTTTTGAGTTTGTTATGTTTCCAGTAAATTTATTATATTTCCAGTAAGTTTGCTATGTTTCCACTATGTTTCCAGATAGTAATCTTCTGCAATAACTCCGCGAACTCCGGTTTAAAATCAGGTCCTAAAATTAATATGCCTAAAAATGATATTTTGATATCCATAACCTTAAATTTTATCAGAAAAGAAATTTATTTTTTCCAGGTGAGCACTTTAAACTTGTCTGCCTGTGATTAACAATATTATTGGAGAAATATGAAATATCGTCCACAATCTCATATTCATATATGGAATATCTTGATTCTTTCTTTTTCGTCAGCATTCTCCATGAAACAGGGAAACTAATGTTTGTCACAGAATAATTTGTTAAGGTTAATTTTTAGTATATACTTCGAAAAGTCAATAATTGCGTGTTCCAGTTTTCTTTCAGTCAAACTGGTATTCTTTTACCTCTTTACTGAGGAAGTAGCCAAGAACTGTCCTGATCAGTACAACCGTACCCAGTACTGTAAGATCCTGTATAGTCGGATTTCTCAAGGTTCCAAGAATAGCAACTACGATATAAAACTCAAGTCCAAAGAGTATTCTATTCGTAAGTTCCTTCCTTATTGTTGCGAGGTTCTGGGGCTTTTTTAATGCCTCAGAGAATAAAATCTGAATTGTTGCCCTTAATCCTCCATAGATAATAATAGTTGTCCCTATTGCTTCGAAAATCCATTCGAAATAGAGCAGTAAATTGTTAAATAATCCAGATAACAACCTTTTATCACTCCTCAGGAAGTAAATATCGGAATTAGTTTACTGGATTAGCTTACTAAATTAGCTTACTGGATTAGTTTGTTTGAATTAGTTTG
>DUGT01000016.1:3852-4580 GCA_013331275.1 Methanosarcina sp. | reverse complement strand
TTGAATTAGTTTGTTTGAATTAGCTTATGGGATTAGCTTATGGGATTAGCTTATGGGATTAGCTTATGGGATTAGCTTACTGGAGTTTGCTTAAACTAGTAGTCAACTTTCAGTCAAAGTGATACTCTTTAACTTCTTTACTAAGGAAGTAGCCAAGAACTGTCCTGATTACTACAATAGCTCCAACAAGTAACAGGTCATTTACTGTAGGGTTTCTTACAGTTACGATTATATCACCGACTATTAACAGTTCAAGAGTGAAGAGTATTTTATTTGTAAATTCTTTTCTTATTTGTTCATATCTGTAGGGTCTTTTGAAGGCTTCCAGAAGTAGAATTTTAGTTGCAGCCTTTAATCCTGCATATACTACAAGAAGTGCACTCACAAGCTCGAAGAATCTAACAAAAATCTCCAGAATCACATTTGTGAGTTCAAGTACCATTCTTACCATTCCAAAATTACCTGCTTTAGAATAAACTCAATCTCAAAAATTAGGGTTCTAAATATTATATAGAAAAAGTTTTGAAAATTCCGTCCAGAACTTTTATTTTATTCTTTATATATTCTTTATTTAATATATCTTTTATCCCAATGATATCTTGCTCAAAAAAAGTTTTATTTTGTCAAGTATATATTGCTTGCACGGCATACTAGTCCAATTTTAATTTCTCAGCCTATTTACATTCTAAGTTATTCCTTTTTAACATTGGATTTCAAAAGCAGATACA
>DUGT01000016.1:3382-3670 GCA_013331275.1 Methanosarcina sp. | reverse complement strand
TACAGACTATTGGATTTCAAAAGTAGGTGTAAACTTGTAGATGTATATCAGATAACGCAGGAAGTCTTCAGGTAAAAACAAAAAGGGTGTTAGTTATACACCCATGATTAAACATTTTACATTTTCGACAATTGACGGTTTAAGAACTCTTGTTTCCTATTTCGCTATTTGTTTCATTGAGAGCTTCACGCATGATACCTGCAAGTTCCGTGGCATCTCCCATAGCCCAGCAATGTACGTAGAATAACCGTGGCTGCTCGGTTATCATGTGGCTGTGAAGAGCTGTAA
>DUGT01000016.1:3065-3270 GCA_013331275.1 Methanosarcina sp. | reverse complement strand
TGGCTGTGAAGAGCTGTAACTTCAATGTCGTTAGCTGCCAGTGTGCGTATCACAGGCTCGACTTCATTTTCTTCCAGCACAAATTCGCCGATAACTGCCGCGTCACCTTCGCCGAGAGGCTGGAAATTTATCATGGTTGATACATCCATAACTGGAGACAGTGTATAGCCGTTCATCTGTACTTTATCAGCTCTGGGTATATCGT
>DUGT01000016.1:1058-2974 GCA_013331275.1 Methanosarcina sp. | reverse complement strand
TTATCAGCTCTGGGTATATCGTAGTTATAATCTCCTCCTTCGGAAGAGCCTTCATCTCCAATAATCCGATCGAGTTCGGTTGTATTAATTCCCTTGCTCTGGAATTTTTCACTTTTACTGGCAGATGAACCTCCGTTTACATAATCTGTGATATTGCGTATCTTCTTAGCCATATCTACAGGATCGCCATAACCGCATATGTGTATCCACATTATATGAGGTGACGTGCGAAGCAGGTGATTATGTATAGCAGTAACCTGTAACCCTGACTGAAGAGCCATATAGGATACCTCTTTCACTTCCTCTTCCGTGACTCCGATTTCACCGACCATCATTGCCTTATTTCCGGCTCTCATGAAATCAAAGTCATGAGAGCGTTCAGAGGCCTGATTCAATTTTATGCCGTCAATTGTTACATTCAAAGTCATTGGTATTGTAAATTTTATGGTACCGTCTGAGTTGACCTTACCCTTTTCACCCATAGCCTTTTCTGCAGGCTTCCAATATTCAGAGTTACTCGCATTCTGACTGCCAGAAGTTTTTGCAGAGGCTGTTCCGATTATTGTCAAACATATTAATAAAACCACAAACATACAAACAAATTTAATAGCTTTTCCACGCATCCATACACACCCCCTTAAATAATGCTGGAGTAGCTAAACATACTATGTTGCATGTCAAATATATAATTTAAACTGCATAATATTTGTGCATTTTTACTACATATATAAATAATTTAAACGCAAAAGTGATTCTCAAAATCCTAATTGTAGGCTTACAGTAATGTCATATTCCTAACTTTTAAAACAGTAATATACTCTTTACACTCATTTTCTCGAGATTCACAATAAAATCTGTATCTAAAGAGAAAACTTAATAGTCTCAAGTACGGAAAACAAGGTTACTGTACCATAAACTTACCAGATAAGCTTCGTGGAGTTATAAAGTTATATCTTCCCAACTGTAAATTGCGTTTAAATCTAGCTTAGTCCTGAGAAAAACATGGAGAATTCGACTACAAGTTCAATAAAAATTTTATCCGGTGATAACACACCGGAGCAAAAAAGTCAAAGTATTTGTTTACTTTTTCTCTGTTTACTTTTCTCAGCATCAGGTTACAGTCCCGGAATTTCTCCGTGTGCCATATTGTATGCTTTGACAGCATTCGGAGCTCCAAGCAGGAGTTTTCTAATCCTATTATATACACTAGGATATTTCTGGGCATCAAGTTCTCCTAGGAGGTCTGCCAGAATCTTTACTAGCGGGATATGATACTTTGATTCCATCTGGTCTATATTCGCAAAGGCATTGAGCATATTGACCGTACTGTACTCATTCACAGGGGCTAGCTTTCTCAGGATTTCTGAAAAAAGAGCCCTGCCTTCTTCGGTCTGAAGTGATTTTTTTCGGTTGCGGGCAAAGCTTCCATAAAGAGCACGCTGATCATTTGTCTGCTCGATTCTGAAAGCATCTGATCTTTCCATTTCCCTGACAAGTTCCACTGCGTCAACGCTGCTGTTGCTTCCTATTACGGAAAGGAAGGCTTCCCAGGCAACAAGATTTTTCTTTGACTCCGCTTCAAAGGCTCTCAGAACTTCAATTTTGTCTGGAGCCGAGCTGTTCAGGTATGCGGCAAATGCGCTCAGCCGGTCCGTTGCGCAGGTTGCAGTCTCGAACTGTTGTTTTATCATTGCATGAATCTCGGCAGTATCAAGGGTTGCAAGGATGCCAAGACAGACGTTTTTGGCCTGCCGGTTCTTGATGACTCTTGCCGTCTCCTCAAGAGTTGAGTCCCTGGGAATCGAGGCTTCTTCAAAGAAACGATAGGCGGAAATTACGGAATTTACATATTTCCTGGCAACAGCTTTCAGGAGTTTCTGTCTTACCTCATAAAGCTCCTGGTACCTGTGGGCAAA
>DUGT01000016.1:0-878 GCA_013331275.1 Methanosarcina sp. | reverse complement strand
CTGTAGTAAAGTTCTATAAAGCTTTCAGAAGGCTTGGATTCGGGGTTTTTAAGGAGCTTTAATTTTTCCCTGTCAACAAGATTATAAAAAGCCGTAAATCTGCCTATGATATCTCTATCTTTCCTTACCTGCATCATGAGCTCGTCATGGCTTGCTTTGTATACAAGTTTCCCATAGAAAGAATAGCCTCTATTAAGGGATAAGAAGGCTGGTATATCTACGTTTTCAATTACAATCTCTGAGGTTTCCCCGCTCACCCTCTCCATGATTTCTACAAGGTCGCTTCCATTTTCGTCAACAAGAGCTGCCCTGAACGGGAATTCCCAGGGTTTTCCGCCCTCTGGGAATTTTTGTTTGAGGAAGAATGTAAACTTCCTGGCATCTTGGTCATATTCGGCTGAAACCTCAACTACAGGGAACTTTGTCTGCCTCAGCCAGGTTTCGGACATCTCCTTTAAGGGCTGCCCGCTTTCTTCTTCCATGGCTTCCATCCAGTCCTGGGTGGCTGCATTGGAATGTTTGAACCTTTTAAAATATCTGTCCAGGCCCCTGACAAAAGTGTCCTTCCCTATGAGAGACTCGACCATGCGCACGTATTCCGGGGCTTTTACATAGGTGACTGCAGTAATCAGGTCATTTGGGTCGTTGAAGCCTTCAGGAATGATTGGCATGGAAGCTGCACCAGAGTCCAGGGCAAAAGTTCCCGAAGCCGGCGCAAGCAGTTCAAGCACTCTGTCCAACCTGTTGTAGTCCTCGCCAAAGAAAAAGGCGTGATGCTGTTCTTCTACATGAACGGTCACGGCTTCGTTCAGCCAGATTTCAAACGGGCTTCTTCCTGTGACTTCGGACCCGTTCTGGTTATGGTGATATTCGTGCGC
>DUGT01000098.1:15701-18843 GCA_013331275.1 Methanosarcina sp. | reverse complement strand
AAGGATTCTCTTTCTGATGCTTGCGCTATTTTCTCCGATGCCTGCGGTAAAAACTATTGCATCTGGGTCATCGAGCACAGCTGAATATTCACCAATGACTTTCTTGATCTTGTAAGCGAAGACTTCGAGGGCAAGCTCGGCTCTTTCGTTGCCGTGGGATGCGGCTTCATCAAGGTCTCTGAAGTCATTGCTGATGCTGGAAATTCCGAGCACACCGGACTTCTTGTTCATAAGTGTGTCGACTTCCCTAGGAGAGAGGTTTTCTTTTTCCATAATGAAGGGAACTACTGCAGGGTCAATGGAACCACACCTGGTACCCATACAGACCCCTTCAAGCGGGGTAAAGCCCATGGTGGTCTCAATGGATTTTCCGCCTTTAACAGCTGCAATGCTTGAACCGTTCCCAAGGTGACAGGTGACAATCTTAGTTTCCTCTGCGGGTTTTCCAAGCATAGCGATAGCCCTTTTAGAAACGTACATATGGGAAGTTCCGTGGAAACCGTATTTTCTTATCCCGTATTTTTCGTACATGCCGTATGGCAGAGCATACATGTAGGCATATTTTGGTATTGTCATGTGGAACGCAGTGTCAAACACGGCAACCATAGGTACGCCAGGCATGAGTTCTTGACAGGCAGTAATACCCATCATATTTGGAGGGTTGTGGAGAGGAGCCAGATCAAAACAGTCTCTTATAGACTTTTCTACATCTGTGTCAATTAAAGCCGAAGCAGTAAATTTCTCGCCACCGTGCACAACCCTGTGCCCTACAGCATTAATCTCACTCATATCCTTGATGACACCAAATTCCGGATCGGTAAGACTCTTAACAACCTCTTCCATAGCTATTTTGTGATTGGGGAAGTCAGTAGTCTTTTCCAGCTTTTTACCATCGAACCTTTTTTGGGTAATGATCGAATTATCGATACCTATCCTCTCACAGAGACCGACTGCAAGAGCGGACTCGTTTGTCATATCAATTAATTGATATTTCAGGGATGAGCTTCCTGCGTTTATTACCAGTACCTTCATGTCTAAACCCCAATTCATAAATTGCTTTTAATTTACGTTTTATATATACAATAAAATATTTTATATATGAAAGTCAATAAAAAGCTTCCTAAAACGTTCATAAATATAGAAACGTTTGAGATTATTTGTTGTCCTGTGCTGCGGCCTGGACGCAGGTAATTGCAACGGCACCGACAATGTCCTCGTCGCTGCATCCTCTGGACAGGTCATTAATTGGCTTGGCAAGTCCCTGAGTTATAGGGCCATAAGCTTCAGCCTTTGCAAGCCTCTGGGCAATCTTATATGCAATGTTTCCAGCGTTGAGGTCGGGGTATATAAAGACATTGGCCTTGCCTGCAACAGGGCTTCCTGGAGCCTTTGAAGCTGCAACTTTGGGAACAATTGCTGCATCTACCTGAAGTTCTCCATCGATTGCGATATCAGGGGCGAGTTCCTGTGCAAGCTTTGTGGCAGCAACTGTCGCCTCGGTAAGTTTACTGTGTGCGCTTCCCTTGGTGGAGTAAGAAAGCATCGCAACATATGGCGTATCCTGAACCAGCAATTCAAAGGTTTTTGCAGAAATAACAGCAATGTTTGCAACATCTTCCACACTGGGCATTTCGACCATACCCGAGTCAGCAAAGAGGAATGTCCCATCTGACCCGTATTCACAGTCCGGTACGGCAATGATGAAAAAAGCAGATGCTAGAGCTGCACCAGGAGCAGTTTTTACAATCTGGACAGCGGGTCTAAGTGTGTCAGAGGAAGAGTGAGCAGCACCTGAGACTACACCATCCACTTCACCGAGCTTGGCCATCATAACAGCGAAGTAAACGTAGTCCTTCATAATTTCGGCTGCGCTTTCGAGTGTAACACCTTTATGCTTTCTCAGCTCATAGAAAGTCTGAATATATTCATCTTTTCTCTCATACGTCTCAGGATTTACAATTCTTGCTTTTGAGAGGTCAAGATTTCCAGCAAGGGCCTTGATGTCCTCCTCCTTACCGACAAGGACGACCTTTGCAATACCTCTTTCGAGAATCTTGGCAGCTGCCTGGAGGGTTCTTATATCTTCAGTTTCAGGTAAAGCAATTGTTTTGTCTAGTTTCTTTGCTCTTTCACTGATCTTTTCTAGAAATGTTACCAATCAACCAACCTCCTATATAATTAGAGTAGCTTAAGTTAGCTGGGTCTTAATATATAAATTTACGTAAAATGGGTAGAGACATATATAAAAATGAAAAATATATATTTAAAACACCCAGCATCGTTTTAAATGCAAGTTATATTTTGAGATGTTTAATGATCTGGACTAATTTTATATCAGATCCGTGAAACTTAAGACAATATTACTGAATATCAATGATAAATTAATATAAAAGAGTTCCGGAATGATTTCAATGAAGATACTAGGAATTTCAGGTAGCCCTCGAAAAGGCCAGAACTGTGAGAAAATGATTGCAGCTGCTCTCGAAATTGCGAAAGAGAGGGGCTTTGAAACCGATACTGTTTTTCTCTCAAAAGAAAAAATTGCCCCTTGTAAAGTATGTGGAGCTTGCATAGAGAAAGCTTCCTGCGTTATTGAGGACAATATGGAGGAGATTTATGAGAAAATGAGAGCTGCAAACGGTATAATTGTTGCATCGCCGGTATATATGGGGAATTATCCGGCCCAGCTTAAAGCTCTATTTGACAGAAGTGTCCTTCTTCGCCGCAATAACTTTGCACTTAAAAACAAAGTTGGAGCAGCTCTTTCAGTTGGAGGTTCAAGAAACGGAGGTCAGGAAAAAACCATTCAGTCAATCCACGACTGGATGCATATTCACGGTATGATTGTAGTTGGCGATAATTCTCATTTCGGTGGAATAACCTGGAACCCTGTAGAAGAGGACTCCATTGGTATGCAGACCGTTTACGAAACTGCAAAAAAAATCTGTGAGGTTCTGGAACTTATCCAAAAAGGCAAAAAAGAAGAATAAAATGAAAATTGTAAGTAGAAAAGGCGGAGAACAACGAAAAAACCGAGAAAAATCTCCAATATTTAAAGGCTGCATTTTAGAAGCACAATAATAATATACTTAAACTTCCTTCCGAGACACGATAAATAGAATGTACATTAAATAGTATAAAA
>DUGT01000098.1:0-15595 GCA_013331275.1 Methanosarcina sp. | reverse complement strand
TAGTATAAAATGTACATTAAATAATATAACACAGATACATTTAAAATAAATAATTGAAATCCTTTGACCGAAAATCTTCAGGCGGAATAGAGCCTGAAACTTACCTTTTTGTTCAAGAAAAATCCAGGGATAAAAGGATTCAAGAGACATAAATTTTTGTAAGTTGATCCGAGCCCAGGTTGATATCCCATAGCATAAAAGAATACCTCAGGATAACAGAGTATGTTGTCAGGTTTGATACCGAAACTGTGAGGGTCAATTTAATTGCCACTATAATTGGTATTCTCACAGGGATGGTAATAAACACTTAAGCCATTTCTCTGTATTGGAGTAGCCTTTTTATAAGAAGCTGTTTATAAGTCTAAAGTGATTAAGCTGAATAATATATTACAAAGTTTGAATAAATCCTGAGTAGCTTGTGAAGCAATGGGGGACAGAAGGCTTCATACAATGGGGAACAAAAAGCTTCGTATTACCTTTTTTCAGGATAGATCTCTACGTGGGTGGCATTAATCTCAACTGTATGCGATCGCCTGAGGATAAGGATACTGGAGCACGGGAATCTATCGCGAAGTCTTCCCACCGGTGCTACTCGTCGTGACTAGTTTTATTCTCAGGCGAGTATGCCAACGTGGTTCCGGTGACATACTGCAGAATGAGCTTGGATGAAAGAGGGGATCAATAAATGACGAAAGCTAACCTTACAAAGATTACTGCAGAACCAGGGAAACAGGAGATCATCATAACACGGGAGTTTGATGCTCCACGAGAGCTTGTTTTTAAAGCATTTACAGATCCAGAACTTTATACACAGTGGCTTGGGCCACGCGGCCTCACAATGACTCTTGAGACGTTTGAACCGAGAAACGGAGGCTCATGGCGCTACATCCAGAAAGACGCAGAAGGCAATGAGTATGCATTCCACGGCGTAAATCATGAAGTCTTATCGCCTGAAAGAATTATCGGTACCTTTGAATTCGAAGGGCTGCCTGAAAAAGGGCATGTAATCCTTGAGACTGCACGATTTGAGGAATTGCCAGGTAACAGGACAAAACTGACATCACAATCTGTCTTCCTGTCGGTTGTAGATCGTGACGGTATGCTCCAGAGCGGTATGGAAGAAGGAGTTAATGATTCTTATAACCATCTCGATGAGCTGCTGGAAAAACTGCAAAAGTAAAATTTAGAATTGGGCGAAAAACTGGAGCGAAAAGCAACATGGCAGATAATACCAATACAAGCTGGGACAGGTTACCTGGAACCTCGGATCCCAAGCTAAAGAAAATTGACCGGCTGGCAGAAAAGGAGGGATTATCCAGTCCGAAAAAGCACAGGGAAATAACGCCTGCTTATCTTGGTAGAAACCTGGTTGGAAACTATGCATCTGTGAACGGACTAAAGCTATATTACGAGATTTACGGCACTGGCACCCCATTGGTCCTGCTTCACGGTGGGGTCGGTGCGAGTGAAATGTTTGAACCTGTCCTGCCGAAGCTTGCCGAAAGCAGGCAGGTGATTACGGTCCATCTGCAGACCCACGGATGGACAGCCGATATCGACCGGCCTCTCAGATTTGAGTCAATGGCCGACGATATTGCAGAACTGATAAAACATCTGGGTATTGAAAAAGCCGATATTATGGGCTACTCGCTTGGCGGAGGTGTTTCCCTGCAAACGGTCATACGACACCCGAATCTGATTCGCAAGCTCGTAGTTATCTCGACTCCAGTCAAGCGGGATGGCTGGTACCCCGAGGTTCTCGAAAGCATGGCGCAAATGGGCCCAGACACCGCAAAGACAATGAAAGAGACCCCACTTTATCAGCTCTATCCCGAAACTGACTGGGAATTGCTTTTCATCAAGATCGGTGACTTGCTCAGGCAGGATTATGACTGGTCTAAAGACGCGGCTGTGATCAAATCACCTATAATGCTCATCTTCGCAGATGCGGATGCTGTCCGTACTGCGCACATAATGGAGTTCTTTACGTTGCTCGGCGGCGGCCAGCGAGATGCAGGCCTTGATGGTTCCCTCAGGCCGAACGCTCAGCTTGCTATTCTGCCAGGGACGACTCATTATAATATACTCTCCTTCCCGGAGCTTGCTGCCCTGATTACTGCATTCCTTGACTCATTAAAGCCAGAGCCAATGTAAGTATGCTTATCTGCTGTACCTGAATAAATTCACTGACAGTTTGCTATTGACCCGACGAGCTCAAGCAAATCGCTCTGTTGAAGACTACAGGATACAGGACAAAAAACTGAGATAATGCTAGAGGCAATTAAAAATGCAAGAAGTCACGGATCTCAAGAAATTATTTGAGAGGGAGAAGATCTTATGAAAACCGGCACTCAGAAAATAATACCATGTTTGACCTTCAATTATCAGGCGGAAGAGGCAGTGAATTTCTACGTCTCTATTTTCTCTACCATTTTTGAAAATACAAAGGTTTTGAATATTGCTCGCTATAACAAGGAAGAACTTGAGGCCCTTTCGTACTTACCTGAGGATATTAGGCCCGGACCTCCAGGCAGCGTAAGAACCATACGATTCTTGCTCAATGGACAGGAGTTTGAAGCGGTCAACGGCGGGGCTTTCTTTAAGTTCTGTGAGGGGATGTCGCTTTACGTCAGCTGCGAAAGCCAGGAGGAAATAAACTGGCTCTGGGAAAAGCTGTCTGAGGGCGGAGAGGAAAATCAATGCGGTTGGCTTAAAGACAAATACGGTGTGTCGTGGCAGATTGCGCCTGCCATTGTAGACGAAATGTTAAATGACCCTGACACTGAAAAATCCAAAAGGGTCATTATTGCGGTTTATGGAATGAAAAAATACGATATCGAAGCTTTGAAGCGGGCATACGAGGGACGGTGAAGCAACGCATGCAAGACGGACAGATTCTGTACATTAATCCCGATAATTTGCACAAAAACCCGGCATACACCAACGTAATTGTCGTAACCGGTCAGGTAAAGACAATTTATATCGGGGGACAGGACGCAGTAGATGCTTCCGGGACAATTGTTGGAAAAGGTGACATCAAAAAACAGACTGAGCAAGTTTTAGCCAATCTGCAAGCGGCACTGAAAGCCGGTGGCGCTGAGCTGGATCATATCGTCAAATGGAATGTGTATGTAGTCCAGGGACAAAATATTCAGCCGGCCTATAAAGTCTTCCAGCAATTCTGGGGTCGAAGACCTGACCCGCCAGCTATCACAGTCGTCTTTGTCTCCGGACTGGCTAACCCGGATTTTCTGGTAGAAATGGATGCGATTGCTGTTGTACCCCAGTAAGGACTCAAGGGACTACAGGAACTACAAGAACTGTAATGTGTATACAAATATGCGCTGGTTGTGTCAGGGGAAAAAATGGATATTTTCACAAAAATGGATGCTAGAGAAATTATCAGGCTGCGTCTTCATAACACTGGTTTAAGTGATTCTCCATTTAAAAGTGCAGCTGATGCGGTTTCACACTTAGGTGCAATTCAGGCACAGGACTTTGCTGCAGCTAAATGGGCTCTCGGGCTCCGAATTAAAAATTCGACCGAAGAAGACATTGAAAAAGCTTTCAACGAAGGAATAATTTTGCGTACTCATGTGATGCGTCCTACCTGGCATTTCGTTGCGCCTGAAGATATCCATTGGATGCTTGAATTGACGGCACCGCGAGTTAAAACGCTTCTTTCACGCTACAACAGGAAACTAGAGCTCGATGACGCATTATTTGCAAGAAGCAATGCCGCAATTATCAAAGCGCTGGAGGGGCACTCCTCTCTTACCCGGCAAGAGCTTAAGGCAGTACTGAAGGATACAAGTATTGAGACCAATGTTCAACGTCTGGCTCACATCATCATGTGGTCGGAGCTTGACGGATTGATTTGCAGTGGACCAAGGCGTGGGAAGCAGTTTACTTATGCACTTCTGGAAGAACGAGTGGGGAAAGCAAAGAAGCTGAGCCGAGAACAGGCTCTTGCTAAACTGGCACTCAAATATTTTACAGGTCACGGGCCAGCCCAGATACAGGACTTTTCCTGGTGGTCTGGACTTACCGTTGAAGACGCAAGAGATGCCCTGGACTTGGTTAAATCAAGGTTAAATCAAGTAACCCTTGATGGCAAAACATACTGGTTCCTTACCAATACAAAAGCGACATCATCAAAGTCGCCATCTGCATTTTTACTGTCAATTTATGACGAGTACGTGATTGCTTACAGAGATAGAGGATATATCAGTGAGGCTCGAGACATTGAGAGGATGATTTCAAGGGGTAATGCCTTTACTTCAGTCATCATTTTAAACGGTAAAGTGGCAGGCACCTGGGATAAAGCTTTGAAGAAAAGTACGTTGAAGGAAAATACGATTGAAATCAGGCTTAATCCATTCCAGCAATTGAATGGAGAAGAGGAAGAAGCATTAGAATTAGAGGTTGCTCGATATGGGAAGTTTGTGGGAATCCCTTCAATCCTTGTCAAATAATTTTCATTGAATAATTTTCGGAAATTGAGCCGTATGGGTGAATACGTTCGTGAACACAGATAAATCATTAAAAAGGCAACCATTTAAATTTTTTTTATTAATTTTTGTTCTTTCTGTTCCGTTATGGTTGATTGGCGGACAACCACTGCCTCTTCCGATAAACCTTCCTGTAAGTGCGTTCATATTCACGTGCCCCCTGATAGCGGCTTCTATCC
Organism: Methanosarcina sp.; assembly: GCA_013331275.1. Classification (GTDB taxonomy): domain Archaea; phylum Halobacteriota; class Methanosarcinia; order Methanosarcinales; family Methanosarcinaceae; genus Methanosarcina; species Methanosarcina sp11020u. The sequence goes on along the minus strand of DUGT01000098.1, from coordinate 10,905 downwards.
TTGTATACGGAGAAAATAAACTTGATGGACTAAAGCAGTTATTGAAAAGAATCCTTGATTACAGGAAAATAAAACCAAAAATCTGGTATCTACCCATCCTTTTCTTGATGCCAGCTATTATGCTGCTATCGTATCTGGCAATGCGTCTCATCGAGCGACCGCTTCCCGAACCACAAATTCCCTTTCTGGAGATCCCGCTGTTTTTTGCCCTGTTTTTTATCCCCGCTGTATGTGAAGAAGCAGGATGGATGGGATATGCCTTTGAGCCCATACAAAATAAAGTAGGCGCATCAAGAGCCGGCATTCTTATAGGGTTTGTATGGGGGATGTGGCATTTTATAGGGTGGTATTTTCAAACTCACAATACTCTGACGTGGACTGCGGGACAATTTATCTCTACAGTAGCACTTCGAATCATTATTGTCTGGCTGTATAACAATACTGGAAAAAGTGTGTTTGCGGCAGTTCTCTTCCACGACATGATGAACGTCAGCGAGTTTCTTTTTCCAAATTACGGTTCACATTATGACCCGGTTATTACCGGAGTAATAACTGCAATTGTAACTGTGTTCGTGACGTTCCTATGGGGTCCCAAGACATTAGCAAGATTCAGATATGCTCGCTCAGGAGTTTGAGGCTGCTATGCTCGGCAGAACGCAAAAAAAGGCGACGAGTCTGGCACAAAGGCAGCTTCTTACTCAATCAAAACTAAGTGTGATCATCAAGGAGATTACAAGCTATGAACACCAATGAATCATCTGAAAGGTCGCCTCTTATTTTCTTTATACTGGTTTTCGCTCTTTCTATTCCTTTCTGGGTGCTTAACATCATCTTTCCGATGAATCTTCCTGTAGATAATCTTCCCGTAACAGACATTGGAGCCACTTTTGTCCCGCTGATAGCGGCATCAATCCTTGTGTACCGGGAAGAGAAGTTTCGGGGAGTACGGAAGCTATGGAAGAGAGCCTTCGACTATAAAAGAATCAAGCAAAAACTCTGGTATTTTCCCATCATTTTTTTGATGCCGTTTCTCTACGTGCTGACCTACTGGACAATGCACCTTGTCGGACTACCCGTCCCAAACGAATGGCATATTCCCATTGCTACCCCGCTAATCTTTATTGGGTTCTTTCTTGCAGCTGCGGGGGAAGAGCTTGGATATACAGGATACGTCACTGATCCCATGCAGGTCAGGTACAGTGCACTTACAGCCAGTCTCATCATGGGATCGATCCATGCTGTATGGCATTACCCATCCATGATTCAAATAGGCCAGACTCTGGGATTGATGTTCTGGGGAACTCTCCTGACCATCAGTTTCCGAGTGCTGACAGTCTGGCTTTATAACAACACCGGAAATAGCGTCTTTGCGGCCATACTCTTTCATGCCGTTACCAATACCGGAAGGAGTATATTTCCCGGGGGGCGTTCAGCTTACGAACTGGGAAACGCGGCTGTCGGTTATGCTATCATTACGATTGCGGCTGTAATCATAGTATTCTTATGGGGACCAAAGACATTATCCCGGTTTAGATATACTCGCTCAGAGGCTTGAGACCGTGGATTAATGCTGGCTTAACATTATTAGGGAGAAATAAATAGACGTTTTATAAGATAATGTTTATAAAAAATATAGGGTAAAAATCAAAATTAGATCAAATATGGAAGATTTTTACAGAACCTGAATAGCAAAAAAGGTGGAGGGTATCAGTACGAAAAGCACGCCTGATGAAAGAAATAACGGCATCAAAAGCGGCTATGCGTCGGTGAACAGGCTCAATATGTATTATGAAATTCACGGCACTGGTAGATCTCTGGTTCTGTTCCATGGAGCCCTGACGACAATTGATACCTCGTTTGGGAAGTTTATACCATTCTTTGCAAAGACTCGACAGGTGATTGCAGTCAAGTAGCAGGGATACGGGTACACCGCCTACCTCGATTGCCCGTTAACATATGAACAAATAGCAGAAGACACCACTGCACTTCTCATGCAGCTCAGGCAGTTCAAGATTGAAAAAGCCGACTTCTTCGGTATAGCATGGGAAGTGCCATTGCCCTGTAAATCGCTATCAAGATCCGAATCGGATGCGCAAACTCGCAATCGCTTCTCCTGTCTACAACAATAATGGACTTATCCTGAAGTGCTCGAAGGAGAAGAGAAACTGAAGCCCAAGGATCTCGCCGGGTCAGAATGGTAAAAAGCCTACATGAAGACTGCACCGAATCCGGAAACCTCATTCCCAGCTAGCGGTGCTTCCAGGCAACCACTCACGTTACACTTGTGGGTCGTGCCGATTGGTTGGTTCCGATGATTGAAGAGTTTCTGGATGCGTCCATGCCTGAGGAATTCGAATAGCTTCCGGATGCTTACCGAGAACAGTAAACCTTAAAAGTTCTCTGACAAAAAGAATAAAATCTGGAAAGGAAACATCATTTATAGATTCTGGGGGGCTATTATGCTTGAGTCCGTAACTGAAAGTAGTTCAAACGGGGACCTTGAGACATACCTGAAAAACGTAATACTGGAAGATAGGGGTAAAGTCTGTAACTACGTAGAATTATCGGCCAGAGAAATATTGCCAATTACACGCAGACTATTCGAAGAAAGGGTTTCCCTTGCTTACGACTTCAAGATCTCACAGATCGTGGAAAAAGAAAGGCACCTGATAATTTACGGGGAAGCAAGTTCGGGAAAAACAAGCACCCTTAAGTGGTTGAGAACTGTCTATGCCAAGGAATACATACTGAAAAGAGAGGAGTTTGTTCCGATATATATAGAGCTTGGTTCATATATTAAAGGTTCTTTTTATAATTACTTAAAAGCACAGGTAACTAAAAAAGGTATTTCTGAGACGGATTTTAAGAAACTGATTGAAGGAAAAGCTTTGTTGTTACTGGATGGGCTTGACCTGCTCACACCTTCTGAAAAATTCTCTCCCTTTGATGAAATATCCGATTTTATTTCCGAGTATGAAACCTGTAGATATGTTATTGCTTCAAGACCCGAGCCTTCTGATAGCTTAAAAAGTACATTTGCGCTCTCCGAACTTGAGAAATTGACCGATGAAAAAGTCAGGCTGTTTATAGAAAGAAATGTTCCGAATAAGAGACAGGTGAAACTTTTAAAAACCAGAATCCTGGAGGAGACTCAGTCAAAACCTATTCTCAAGAACCCTCTGCTGCTTTGCCTTTGGATCAAACTTTCAATTGTGCAAATGGGAAGAAGAGGAAAACAGGAAGATATCCAGCACTTTACCTTTTGTGATTCTATTCCTTCCAGCCGGGCAGAAATATATCAGGCTTTTGTTTCGGAACTTTTTAAAGATTACAGGAAAAGAGAGGAGTTTTTTAGATCACAGAACCAACTGCCTCCAAAGATGTGTTTAGAGAGAATAGACTCTGAAACAATAACATGTGAAAGAGTAGACTCTCAGGAACCAAGTACAGAAAGAACAGACTCTCAGGAATTAATTATAGAAAGAACAGACTCTCAGGAATTAATTATAGAAAGAACAGGCTCTCAAGAGCTGATTAAAGGGAGAATAGACACTCAAAAGCTGAGTAAAGTAAGAATAGACACTCAGGAACTGAATACCGAAATAATAGAAATCGAAAATTTCCTGATGAATTTGGCCTTCAAACTCCAGTGTAGGAATAAGATTTCATGTAAGTATAGCTGTGCCCTTGAAGTAGCAGAAGCATACATAGAATCCAGAAGGTCTGGAAGGACTACAGAGTACAGCAAGTCTGATAGAGTAAGAGCTAAGAAACTCCTTCAGGCCTGCCTAAGGCTCGGACTCCTGATAAGAACGAGATCCGAAGTAAAGTTCGGAATAGATCGAGCTTTCCAGGAATATTTTGCGGCTTTAAAACTGAAAACATACTTTGAAAGCAGTATGGATATTTCAAAAGCCTTCATAAACCCGAGATGGGAGAATGTGATAATGCTCACCTCGGATTTACTGGAATCAGGAGAAGAACTTGTAAATTCGATTGTTTCAAGCAGAAACTTATATCTGGCTTCGAAATGCGCTTTGAGAGCCAGCCCCGAAACAAAAGGAAAACTATGTACTTTACTTGCCAGGAAACTTGACAGCAGGTATACTGTAGAAAAAGTAAGGGCCATTCAAAGCCTTGGAAGACTCGGAGCCTGTGGAATCAAGGCCAATATTGGAGCACTTAAGGATAAAGATATAAGAGTAAAAAGAGAAACTACGAAAGTGCTTGGGGAAACCAGGTCAGAGATGGCACTTGTTCCCCTTGAGGCTGCAATTGGAGACGAAGACTATTCTGTGCGGATAGAAGCCGTAAAGTCTCTTGGCTTAATAGGATCCGAAAGAGCAATCGAATTGCTCAGGGACACATTCAAAGATAAGAATCGAGCTGTCCGACTGGAGGTTGCAGATGCACTAATGCAGATAGGATCGGAAAAAGCTCTGGAAGTCCTTATTTCAGCACTTGGGGCCAACGATGACTTTGTTCGGATCGGAGCCGTAGGGGCTCTTGGAAGAACAAACTCCAGGCAAGTAGCAGAAGCTCTTATAAAAGCATTTCAGGAAGAAGACAAACTTGTCAGGTTGGGAGCAGCCGAAGCCCTGGGTCGAATGAGATCGGAAAAGGCTGTTGAACCGTTTGTAGATGCACTTGAAGATAAAGATGAGTTTGTGCGCTGGATTGCTACAAAAGCGCTTGGAGAAATCAAATCGGATAAAACTTCAAGCACATTTATCGATATGCTTGGGGATAAAAGCCGCTTTGTTCGAAGGGAAGCTGCAAAAGGGCTTGGGGTTGTAGGGTCAGAAAAAACTCTTGACCCACTTGTTTCCGCACTTTCGGATGAGGATGAGTTTGTAAGAAAAACAGCAGTAGAATCCCTTGGAGAAATAAAGTCCGAAAAAACTGCTAAAACCCTGATAAATAAACTCCACGACGACAGCCATTTAGTCAGACTGGAAGCCGCAAAAGCCCTGGGAATGATAAAAGTTCGGAAAGCTATTGCTCCGCTGCTTTTTGCACTGGGAGATGAAAATCGTTTTGTCAGGAAAGAAGCTGCAAATGCACTCGGACAGCTTGAATCGGAAAAAGTTCTTGAGCCGCTTATTCGTATTTTCAAGTCCGAAGACCCTCTTACAAGGCAAGGGGCAGTAAGAGCTCTTGGCCAGATAAATCTGGATGGAGTTCCGGACTGCATATCGGACCGAATCTTTGATTTTACTGATAATGCTCTGAAGGACAAAGATAAGTTTGTGCGAAAGGAAACCGCAAAAGCCCTGCAAAGCCTATCCGAAAGCAGGCGTGAAAGAGCGTTTGAATCTCTGATCAGCGCCCTGGATAATGAAGATGATGAGGTCAGGAGACTTGCAGCCGAGTCTCTGGGGATTTTTGATTGTGAAAAAGCTATTCCTCCACTGGTCAGTGCCCTAAAGTCCAGAGATGCAACCGTGCGCCGGTTTGCAGCCAATGCCCTCGGCCGGATAAGGTCAAAAGAAGCCCTACAGCCTCTGATAGATATTCTGGTTTTTGACAACAGTGGCTCCGTAAGAGAAGAAGCTGCAAAAGCACTTGGAAAAATAAAGTCCAGACAGGCTATAGAACCCCTTATTGACGCACTAATGGACAAGAATAATGAAGGAAGATCAGGAGCAGCTGAAGCTCTTGGCCGGATTAAAGCTGAAAACGCAGTCGATCACCTTATTTCCGCTCTTACGGACACGGACGATTTCACGCGGCTGGCTGCTGCAAAAGCCCTCGCCCGGATAAAGCCGAAAAAAGCCATCGAACCCCTAATCAACAGCCTGTATGACTGGAACCGCTTCGTAAAAGCCGAAGCCGCCGGAGCTCTCAAAAAGATATGTACTGAAGAGGATAAAACACCTTTGCAGGCTTTACTTGACTCGGAAAACGAATTTACGGCAAACCTCGCTTTTGAAATCCTGGAGAGCATCGAAATGGAGGAAATCTTAAAAGCCGAGCTGTTTTTAGATTGGGAATAAGTCAGAGATAGTATAAAGGAAAATACAGAAAATATAGATTATAGATTACAGATATATAGATTTATGTAGATCATACAAGATCGTGCTAAATTATACAAGGTCATTTTAGATCACAAAAAGGAATATTAGTTCATACAAAGTCGTGTGATCATGCTAATACTTTGAAGCTTGATTAACGATTTGATTTTTTAGTGGTGTTTTTCTGATTTTCAGGATGGTCCGGATAAAAAACGCTTAAAGTTGAATCTGGGTTTTGTAGTTTTCTAGTGCCCTGGTTATAAGGAAAAACAACAGTGAGGATGTCCGGCCGCAGTCCTAGTTTTGTAGAGTTATGCATATAGTCATTACCATATTTCCAAGAAATATTTGTTAATTGGAGTGTAGCACTGCTAATTCCTATCTTCTGTATTTTCACTTCTGGAAATTTGAAAAAAATTTCCTTAACTTTTGGTTCCAGGTTCTTAGAGCCAAAAAGGAATATATATGCATTGGCTAAAGGTGATAGATGGTATTCGACATCAACTGTTGCATTTGCTCCACTAAATTCCATTACTATATTATCTACATGGATATACTTTCCTTCCCTGTATTGCTCAGAGTTCATTGCTGGAAACACTCTTCCAGCTAATAAAACAGCTGAAATAATAAAAGCAATTACAATTATTGATTTTAAGTTCATAGTCCTTACTCAGTGATAATAGTTGTATTGGATCTGGATATGTTTTATGTACTTTTTTGTTTAATTTTTTAATTTGATAGGCAGTTTACCACAAGTCTATTGATATAGTCGTTAACTACTAAAAAGCTTTGAATTTAAGTTGAAAAGAATCAACAAAGAGAATAAACAATTTCATTTGAACCGGAAAAATGAAAAAGTAAAAAACGAAGGAAAAAATGGAAAAGAGAAAAAGTAAGGCCAAACAACCGTAATAACCTTATTTTGGTCTTTCCTGTCACACCCGAGTTTCGCTTCGGGAGCACGAGATCCTTTTCGCTTCGTTCAAGAAGACTAATTTGTAGTCTATAGCAGTTATTTTAGTCAAGATAACTAAATTCCAGATCACTCTACCCGTGTAGCCTTATTCGCCATACTGAGTCTTTTTTGTCACGCTCGACCAGGAAAGCGGCCTTACACATATAAAAAGAGAGGACAGATCAAAAGAGAAGCTACACGATTAAAAAGAAGATACTGCAAGACTTTCATATGAAAATTCCAAAACACGAATTAATTCACTCTAATTCTGCTATTAAAGGCATATGATCACTTAGAGAGATCCAATCTTCATATTTACCAACTGAAAACGATTTTCCACGAGCAACGAGATATGAAGGCGCAAAAATGTAATCTATATGATAAGGAGTCTTCCTGTTTTTCCTGAAATACAATGTCGGTTCCCTTTCAATCCCGAACTCTGTACTTGTAAAGGTATGATACATACTGAAAATATTAAATTGCTCTAACAAATCAATTACATCAGTGAGTGTTCCGTAAAGAGGATATTTCTGATTTTCCCGATCCCAGATAACGTTCCAGTTAAAATCGCCTGCAATGACCGTTGGAAATCGAAACAAATCTTTGTAGTAATTCAATGACTTCCAAACTTCTCCAATGTATCTCCTTCCTGGGTCCTCTATATTATTCTGCGACCAGACAGCAATAAGATTCATGGCTTCACTACCATTCACTGTGACAGGAAGGATATATCTGTAATTTTTACAATAAGACTCATGGATTGAAATTTCAAAATCATTGAAACTGAAAACACCAAGCCCCTTGTTTCTGTTATCACCTATCCATAAAATATCATCGTAAAACTTATCGCTGAATTTATCCGGATGCTCACATTCAGAAACAATTAATAAATCAGGATCAAACGGAAGAATGTGTTTGTATTTCTTCCGGAAAGCCATATTACAATTCCAGGTTATGATTTTCATATTAAGACTATTGGTACAGTCACTAATTACTAAAAAGCTTTGAATTTAAGTTAAAAAACCAGTAAAAAGGATAAAACAACTTCATTTGAACCGGAGAAGTGAGAAAAGTAAAAACAAAGGAAAAACAAGGAAAACAAGGAAAACAAGGAAAACAAGGAAAACAAGGAAAACAAGGAAAAAATAAGACCGAATAACCTTACTAGCCGTACTTTGGTCGTTAGTCCTACTCCGCGAGTTTTAATCTGATGAACTTGAACATAAGCGATTCAAAAACGTCATCTAACAGGTGAATTTATTTTGAAAAATACAAAAAATATTTATGGAAGAAAAACTGAAGATGATTATTTACAATCTTGGAAGTAAGATGAATGGACAAGATAATGAAAAAAATTCGTTATGATCCACTTTATAGAGTAATTGAAGAAACTGATGAAATGCGTGTTGTTGAGGGTACATTCAAGCCTATGTTTGATAGATTAAAAAGAATTAACAATTTAGGCTTAATTCCAGAAGTTTTTGGAATGGCAAGATATCCAAAGTACGAGCATCAACTTGGTGCCATTCATCAAGTTAATTGTTTGTTAGAAATAGTAGATGAGAAAATAATTCGAGAAAAATATAGAATACCACTTCAATTAAGTTCTATTTTTTTGCACACAGGTCATTTTCCCTATACCTACTCAACAGAACGCTCACTGCTTTTAGCTAGTAATCTTGGAAAAAAAAGTGATGACAACAACGTAAGAAAATATGTTGCAGAGAAAGTAAACAAAGTTTTAATAAAAGTAGGTTATGAAGAAGAAGAGCAACAAGAAGTTTTGGATAATTTACTTTCGATAGAAGACTATAAAAAATTATATAGATATTTATCCAGTGAAAATATAATAGATAAATGGAGTACTTTAAAAAAGAAACTGCAGGGTCTGGAAGATAATCAGCTTGAAATAATAGTAAAAAACCTTATTGATACAGAGTCTCATGGATACAAATATCTAAACCTTGCAGATAAAGCTGATTATGTTCAGCGAGATGCCTTATATTTTGGAGCAGTAAAAATTGATGTATCTCCTCAACATCTTTACCGAGAAGCATCAATGTATAACCCCAAATTTTCCGTGAGTGAAGAAAAACTAATAGAGTCTAATCTTGAATACTTAAATGAAAGATTTTATGAGCATGAAAATGTTCTTTTTTTTAGTAGATTATATGAAAAAATACTAGCGTCATTGATAATTAGCAAAAGTTTTAACAAAAAATGGCTTGAAAATTATACTGATGACCAATTTAAAAGATTAATTACAGAAAATATAGATGCAAAAAATGAGAAAGTAAAATTGCCTCCAGTTTGGGTTAAAAGAGCTAAAGACTTGTTTGAGAATAAAGTCAGTTACACAAATATACTTCATTTAAAAATTCCATTTCAAAAAGAAAAAACCTCTATTGATGTCGAGTATGAACTAATTAAAAAGAAAAGAAGTGATAGAGGATTACTATCATATCCTTATGAAACAGGTATTCTTGTAACCATTGATTACCTAAAGTCAGAAGATCTTTTTGTTCATCCAAATTCAAGGTTATACTCAATACATGTTTTTCAAGACGACTCAAATAAGCAATTAGTAGAATTATTGAAAATTGTAGACCATATTTCGTATCATCTTGCGATTCATGACATTGAAATAATAAGAAGAAGCATCGGAAAAGAGTTCTCATGGACAAAGGAGATAAGATATGATAATGGAGCTATCATTTCTGCAATAGTTGAGGCAATATTGAAGCTTGAGACAGACAAGTACAAAGAAGGAGAATTCGTTGAGAAATACTTACAGGCACTTTCTAATATTTCAACGTTTAAAGAACTATGGAATAATTTTCATAATCAATTTATATGGAAAGAGCAGATAGTCTACTTTATTAAAGAGCATAAAGGTGAGGACAATAAGTCAGAAATGTATGAATATTTCATAAGAGGACTTTTGGATTTACCTGTTAAACTCTTGCAGTATCAATCTACGAAAAAGTACATGCAAGACATATACGACACTCTACTTACAAGTATACCCCAAGAAAATTCAAACGAGAAAAAAGGTAACATATTTGAAGCGTTATGGTTAATAAAAAAATTACAAACTGAAAAAGGAGATTTTCAATTGTTCTTTAATGGAATGGTCGTAGTTGACCTAGAAAAACCAAAAAAAGAGCAAGACGAAAATGAATTTGATGTCATCGAATTAATTATAAATAAAGAAGGAAAAGCTGAGTGTTGGATATATGCATGTTCTATCGCAGACAATTATCGTCAAAAAAATCAGGAGCAAATAACTAAACTTACAGACTATATACATCAAGTATTTTCTGATGCTATAATTAATACCCGCTATGTAATTCCCAAGGATAAAAATAATCAGAACTGGAATCCAAGGGAGATTGATGCAGGTAGAAATTTCGTGGGAGATTAGAAAATATCAAATTCAAATAAAAATAGATTTTACTCCACCAATTCCGTATCCTCATGCGAATAAGCCGGCGCACAGCAGCAGAGAATTTTCAGCGGCGTATTTCCTGTGTTTTGAATTCTGTGCGGAGTGCCGGGAGAAATACAAACTGTATCTCCTTTTTTGACCTCGAATTCTTCAGAGCCAAGAGTCATTATCCCGCTGCCTTCCGTAATGTGATAGATTTCTTCAGTCAGGTGATGTTTGTGAAGAATAGTTTTTCCTCCGGCTGGTACGGTAGCTTCGGCAAGGCTCTGGTTTGAGTTGCCGTGGACTGACGGATGCATAAGTTCGCGGATAATTGAACCGTCTTTTGTGATGTAAGGTTCTATTTCTTCGTATCTGGTAAAGAACTGCATTATAAACTACTGAAAATCGCGATTATAACTATTTTTCCATTCAAAGGACTTTGCGTCTAAACTCTCTTATTTGGAACTTTTCTTGCAAAGGCACCCAGGCTCAAATTATTATATATG
>DUGT01000219.1:2940-3971 GCA_013331275.1 Methanosarcina sp. | reverse complement strand
TAGTCGGCAGGAATCATTTTCTTTAGAGCCCTGTTGGCAAGGTTACCGTGACCAATTTCACGACGTCCTGTACCGCGTTGCGGACGAGCCTCACCTGTTGAGAATGGAGGGAAGTTATAGTGCAGAAGGAATCTGTCAGTGTCATGAACCAAAGCATCATCCACCATTTTTTGATCCAGCTTGGTACCAAGTGTTACAGTTGTAAGTGATTGAGTCTCACCACGTGTAAACAGTGCCGCTCCGTGAGGACCGGGAATAAAATCCACCTCACTCCAGATAGGACGAATTTCGGTAGTTGTACGACCGTCAAGGCGTTTACCCTCATCCAGTATACTGCGGCGCATAGCCTCTTTTTCCACATCATGGTAATAACGTGATACAAGAGCTGATTTTGCTTCCCTTTCCTCTTCAGGAATAGTTTCCAGGAAGTTATTCAGTACAGTCTCAAAAGCATCCATACGCTCATGCTTGTTAGGATTCTGAGAAGCAGCCACCTCATAAGCAGGCTTATAGCAAGCATCCCAAACCTGTTTGCGCAGCTCCTCGTCGTTTTCCTCGTGACAGTAAGTGCGTTTTACAGTTTTACCAACAGCCTCAGTCAGTTCAATCTGTACCAGACACTGTTTTTTTATCTCTTCGTGAGCAAATTTGATAGCATCCAGAAGTTCAGCTTCCGACACCTCATTCATCTCACCCTCAACCATCATAATATTATCGATAGTTGCACCCACCATAATATCCATATCAGCTTTTTCAAGCTCTTTGAAAGTAGGGTTTACAACCAGTTTTCCGTCTATACGAGCCACACGAACCTCAGAGATAGGACCGTTGAAAGGTATATCAGAAACAGCCAGAGCAGCAGAAGCAGCCAATCCTGCCAGTGCATCAGGCATATCCTCACCGTTGGATGAGAAAAGAATTACGTTCACAAAAACATCAGCGTGATAATCATCAGGAAAGAGAGGACGCAGAACACGGTCGATAAGTCTGCTCGTTAATATCTCAGAGTCAGAAGGTCTTCCTTCACGTTT
>DUGT01000219.1:0-2627 GCA_013331275.1 Methanosarcina sp. | reverse complement strand
AAAGGTACACAAAGTTTTGGTTTCTTGAGACATCGGGGGTTACATTTATCTTATGTTTTATATAGAATTCACGGCATACAAAGGAATATTTGTCATCCAAGACTCCTCTTTATAATCAGCCAATGAAGTACGAATTGCTTTTTCAGGGTTATTTTTTTGACAGAAAAGTCTGAAACTGTTTGATTTTGAAGATTCACCCGATTTTACTTCAACAGGTATAATTTCATCTTCACTGTTTTGAATAAGAAAATCAAGTTCATACTTGCTATTACTGAACGTATGATAAAAAATTGATAAACTTTCATTTTGTATCAATTGCTGAAAAACATACTGCTCAGTAAGCGATCCTTTAAATTCGGTGAATATAACGTTCTCTTCAGCAATTGTTTTAGCGTTTAAATGTGACATTGCTCCTAACAGCCCAACATCATTGTGGAAAAGTTTGAATGCAGATAACTCCTGATGTGCTACTAACGGTAAAGAGGCTTTAGATGTATTATAAACTTTATGCAGTAGTCCTGCATCCGTTAGCCATTGAATAGCCATTTCAAAGTCCTTTGCCCTCGCTCCTTCTCTTATTACTCCATAAATAAATTTCTTGTTCTCTTTAGATAGTTGAGCAGGAATACTTTCCCAGACCATATTAATACGAGGCAGGATTTCGTTTGGAGCATGTTTTGAAAAATAGTTTTGATAAGAAGTAATAATCTGATTCTGAATTTTGCGTACATTCTGCCAATCTCTGTTAACAACAAAATTCTGAACAGCTTCAGGCATACCTCCAATATATAAATAATACCTCAGATAGTTGATTAATTTTTTGTTGAAAAAGTTTAAGTTAGTCAGATCTTTTTTCTCTAAAAGTTCAGCAATTCCCGTTTCATCCATTGCAAGTAAAAACTCATAAAAAGACATAGGATAAAGCTTCATGAAATCAACTTTACCGACAGGAAACCATTCACCCGGGTGAATTCCGACACCCAGAAGAGAACCGGCAGCTATAATGTGATATTGTGGAGAATCTTCATAGAGATATTTTAGTGAAGTAATACCTTTTGGAGCCGCTTGAATTTCATCAAATATAATAAGTGTATTTTCAGCTTCTATTTTAATATTACAATATGCATTTAAGACCGTAAATATTCTGTCCGCATTAAAATCAACTTCAAAAAGATTCTTCGGAGCACCAGGACGTTCAAAATTGACGTATGCCACCTGTTTATATTCAGTTCTTCCAAATTCCCTGAGTAGATAGGTTTTGCCAACCTGTCTGGCACCTAAGAATATTAAAGGCTTTCTATGATTGGATAGCCTCCACTGATTTAACTCTTTGATCTTAGTTCGATACATATATTTCCCAATATTTAAGCATAAAAATACATTTATTTCCCGAAAAAGCACCGCAAATATACATATATTTCCCGGTTTTTCGATTTTAAATCACACTTTTCTCTCAAAAAAAGACAGGAATGCCTTCATCAGACATTCCTGCTTCCGGAAAAGTATGCTAATGTTTATTTACTAAAATGACTAATTTGTTACTGTAATAAAGCCCATACTATTCCGAAATTACTTTTTCTGTTATTTAACTACTTCCACGCGACGTGCTTTAATGGTTAGTCTGTCAGCACCTTCAGTCTTAGGATCCTTACCTTCTCCCGAAGCAGTCATTCTGGAAGCATCAATACCCTGTCCCACAAGATAGCTTTTCACAGCCTCGGCACGGCGGGCAGATAAACCTTCGTTATATACTTCCGGTCCATGGTGGTCAGTGTATCCGTAAATTGTCACAGCAGTATCATCAAACTCCTTAATAGTTGAAACAATAGTGGCAAGTTCTTCGGCATATTCTTCAGTTTTAACAACGTCACTGTCAAAATCAAAATAGATAGCAGGCAGTACAGGGAATTCCTTCACCACAGGCTTGGGTTCAGGTTTGGGTTCCGGTTTTGGCTCAGGTTTAGGTTCCGGAGCAGGAGGAGGCACAGGTTTCGGTTCGTAGTAAACCGGCTCTGTACGCTCATAAGTCTTGCCCAGATTAATTTTTAAACCTGCCAAAGCATTGAATTGCCAGTCGGGATGATCAGCCTTTTTAGAGTTAAAATGATCGGTTAGGATATTACTATTACCCTCAATCATAAATGAAACCGCATCGCTAAGCTTGAAATCAAAACCAAGTCCGAATCGTCCTGCAGGAAAGCCTTTACTGTCCTGCCACAGATACTCCATTTCATAGTCGCCAAGATCTAAAGCATTAGCCTCATCATTTTCAAAACCATAAGCATATCCGCCTCCGACAAACAGATAAGGATTAAATATTCTGTCAGGATTAAAGCCACTGAACATCGACCTTAAGTCAAACAGGAAATCTAAATTGCCCTGAACAAACTTAAAACTGTAAAGCTGTGCAGGAGACACCCATCCGCCTTTGCCCTGCCATCCTGAAGCGCCAATGCGCACTCCGAATACAGGTGAGAAGTTGTAACCGAGGTTAACCGCCGCAGCAGGTGAAATCAGGTCCATAAAGTCAGCCTCACCCAATGTGTGGGCAGCACCACCCTGGAGTTGCAGGTAGGTATGAGGTTTAAAGATTGTTTTTCCCTCCTCCTTAATCTCTCTCTCCTGAG
>DUGT01000006.1:35789-36083 GCA_013331275.1 Methanosarcina sp. | reverse complement strand
GTGAAAACAAATGTGAAAACAAACAAAAAATCAAATATCGATAGCGAAAACATGAGTAATGATGTATTCACATATGTTATATGGGCTATCTTAATTTTAAGTCCGTTATACCTGCTTTATTTTTTATATTCGTTAGCTACAGGAGGTTCGATTACTAATAGCATGATACCTTCAATAGTTTTCTTCGTGGCTGGAGTAATTACATTATTTGATATCCTCGCAGTTCATCAAATAACGACTGTAAGAAAATGACTGTAAGAAAATGACTGTAAGAAAATGACTGTGAGAAAATGA
>DUGT01000006.1:28385-35594 GCA_013331275.1 Methanosarcina sp. | reverse complement strand
TGTGAGAAAATGACTGTGAGAAATTAGTTTCTTATCACATATCATTTGTAATACATTTTCGTTTTAGTTTTATTGTTTTTGAACTTTTGGAATCCGAAAAACCAAACTAATTTTACACTTTCACCTAAAGTCCTCAATCTGCACTTGAAACAGAGAGAAAATAGGACTTTAGATGTAAGGCCCATTTAAGAGAGAAAGTTTCAAAGAGGAGGTGTGGATTCATCTTCCTTCAGAAGTTCGGAAAAGAGCAGGGAGCAGCCAGGAATCTGTTTGATGTTTACCATAATCATATTTATATAGAAAGGCCCTCCGCGTTGAATCTCTATAGGTGAGGGGTCTACGAATTCCCATATATCAACAGGATGCTTGAGATAAAAGGTCTCAAGTTCCGGGCTGTTTAAATGCATCCTGGATGGAAAACCTATGGCATGGGCTATGGAACTTAAAAAGGATTCCGCTTCGACGTCCAGAAGGAATACAAAAAAGAAATATTCCCCATGCGGCAGGTCAAGCATGAACTTGACATCCGTACGAAGCTCGGAAAGTAAAAGATCTTGCGTGCTTTTTCTATACACCATAAGAAGCAGCACCTTATCTTTAAAAAGGAGTTCCTGAACCGTGTCCGGCAGGAAAAGATCCCCAAAAACCAGTTCAAAATACTCATGATTCGTAGCCGTAAAATCGTTTCTGATGAATAATATGTCTTCATCGCTCAACAAAGAATAACCCATATTGCCCTGAGAATCAATTATTGGAGATTTTCCGGCAGAGATTTCTTTCCAGAACTTATCAAGAGCTTCATCGTCTATCCGGGATAACAGGTGTACACAGGTTCCGACATCAATATCTTTCAGCACTAAAACCCCCCATATTTACGAATCGACTTTGATTAAAGAAATACAGTAAAAGCCGATGGTTATTAAAACTAAGGTTTAAGTTATTAGTCCTTGAGTTTATATAAATAAAATATTATATAAATGCATAGTCCATAAAAAAGAGTATTAAGGTTCTAAAGTTAAGGTAATAGAATGAAAGGTTAGAAAAAGTTCAATTAAAAAAGTAAAGCTCATTTGGAAAAGTAAGATTCAGTTGGAAAAATGAAATTTTCCACCCTGGTCCAGATTTGGAAGATCTGATCCGCAAACTCACTTTCGTTTAAACACTTACTGCTTTTAACATACTCTATCAAGGTTTTTTCCTGAAGCATTGCCTTTGTTACAATGTCATTATAAGGAAGCTTACCTATTACCGAAATTCCCAGTTTGGCACAGAAATTTTCAATCAGCTGAGTATTTTCTTTGTTTATGTCGTACTTGTTTATGCAGACAACAGTGGGAATCATGAAGTGAACAGTAAGTTCAAGAACTCTTTTAAGGTCATGGACTCCGGAAACGGTTGGTTCGCTTACCACCAGTACCAGATCCGCACCTGTAATGGCTGAAATCGCGGAACAGCCTGTTCCAGGAGGTCCGTCAATTATAATTAAATCTTTATGATACTGTTCTGCAAGCTTTTTCGCGTTACTTCGAACAGCGCTCACAAGTTTTCCGCTTGTTTCTTCTCCTATGCCTAGACTTGCATGAGCCATAGGTCCGAAACGGGTTTCGGAAGAAAACGCCTGACCTGAAATCCTGTTTTCCATGGAGACTGCCCCTTTTGGACATATAATGGTGCAGACAGCACAACCATCGCATCCGTAAGGATTAACTTTGAAATTTTTACTTACCGCCCCATACCTGCAAAACTCTCTGCATCTTCCACACTCGATACAGAGTTCAGGGTCAATTCTGGCAACCTCAAGACCGTAGTAGTCTTCTTTTTCCAGTATTTTAGGTTTCAGGATAAGATGCATATCAGATGCATCCACATCGCAATCGGCAATAATAGCATTTTTTGCAAGAGAGGCAAAAGCTGCTGTAAGGGTTGTTTTTCCAGTCCCTCCTTTTCCGCTGATTACTGTAAGCTGCTTCATGTTCTCGCCTTCTCTGTATCTGCAAGCTGGAGTTTTATTGCCTCAAACATACCGATAAACTTCTCATTCCATTCCGGCATTTCTCGAACAAAGGGAATGCCGCAAGAATAGAGCTCTGCAATTTTAAGATAGTTTGGGATCCTGAGAAGGATAGGAATCCCTTCGGCCTTGCAGTACTCTTCAACCCTTGAGTCCCCTAACCCCCAGCGGTTAATAACAAGCCCAAAGGGAACTTTAAGCGACCTTACAACGTTTACGGCAAGCCTGAGGTCATGGAAACCAAAAGGTGTTGATTCGGTCACAAGCACACAATAATCCATATCCCCGATAGAAGCAATGACAGGGCAGGCAGTTCCGGGTGGGGCATCGAGAATTGCAGTTTTTCGGTCATCAATATATTTCTTAAGCGTCTTGATAACAGCTGATGTCATCGTTTCCCCGATATTTAAAATCCCCCTATAAAACTCCGGGGAACTTTTTCCTTTTGCTTTCTCGATTACTCCAAGGGACCTCTGAGATTCCCGGATTGCCTTTTCCGAGCAGAGAACAGCGCATCCTCCGCACCCGTGGCAGAGAGAAGGGAAAAATAAAACTCTGTCAGGAAGTGCAGCCAGAGCATTATAACGGCAAAAGTCCGAACATTTCCTGCAGATGTCGCATTTTTCCTGATTGATTACAGGAACCGGGCAAACGACATCTTCTACTTTTTCAAGGTCAAAGCCAAGGAAAAGATTACAGTTAGGTTCTTCCACATCACAGTCAAAAAGCTGTACATCTGAAAGGGAAAGGGCAAG
Source organism: Methanosarcina sp. (assembly GCA_013331275.1). Taxonomy (GTDB): domain Archaea; phylum Halobacteriota; class Methanosarcinia; order Methanosarcinales; family Methanosarcinaceae; genus Methanosarcina; species Methanosarcina sp11020u. The sequence continues at coordinate 32,828 of DUGT01000006.1, read as the reverse complement.
GTTTAAGGAAACCGTAGTCTTCCCGGTTCCTCCTTTTCCACTTGCAATTGCAATTTTCATATCCGATCTCCATGTCATTTCATAGGAGTTGTGATTTCTTCGAAGTTCTGGAACCTGTCCAGGACTTTTCTAGCAGTATCTACCCCATCGGGAATTTGCAGAATTTTTACAAAATTATCTCGGAGCATGTAATACGGACCTTCCCCAACAGTTTTTACTGCAAGGACATTTGCTTTTTCTCGGATAATTAAGTCCACGGCTTTCATGCCTCCTTTTTTATCAGAATTAAAAAATTGATTTTCGAAAACTTCCCAGTTCTCTATCCTATCCTCTTCAAGATCTACAAAGAGAAAATAAGGGGTTTTTCCAAGGTGTCCCGAAAGCTTTGCTTGAAACCCATTCCTATCGAAAACGGGAAGAGCTAACCTAAAATTCTTCCTTTGTACAGGCTTTACATTAACAACAATATGCTCCAGGTTTTCCACTTCTTTTCTAACAGCTGTCTTGACTTCCTCTGAAAGCAGCTCCACCCTTTTCAGGTCGGTTTCACCCTCAACTTCAACCGTAGCTTCCCCAAAAACCACAAGTCCCGATTTTCGGAGTTTCAGGTCTTCAAGTTTTATCAGTCCAGGGATATTGCGTATGTCTTTTTTAATTCTCTCACTTTCCTCTTCATCGAGCCAGGCATCCATCAGGGTGAGCATTGAATCCCTGGCACTTTCAACCCCCATTTTGAAAATCAAGAGAGAGATTACAATAGTACCGAAACTGTCAAGTTTCGAGATCCCCAGCATAGAGCCAAGGACTGCCACAACAACTATCATCGAAGAAAATACATCCGTATAGGAATGCATCGCGTCAGCTATCAAAGACTGAGAGTTGATCCTTGTGCCTATGTTTCGTTTGTATATAGAAAGGCCATATATTGTAAGTACTGAAAAAACAGCTGTCACAAGAGCAAGCCCCTGAAACTCAATCTGGGAAGTAGTATTTACGCCTGTAAAGCCTTCTTTTAGCAGTTCAACGCCAGAAAACAGGATTAACAGAGAAACAAAGAGAGCTATGATATTCTCTGCTTTGTAGTACCCATAAGGAAAATGCTTACCACTACTTTTAAGGCTTATCTTGAGCCCAATCCAAACTGCCAGAGACGCAAAAATGTCCAGACCCGTATGGACAGCATCCGCAATTAAGACTGTGCTTCCGGAGTAAATACCCACAGCCCCTTTAACAAAAGCAAGGAATGCAAGTGCCAGAGTTGCGTTCCTTGATGCTTTAATCCCGAGTTTCAAGCTTTCCTGCGCAATCATTTGAAGATCCGTTTTAAGTGAGTTATTAATTCACACCACAATTTAGAAAATGAGTCTTTAGAAAGTCGAACCTTTAGAAAATTGGTACTTAGAAACTGAAACCTTAAGAAAATTGAAACCTTAAGAGAATTGAAACCTTTCTGACACTCTCTGGCAGTACTCATTCGTGATATCGTGGTGCAATACTGATTAGTGATATCCAGCAGTGGAATACTAATTAATGATATCAGTGGTGGTGATGTTCCTCATGCCCGTGTTCAGAGCAGGAATTTTCAGCAGTTGCGCAATGGAGTTTTCCTGCTTTCCAGGCCTCATATGTATCTTTTACTGTACTCCCAGCCCCCACAAAAACCTTGATTCCATAGGATTCGAACATAGTAACAGCCTTGAATCCAAGTCCGCCACATAGCATGATATTTACTCCGTTCTTATGAAGGTACTCAGGGGGCAGCCCGACGCCTCCCATATGCTCACTGGTGTTAGGAATAACAGTGACCTGGTTGGTTTCTGTGTCTATTATGGTGTAAGTTGGAGCTTTTCCAAAATGCTGTTCAACAACACCTTCCAGACCATTTTCATCTCTTGTAGGAATACTTACTTTCATATAATCACCTGTACTTTCTATCGTTTTATCAATTAGTAGTGTTTTTATCGGTATTTTTACTGTGAGATATATTCTTGAGATTACATAGCTACTTATCTTTTTCAGAAATTAAAAGAAATAGTTTCTTTTTTAATAAACTAAAAGAAATAACACCTTTTTTTTGGAATTTAAGGGATATAAATATGTTTTTTGGAAAATTAAGGAAAAAATAACACCGTTTTTCACACATGGAGGAATGTGTCCTTCTCAGAAATTTTGTTTTACTATTTTATCAAGACTAGTGCTTAATTGCCTCTACCTATTCCCCTTCCCACACCACCTCCTTTCATTCCCTTTCCCATGCCATTTCCTTTTCTCATACCAAAACCGGGAGTGCTGTTGGGACCTTGGAGTGACTGGAGTTCTCCAGCCTCATACTGTCTGATAGCCTCTTGCACTGTACCCTTTACTCCTACTTGAACATCAATGCCAAGCTCCGAGAAAATAGAAAAAGCATTGGGCCCCACAGTACCTGTTAAAAGAACATCGACTCCTGCATTTGCAATAATTTCCGCTGCCTTTATACCGGTACCTCCAGAGGCGAATGCAGCTGCATTTGATATAGATTCCACACGTCTGGCCTCAGGATCATAAATTACAAAGTAGCTGCATCTCCCAAACCTTGGATCCACTTCGGAGTCGAGACCCTCACCACTGGCTGTTACGCAAATGTTCATTCTTTTTACTCCACCTGTTTCCTTTGTGACCATCTATACTCAAGAGTCCTGAAACCCTATTTTCACCCATATGAGTGAAAGTATATATATGTATCTATACCTATAGAAAATTGTTACATTTTATCACATAAAAAAGAAGAGGCCTAAAAAATAAAATCAAAGGTAATAAAAAGTTAGATTTTATAAAATAGTTAGACATAAGGAGTTAAAAAGTCAGAATTTCCTTAAAAATATTTTTGAAGGAATTCGAAGGAGCCAGGATGAAAATTAGACATACACCTATATCTGACATCCTTCATTAAATTCCTGATGTTTCGGAAGCTAGCCGATCTTCAGCCAACTTCCCAAAAAAATATCCTGGTTTTGCAGCAACAATTTCCACATCTACATACTGGCCGGGCTTTAGATTCGAGCCACTTATAACAACCGGTCGGTAAGCATCCGTGCGGGTGAGGACATCCCCGATTTCCGTGTATTTCGAGACAAAGGACCGACCTTTCCAGCCGATCATTGCTTGTTTGGACCCAAGCTTGACTTGTTCACAAACTTTATGGAGGTCATGGGAACGCTGAACTGAAATCCTGGAGTCGAGGTTCCGGAAAGAAAAGGCTTTCGTGTGCGGACGGGGAGAATATCTTGAAATATTAACCTTTTCGGGACGGTATTTCTGTACCCACTCGACAGTTTCTTTGAACTCATCATCGGTTTCATCGCAGAAGCCTACAATTATGTCGGTGAAGAGAGATAAATCTTCAAAACGGGCACGGAATTTAGTAATTATTGTGTCTACTGCGTCCATTTTGTGCAGGCGGTTCATTCTCTTAAGGACGGAATGGGAAGCAGACTGGATTGGGAGGTGAAGGAGTTTGAAGACCTTGTCGGAGTCAAAAGCTTCTACCAGATCATCAAGGATTGGGAGAACAGAAAAAGGATTCATCATTCCGACCCTTATTTTGAAATCTCCTGGGATTTCCGAGATCATGCGCAGAAGTTCCGGAAGTCTGACACCAGTATCCATTCCATACTGGCTATCGTCCTGGGAAGTGAGCCAGATTTCCCTGCAACCTTCGGCAACAGCTGAACGGATGTCTTTAATGATCTCATTCGGTGGAAAAGAGTGAAGCTTGCCTCTTGCATATTTTACAATGCAGTAAGAACAGGCAAAATTACAGCCCTGGGAAATCTGGCAGATATGGATATTAGGATTGGAACGTTCACGCGGAACATTGAGAAAGCCAACAGGTTCGGAAGCCCGGAGTTCCAGATGTTCTCCTCCTGGCAGCCCTTTCCTTTTTCTTTGCTCGATTGAGGAAAGAAGCTCACCAAGCCGGGAAATCGCATTTACTCCCAGTATATGGGCTTCAGGATTTGCATGCAGGATGTCCTCAAGCTGGACTTCAGGCATACAACCGGAAACGATAACCTCCACATTCTTCTCACCCATGCTGCGGATTTTATACAGAATTTTCTGTTCTGTAGTGTATTTTACCGTACAGGAGTTGCAGATATAAACTTCTGCCTGATCGGCAGCCTCAGATAGCAGCAGTTTATGCCCTAGTTTTTCGATACTTGCTTTCATTATCTCAGCTGACGCCTGGCTTGCCGAACAGCCAAAACTTTCTAGATAGACCTTCATGATTTAACTCTAAACTCTATAATTTAGTTCTCATTTCTTACTTCTGAACTTTTTATTTCTGTACTTAATAATTCTATGCTTCTAGTTTTTTAATCAAATACTAGCAATCAAACACTAATAATCAAGTACTTGTAATCAAAAACTGGTAATCAAGTACTGGTAATCAAATACTGGTAA
>DUGT01000006.1:27284-28248 GCA_013331275.1 Methanosarcina sp. | reverse complement strand
GTAATCAAATACTGGTAATCAAACACTGATGATTAAACACTGGTAATCAAACACTGGTAATCAAACACCGTAATCGAATTTTAGATCAAATAATATTTTCGCAAAGTCCGTGTTTTAAAAAAGGTAAAAATGAAAGGATTTACAGGTAGAGAGGAGTATCCCGTTTATCCTTTATATAAATACTGTCTGTAAACCTGACAGCTCCGGATGCGCCCATCGAGATTGTGTGTACCCTGGCATCTCCGCTACCAAACAGGTTGACTTCTCGCAGAAAATGGCCGGGAGTTACAGCTGATGCTGAAAAGATCACGTCGTTTCCTGGCACAAGCTTATTGGTATCAAGGACATCATTGATGTTTTGAAGGGTGATTCCCATTTTTTCGAGCCTTGGCATTTTTTCTTCTATTTCTGCATCGATCTTATCCTGGCCCTTTCCGTTTGCAACTGTTGGAAGTACAAGCCTTGCAAGGATCTTTCCGCCGAGGATTTTGATTGCAGCCGCTGTGAGTACAGCTTCACCTGAACCACCTGCGCCCATTACCATATGAATGCCTGACCCGCGGATCGCAGTTGAAACTCCAGGCATAAGGTCTCCGTCACTGATCAGTTTTACGCGAGCGCCTGCTTCCCGAATCTCGGTTATTTTCTGGACATGCCTTGGCCGGTCGAGTACTACAACAACAAGCTCTTCAATGCTTCTATCGAGAGCCTTGGCGACGATCTCAAGATTGTGCTTGACAGGAGCATCCAGGTCAATTCTTTCATCAGGGTGTTCCTCTTCATAGCGCACCACATCTGGACCGACAACGATCTTGTCCATGTAAATGTCCGGGCCGTGGAAAATTCCGCCTCTTTCTGCCATTGCCATGACTGCAACCGATCCAGGTCCGCCGTCTGCAGTAAGATTTGTTCCCTCAAGCGGGTCAACTGCAATATCGACTTCAAGGTCTCCTCTTCCTGTTCC
>DUGT01000006.1:23848-27118 GCA_013331275.1 Methanosarcina sp. | reverse complement strand
ATTATGCCTTTCATGTCAAGCTTATTCAGCATTCTGCGCATAGAGGCAACTGCTACCTGATCTGCAAAACTTTTGTTCCCGCGCCCCATCTGGTACGCTGCGGCAATGGCAGCTGCTTCGGTCACATGAATAAGTCTGGGCAATAACTCACACTCGATAGGCCCTGAACAATCAATCATTTCCTCTACGGTTTTTGGATGAGATATAAGAATCAACTCCCATTTTCTGCTTACGAATAATCCGCTTCCTGATAATGAAATCTTTTTTGTAATTTACTATGGATGTTTACCTGATCTCTTAACACAATAGTATATTAATGAATTGGCCGAATTTGAGTCAGATATTTAGAGTCAGATATTTAGAGTCAGATATTTATTTATGAAGCGTTCATCACAGAAAGTCCTGCAAATAGAAGGTCTTCAAGAAGGCTTCAAAATAAAGCATACAGATAAGAAGTATAAAAGAATGGCTAAAAAAACTGGCTTAAAAATATCAAAAGTCCAGGTTCTAAAACTTGTCTGAAGCTCAGTTAAAAATACCTTATAAAGTTACTGGCTGCTAAAAAACTTGATTTGAGTCTTACCTGAAGTACATTTAAAGTTTGATTAAAAAACAATTTTTGCTCCATTTACATCAAGGGGAAACACCCATGAGAATTCACTGTCTACAACACTTGAAAAACGACACCCTGGGAAATATAGGGACCTGGATAGACAAAAAAGGATACAAACTTACGAAAACCCTTCTCTACGAAGACGATTTTTTTCCTGCTTCCGAAGAATTCGATTTGCTCCTTATAATGGGCGGAACAATGAGCGTTTATCAGGAAGACGAATATCCCTGGTTAAAGCCTGAAAAAGAATTTGTAAGAAAAATGATAGAATCAGGTAAACCTATACTTGGAAGCTGTTTTGGAGCTCAGATGATTGCTGAAGTGCTGGGTGGAAAAGTTACGAAGAATCGATATAAGGAAATCGGCTGGCACATGGTACGGTCTATAGAAGAAAAAATCGAACAAAGTTCGAGCGAGGCAAGAGCTTCGAACCTTCCAGCCTGCATGTTTCCGGAGTTTACCGGTTTTATGTGGCATGGAGATACTTTTGAAATCCCAGCAGGAGCAATGAAGCTTTTCAAAAGTGAAGCCTGCCCGAATCAGGGATTTATTTACAATGGAAAAGTTCTCGGGCTACAGTTTCACCCTGAAGCCAACAGACAGTGGGTAAGAAACCTGATAAGGGATTCAGGGCACGACCTTGTTCAAGGAAAATACATCCAATCCGAAAAGGAAATACTTGGGAAGGAAAGCTTTTTTGATAGTTCCGAGAATCTGTCTTTTTCTCTAATGGCCTGGTTCGAAGAAAAATGTAAATAAAAAATGTAAATAAAAAAATTAGGTTAAAATATGCTAGTAGAATCAATTATTGTAGCTATCGTAGCTTCATTTTTCGTAGGGTTTGAGAACAAAAAATTTAGTTTAAAGAAAACACTCAAGTATTACGGAATTATTGCCATCGTTGGAACTGTACTAATTTATGTGTACTTATATTTGTTCACTCCTGCTTTTGTTGGCGTATTGGGCGGGTACTACACAGTCGCAGCAATACCAATACTTCTAATTTCGGCACTTTATATATTCATAGGTATATCGAGTAATTCAGATAATATAGAAATTGGAATTCAGGCATTAAAAATAATAGCAGTACTTGGGGTTTTTATATACTTACTAGCTACTCCGATTTTGGATAACCAACAATTACATAATATTCCTCAAGTAAAAGTTTATGATAACATTTCTCAAGGATCTAATTTTGCCCCTATCGATGCTCAGAATATGAGAATTATTGATCGATCTATGGCTTATTACCTGGGAAATAAAGTAATCGGGAGCAGTGAGCAAAATTTAGGCAGTCAATTTGAAGTAAAACAAAATGATTTTACGATCCAAAATGTAAATGGTCGGTTGTACTGGGTTGCTCCTTTAGAGTTTAGAGGTATTTTTAAGTGGTGGAGTGCAAAAACATCGCCCGGCTTCATAATGGTAGATGCTGAAGACCCTTCTACATCTGCAAAACTTTACACTGGTTATAAAATGAAGTATATGACCTCTTCGTTTTTAGGTGATTATATCATCAGACATCTTTATTCAAATGGCTACCAGAATGTCGAATTAAAAGACATTAATTTTGAAGTTACGGATAAACTTCAGCCGCGTTGGGTAGTAAGCTTAACAACTCCATCAGTGCTTAATAGTGGAGATGTTGTCAAGGGAGTTGCAGTTATTGATCCTGAAAATGGGGATATTACAGAGTATTCTCTTGGGAACGCGCCTGAATGGGTTGATAGAGTCATGCCTGAAGAACTTGCTAGGAATTATCTTAGCTGGTATGGCAAATATATTCACGGTTGGTTAAATTCAGTAATTACAGAAAAAGATGTCAACGTTGTTAGTTCTGAGGATATGTGGTTAATACATGGAAATAATGGGCAAGCATATTGGTTTGCTGGAATGACTTCTTCCTCATCAAAGGATCAATCTCTAACGAGTATAGCATTAGTAAATTCGAGAGATGGGACTGTCAATCTATACAGGATGAATGGATGGAATGAACAGGCTGTTATGGATGCAGTAAATGTTACAGTGTCTAATTTCAAAAATTATCATAGCAGCGCACCTATACCTTATGATTGTTCAGGAAGGTTAGCTTATGTTGTTCCGATAGCTGCGTCTTCGGAGAATGGAGAAATATTCCAGGAAATAGGAATTGTAGATGCTATAACAGGACATGTTTCTCTTGGGAATACTAAGGCAATTGCCTTTGAGGGGTATAGAAGATACTTGAATGAAAACGGGTACAACTTTGCTATAACGAGTTCAAGAGCCATAGGGAATATTACTGGGATTGTGAATAGAATCTCAGGTATTATTTCAGCAAATAACCTTGATTACAGGCTAATTTACCTCAATAATTCAAACATCATCTTTGAAATTCCAATTTCTCAATATCCAGAAGCAGCCCTTACAAACATAGGTGATACTGTAAACATGACTTATGAAGATACGAGGGATTCTGTGATAACGGTTGACAGTTTCAATAATTCAGGAATTGATGTGAGGATTAGCGCGGAACAACAGAATTATACACGGATGAGAACGAATCAAACCGTGTATTAATTTTTAGAATTTGGAGTAGTAAAAATAGCAGAATTTGATGTCACATTCGATGAACGTGGAATTCCTCACGTATCAAAATCCCATTCAAAATCTAAATC
>DUGT01000006.1:22720-23681 GCA_013331275.1 Methanosarcina sp. | reverse complement strand
AAATCCCATTCAAAATCTAAATCTCATTCAAAATCTAAATCCCATTCAGTACAAGACTTACTTTACAAAGTCTGCCAGCGCCACTCTCTCAATCACCAGTTCTGGAATGTGCTCTTCGCCCGAAGCTTCAATTTCAGCATCAGTGATACCGAAAACAGAAAGGATTCCCTGCCTTTTGTAATCGGAATAAGCAAGCAGCTCGGAACAGGGATTTTCGATGATCAGTTCTTTTAATGAAGAGAGAGCCAGTATCAAATTATCCATTTTTCCAAGCAGCACGAATACGGCATTGTTTTCACCTTTATGTAGCCCTATTGAAAAACTCCTTTCAATCTGTCTCTCTCCGGATGCATACCTCATAATCTCGATACCTGGATCATTTGCTATGTTCCTGCCGGCAGCAATTGCCCTCAAAGCTTTTCCTACTGCAAAATGAAGGTGCCTTTCTCCTGCAATCAGGTCTGCGTTCAAACCCTGGATAATGACATTATTTTCGGAAGCTATCGAATTTATTGTTTTCAGAAAGTCAGAAAGCTTCGGGATATTTACTTTCCCGCAAATTACCTGGATTTCCCTTTGCATTTCCATAGTCTTGCCATAGCGTGGGCTTTACAATAAGGATTTCGGTTGTAGAAGAAACAAAAATGGAAAGAAGAAAGAAAAAATAATAGATTGAAAAAAGAAAACCGAGAACTCTCAAAAAGGGCTATAGATTATCAAACTTTTAAGAACTAACTCAACCACAATCAGCCCCAGCATTACCAAAAAGAAAAGGATTAAAAGGTTGAGAATGATTGGGTAAATCCTTCTTCGAACTTCCCCAAATCCATACATCTCAATTACCATATATAATAATGATAAATTAGCATATAATTATTCACACATTTGGATTTTTAAGGAAGATGTGAGATATGGATTTGTCATCAATATTCTCCCGTTCAGTTTTCTTCTACTCAGTTTT
>DUGT01000006.1:10723-22601 GCA_013331275.1 Methanosarcina sp. | reverse complement strand
CTTCTACTCAGTTTTCTTCTACTTAGTTTTCTTCTATTTAGTGTCCTCCTGCTCAGTGTTCCCATGTTACTCTTTTTTGCTTGTCCTCATCAATTACTTTGACAAAATTACAGGTTTTTCAAAAATTACTATACTATCTTAAATGCAATAGTTTTTAAGAGATTTTCAGGGCTTTTCCTTTGTAGGTAAATACTTTGTTTTAGCTGTGATAACCTCGGAATAATGAGGATCTGAAAGATCTTCTTTTCCTGACCAAAAAATTGCCTTGTGATATTTCCAGACCTCAGGATCAAGTTCAATAATTCCTACATGAACCACCAGTTCAAAGACAAACCAGTAAGCTGCAAACAGATGTACCAATCGGAGTAAACTCAAAGCATTGATATTGAAAAAGGATGCAAAATACCAGGTTACGGAAAGTATCCATGATGAAACGGGAATTCCGAAAGGAGCCCATTCGAGGTTGTAAAGCACTACTCCTGTAATTGCTACAATGACTATTGCTATGCTCTCAAGGACAATCAGTATCTTCATCATAGGATGGAGTTTGGTCTCGTAGTGGCCAGTAGTTTCATCATAGATACTGAATGCCGGATATCTGCCCTTTCCAAAAAAGTTCTTGATTATATCAATAAGGCGTTCCGCATCAGCTTTTCCAAACACATAAGAATCCTTGAAATGCACCATTCTATCTTTGGCACTGCATCTTTTTCCTTTGCAGGAAAAAAGGTTGTACGGAACTAAAATCCAGTTTGCAACCAGGAAAAAAGGCACAGCAATCATATGCCAGGTTCGGGCTGTTTGAAAATCCATGAACTCCCAACCAAAGTAGATTTTGAATCCCGTAATAAGCAGGACAAACATGGCAATGAGATGCACCAGATGAGTAACCCTCTCAAGCCAGGTATAGCGCTCAACAATTAATCTTCCGGAAGCGAATCTTAGAGCAGATCGAGCCATACTTCAACCTCCTTCAAAGTACTTTGATTGTATGGTCCGGGTGTTTTCCGGTTTTATCAATAGTATGAACTGCACATGCCAGGCAGGGATCATAAGCTCGGACTGTATGCAGGATTCCGAGAGGATTTGAATAATCCACGCCAAGGGCGTTTTCGGCAGCTGAAATTTTGGTACCTATGAGAGCCTGCTCAACAGGGCTTGGAACTCCCTGCGAATTTCTGGGAGCAAGATTCCAGGTACTTGGGACCACAGCCTGGTAAAGAGTTACCATAGAATCCGACCCTGTGGCAACCCAGTGCCCCAGAGCTCCTCTTGGAGCTTCCCATAAACCCATTCCCGTGGAACTCTTTGCCATGGAAAGATCGGTATACACAGCAACCTTTCCGCCTGCCTGAAGATCCTGCGTGAGCCATTTTATAAGTTCTGGAACCACTACAAGAATTTCCTGCATTCTTGCAATCATGCGGGTGTAATTATTGACAGGATAGTAGCCGTTATCCTGAAAAGTTTTTACTAATCCCGTAACAAGAGGTTCTCCCATAATTATCATACGGACAAGAGGACCGACCTCACATGGAATTCCATCATAATGGGGAGCTTTTGCCCATGAATATCGACTCTCCGATCCTTTTGTATAATCAATATTATCAGGATTCCCCTCCGGAACCGTAACCCCATTCCAGGGAGAACGATCGTTTACATCGTCAATGTAAAAAGAGTGGCTAATACTTTCTGAGATCTTCTTGTAGTCAAACTTTTCAAGCTTGAAGTGTCCATTCATATAGCCGGAAGAAATAACTCTGCTGTCTGCAGGACTTGTAGGATCATATCCATCTCCATTCTCGGGTTTAAAGAAAACTCCGTAAGAAAGAAAACCTATCTTGTCGGGATCTTTGTAAGTCCCTGCAAGGTCCATTTTCATACTTATAGGCAGACCGAGAAGTTTCTCTCCTATCAACTCCGAGCCGAAAGCCGCAAAGAGTGGGACGTCTCCCCAGCCAGCAGAGTGTGAGAAGTCCTTGCTGGTAAGAGATTTATTAAGAAGTTCTTGAAGGTGATTAAGAACGAAATCAGCAGCCTTTTGAGGAGAAGAAGCCCTGTAAGTATTTGCAATCCAGGTATCGGGAGAGATCCCAAGAGTAAATGCTTTAACAAATTCCATTGTCTTTGAGACATAGCTAAAAATTTGCCCTATATCAGCAACTGTTGGTGAATAAACTACTCCTCCAACATGCTGAAGAACCGGATGGGGCATCTTGGCAGCTATCAGAGAAATTGCTTCGTGCAAGCGGCGAAATTCCACTATAGCACCTAGATAAGACGAGCCAGCCGGATAACTGGTACCATTGACCTGATAAATCAAAGGCGCAAAACGTCCCTGGAGTTCTTTCCAGACTGCATTTCCAACATCCCCGTATTTTGCCAGAATGTCATGGTAAGCCGGATTTGCAAGATCAGGACCCCAGAGCACGTAGATGTGCGCTGCATGACTGGCTATGTAATTCAGCCCCTGCTGAACGTTTCGCATCATAAGAGCATCTTTAGGGACTTCACCTGCAACCCCGAAAAGTTCGTCTAAGGCATTTGCTGCAGTTATGCCGTGGCAAACCGGGCAGACCCCACAGATCCTCTGAGATAGAAGTGCCGCATCCCTTGGGTCCTGGTGCTGTAGGAGACGTTCAAAACCTCTTAACTGTAAACCATTACTCTGGGCATCGGTAATCACGCCTTCTCCATCTACTTCGGTATTGATTCTGTAGTGTCCTTCAATTCTCGTAAGAGGATCAACAGTAACCTGTACCATTATCTTTCACCTCCTGTTTCTTCTTCGGTTTCCTCTGGGATTCTCTCTTCGGCAAAATCTTCCTCGTCCTCAGGCCTTTTCATGGCAGTTCTTCTGACAGCGTGAGCTCCTGCAGCAAGTAGTGCCCCTCCTATTGCCACGCCCGCTATAGTATTGATATTCGTGCCTAGAATTCCTGTATTCTCAATTTCCACGAAAAAAGGCCTGGTGCTATCCGGGAAGCCTGGCTGAACGCAGCCAATACAGGGAGAGCCTGCCTGAGGACAGTAATTGAGATGGCCGTTCCAGTTGCGAGTAGCGCAGTCTGCGTGGGTATAAGGCCCTTTGCATCCCAGTTTCCAGAGGCATTTAGGTCCACCTACCGTCAGCTCAAATTCTCCACGGTCATAGTACCCGCGACGAGAACAGTTGTCATGGATAACATGGTCAGGTGGGAAGAAAACCTTTGGACGTTTCCAGTGATCCAGTACATAAGGCAAATCATCAGGTACCTTTATTTTTCCCAAAATAACTGCACCTATTGTCAAAAAAACCCAATCTGGATGAGTAGGACAGCCAGTAAGATTAATTACAGGCTTTTCGATGCCAAGAAGATCTAAAATCCCTTTTGAAGCATCTTCCATAGTAAAAGCAACCCCACGGGGGTCCATAAGTTCAACTATATCACTCTTAGCAGCGTTTACCCCGCTATTAGTCGCACAATTTCCGATTGCAACAATTGCTAAAGCGTTTTTAGCAGCTTTTTCATAAATTTCTTTATAGGGCCTTCCCCCCAGCATGAGATATTTCCCGGAACCTTGAGGTCCGTTTGAAATTGCTCCTTCGGAGACTAGAACATAACCATTTTCCTTTTCCAGGATCTCATCCAGCACGATTTCAGAATTAAGATCACTGGTATTTGCAAGCTTCCCATCTACGAAAATTCCCTGCTGCATCATTAAAACTTCATGATAGAGGAGTTTGAGATTGAACTCCTGAAGGAATTCTATGATGTCAGGAGATCCTCCGTCCAGCATTGATATGGTGCAGCCACTATCCATTACTCCGTGAAGCCATACAACTTTAGTCTCTGAAAAATCAAGAGCTCTTGCTATATCGTTTTTATACGTTTGTAAAAACAGTGAAGCCCCTAATACCCCGACAGACTTTATAAAAGTCCGTCTATCCATTTTCATGAAATCGAGATTTTTAAATTTTCCAAGTAAGTCGTCATTAAGTAAGCAGTCATTATCCGTTCCACTTCCCCCTATGTACGAATAATTTTATATAAATAATATATAAAAAAGGAATCCAATATATTAAAGACTATAGCATCATCAATAACCCATTTCTCAAGTAACTTATTATGTAACACGAAAACCTGTTAAACGCCTGATAAACCAGCAAATAAAAGACCTTCATTTTGAAAAATGGAAGAAAGCCAAGCTCCAATCACATAGAGTTTTGCCCGTTTTAGTCCACTTTTGTAATCGGTGGACATTTCCATTCTGCATTGATCACTGCAGGGTGTGGGATGTACATACGTAAAATGGTAAACCACGCTTCACTACCAGTTGGCAACCAGTTTGATTCTTTTTCTGAACCAGGAGGTTCATTCTGGAAATAGAAAGTTATCCCACCATCTGCATTCTTTTTTACGCCCCGGGTACGGTCCCCTATCGAATAACGGTTGATCCGGTTAGGGATAAAATTATAGTCGGTACCGTAGACTGTCATTGACCAGAATGCATCTACAGGTGGCTCATAACCTTTAGGAAATGTTACCTCATACTTGTGGACACCTGTCAGTGGCTCACCTGAACTATCCGTAAGGTTGACAAGGTAAACTGCTTCTACAGGGTCGTTGGCAGTAATTCCGACCAGGGATTGGTCTGCAGCACGCAATAGAAACTCGTCCCCAAAACGACCTATATTGACAGGAGGGTAGCGCCAGCCATTGACGAATTTTGCCCAGACCCCACTCATAAACTGTTGTCTAAGCAACGGTATTCCGATACTAAGCACGCGTTTTAGCGCATTCTTCACGACTTCTGGTTGCTGCTCCACATCCAGGCCTGGCCCGACACCTATAGTTGCGAACTGCTTGAGCAACACTTCATGATGAGCTGCCGGAGGATTCTCAAGCAGCATGGAATTGAGGGTTTTCCATGCTCCTAGAGGATCCTCTGTACCAGCAAGTGCAATAGCAGGTTTATAGACGTCCCGGCTTTCGGGAAGCTGGATATCAGGTTTGCCCCAAAAGCTTAAAGGTGTCAGCTTGTACTGTGTCTGCAGAGCGTGCACAGCTGGCAGGTCATCGACGCCATCTACCAGAGTGCGGCCAAGAATTAATATCCATGGCGTAGGGGAAGAAGGTGTCACGACAGTTACATCCTCCGGTAAATTACCATGCCAGCCAGGCCCAATGAGAGCATAATTTCCTGCTCTTGAACCAACACGCCGACCTACATAGGCAAAATTGTCCGAAGTGAAAGTGACAAGTTCAAACGTCCAGTAACGTTCTTCCGATATATCAGGTACGGTAAGAATCACTGGCTCTTTGCCAAGATCTACCCAGGCAACTGAGTACAACGTGTCATTATTAGGGCAGCCACCATCGCGGTATGTGGCGTCTATGAGCTCAGAAGCATGCCAGAAATGGCTAACTGGCGCATAAGGAATTCTTTTTGGGTCCTGAGGAATATTTGTCCATTTGTAGCGCGTGAGAGCATTGTAAATATATGGGAAACCATAAATGAATGCCTGCAAGCCCAACGAATATGCGTATTCCGCCTGCCAGTCGAAGACAGAAGGTGCAGCCTGCAGTGCTGATTGAGGGACTGCAGCAGCCTTGACTGCCAGGTCGTTTGTACCTTCGGCTGCACCCAAACCTGCACCTATGCGCTTCAGATCATCGGATGTAAGAACCTGGGCACCTATTTCCCTGATGCTGTCTTCGATCTTACCAGCATACTGCAGACCCACGAACAAGCCAATAGCTACTGTGCCTGGGTTTAGAGCATAACCCAGATGGGTCGCCTGCACATTTGATTCAGTTGGAATACCAACCGGCTTACCAGAAATAGTGTTCACATCCGCTGCAACACGCTCAACCAGAGAGATGCTATTTGTTCCAGAAGTTGAATCTATATCGATGATGTTGATCTCGACTTTGCCTTTATTGTCCTTGGCGAGAACCAGGATGTTACTTGCATTCACCTTCTGAAGTCGCGGACGAAGATCCTTAATCTTTTTCATAGCAGCGTCGGCAGCTTCCTTGCTAGCAAAGATTCCCGCTACCAGTCGATGTTTCTCAGGAAGCAGCATGTTTGCTTTCGAATCTTGTATTTTCGGTTTTTCTACCACTGACATACCACCCATAAGTTTCCCTAAAACAGATATCCTTAGAATAAATATACAGATGATATTATATAAATCAAAGAGAAACTTTAGTATATAGGTTGAAATTATATCGAATGGTTAGTAATAATAAGTAGTTAATAACAATAACAATAACAATAACAATAACAATAACAATAACAATAACAATAACAATAATAATAATAATAATAATAATAAATAGTTAATATATAGGAACTCCTGAGTTTTCAGATTCAAACGAAATAGTGTGATTTGTCTCACAATCTATTCTTTCACTTGCTTTTTACTTTTGTTTTTACTAATGATAAGTTAGCTATGTGTCAATTTTTATGTAAATCATCAATACTAAAAATTTAGGGTAGAAAGTTCCATATCTGAAGAACAAAATCACACACAATTAAAAAATTAGCTTATTAAAAAATTAGCTTAGAATTTGCAGTAGATTCGTAATACTGTCAATACTTTTTAATTTGTTTAAATAGTTCATATACATTTAAAATAAACATAGATTTTCTGAAAACTTATATATTTTAATATCATTATTCTATTTATTGAAATTTTACAATTAGTAACATTTAGTAATAAAGCTGCATGTTTAAGGAAAGAGATTTGCAGCAAAATAGGGGGATAGAATATGACTATTGGGGATGGTCACGACTTAAGGTCATCGAGATTTGCAGGCGATGAAGTTCTGGAGGGCTGCTATGATAAAGAAAGAGTTCTCCAGAGAGGGGATAGCGGTTCTGCAGTAAGAAAAATTCAACAGGCTCTGATAGTTCTTGGTTTTCCTGTACCTGAGGTTGGAGCCAATGGCATTTTTAGTGGAGAAACCGAACTGGCAGTCAGAAGCTACCAGGAAGCACGGGGATTGAAGGTTGATGGTATTGTAGGATCAGTTACTATAGGAAGTCTCGATGAAGAATTCTTTACGGGTACTCAAAAACCTTCGGTTGCATCGGTAACTGAGCCACAGGTATCGGAAGTCCCAACTCCATTATTTCCGGAATCTCCAGTTAGATCACCAAGGGCATCTCCTGTGGGGCCGGTAAGGGCACCTGAAGTTCAACCAGTATCGGCTCCTAAGGCTCCGAGAGTAGAGGCACCTGCAGTTAAAATACCTCAACCTCCGACTGCACCGATAGCGGAACCTCCAGTCCTTACTACGCAGACCGTTCCACCTGAACAAACCCCGGCTCATGTGACCAGACCAATAACTCCACCTTTGACCAGACTACCTGAAACTGTTGACAGTAAGGGACGCAAATTCCATACAGCAGGAACCTTGAGTGGAAGTAACTCTTCTTTTGAAGCTGAGGCTGGAAAATCGATCCGTCTTGAGGTAAGTAACCTCAATGCCAGAGAGTCAAATGTCACGATAAAGACAAACACTGGGGAAATAAAAGAATCCGTACTTTTACCTGACACCCCTGTGAATTTTGAATTCTATGGAGTAGAAGAGCCCTTTATATGGCGATTTTACATCGAGACTGACATTGAAGACTCTTTAATCGAGTGGAAACTCTATAGCAACTGGGTGCCGGAAAAATCTGAGTAACCGTAAAGGCAAAAGAGTCTTACTAATAAAAAAGTGTTAAATAAATGTTTAAATAAAAAAGAAATCTGTATCAATTGGACCTGAAAGGATAACAAACAGGATAATATTTAAAATTTAAAGATCTATATATAAAGATCTGTCGATTAAAGAAATTGGTTTTTGGGTCCCTGGCCTCCGGTTATAAGGATTTCCCTTATTGTAAAAATTTTTCCGGACCCTGTAGCTCCGTTGAAAACCTGCCTTGAGAGACAAAAATTTAACTTTTTCTTTTTCCGGAATCGTATTCGGTTCTTTTTCAGAGTCTCTTCTGGCAGGCCCTTGAAGTTTAACTTGTTTGTCCAGCTGAGTTTAGCTTAGTTTGCCTGCTCAACACGTTCTTTAAGTGCCAGATTCATCGCATTGAAACTCTTTTCAGTATCGTCAAGCAGGAAACCCGAAAACGGTACCAAAAGTCCGTTGAATGTCTCTTGCTGAATCAGACGCACTCTGTTCTCACCAGCTGGCTCTATTACAAAACTGTGCTCACCATCAAATATTCCGGGAATTAACAAACGGCCGATCCAACGCAGTTCTCTTTCGGGCTGAATGACAAGAATAGTTGGCCGAATTGTCATAACACGATCGCCTAGATGCATTTGAATCGTTAATTGCTCACCGGGAGTGAAAACCCCGGTCATCTCACGCATAAACGGATTCCATTGTGGGTATGCCTCAAAGTCAGTAAGCGTCTGCCATACGCTAGCTGCCGGTGCGTTGATGATAATTTCGGTTTTGATATTCTTCTCAGTAATGGAGGTATTTGCAGCAACAAGCGTCGCGACATAAAAAATTGCTCCAAAAAAAAGTATTTTAAGTACTATTCGACTAAGAAATTGTGAAATGTTCCCACCCCGGAATTATAAATTATTGCAAATATTTTTACTTAAGTAGACTTTTTTCCAGATAAAGATTACTGTAGAAGAAGGGATCGAAATTAATAAAATATCAAATCTGGGGCAAAGCAGAAATTAAAAATGGAAAAACAGAGACTAAAAAAAGAGACAAAACGGAGGGAATACCGAACAGAAATCGGAAGTAGAAGAAAAAGAGGGAGAAGTAAGGGAAATAGGAAGAAGTAGGGGAAATAGGGAACATTGGGGAAATAGGGAACATTGGGGAAATAGGGAACATTGGGGAAATAGGGAACATTGGGGAAAACTAGAGAAATGAAGAAAAAAGAAAATTTGGGAAAAATTGAACAAAACCGAAGTTAATCAGATAAGCGAAAATAAAATTAAAGTGAGGAAAAAACCTCTTCCTCAATGAGCTTTATGGCTTTATCCACACCTTTAAGAACATCCGGACTGATCTCCTGCGTAGCTTCCGTAACAATCGATCCGATTTCAATCCCAATGACTACAATTTCCGGAAGCTCTTGGACCTGCTCTCCTATTTTCAATACATCTGTAATTGTCAGGTCATGTACTGAAACAAGAGGATGAAATTCAACACCATCCAGTAAGTCCTTTCCCTCTATACGGTGTACTGAACCTGGAGGGCTGTTAGCCAGAATTGCATCAACTATAATAACTTTTCTGGCGCCATCGAGAAGGTTTAGAAGGTCAAGTCCACAGACCCCTGCGTCTTCAATATCGACATCTTTGAGGTCTTTAAGTTCGGTTTTGTGAAGAACTTCAATTACCTTGATGCCAACACCATCGTTTCCCATTAACGGGCTTCCGCAGCCAAGGATGCGTATAGGAGCATTTAGTATAGACATATTTTCACTCAAAAAAGGAGTAGGTATACAGGCTTTCAATATGCCTGTTACCCTAAACTAATAGTTCTTAGAAATTTAAGGCCTTTCCTCTGTAGGAAGGTACTTTGGGATAACCTCAGAGTAGTGAGTATCTGCAAGATCCTCTTTTCCTGTCAGGAAGATAGCTTTGTAGTATTTCCAGACATGAGGGTCGAACTCCAGGATACCGACATGCACTACCAGTTCAAAAACAAACCAGTAGGTCAGCAGCAGGTGAAGTAACCTGAGGAACTGCAGGGCAGACAGGTTAAATAGGGGTGAAATAAAACCTGTTATAGTCAGGATCCATGAGGCTATAGGAAGGCCGAAAAGCGACCAGTCGAGCTTGTAAAGCACAACACCTGATAATGCAATGAAGAAGATAGCTGTACCTTCAAGCACAATCAGGATCTTCATCAAGGGATGAAGTTTGGTCTTGTAGTGGCCAGTAGTCTCATCATAGATACTGAATGCCGGATATCTGCCTTTCCTGAAGAAGTTACCAATTATACTGCCAAAGCGAGCTGCATCCTTAGGACCGAAAATATAATGGTCCGTAAAGTGTGAGATCTTTCCCATAAACCCATGGCCTTCAGAGAAAATATTGTAAGGGATAAGGATCCAGTTCACTGCAAGCAGGAACGGGACCGCTATCATGTGAAGCCCACGGGCGGTATGGAAACTCATAAAGTCCCATCCCGTATAGATCTTTAATCCGGTGATGATGAGCACTAACATTGCAACAGCATGGACAGTATGAGCTATCCTGTCAGTTACGGTATAGCGCTCAACAACCATTGACCGGTTGTCTTTGGATTTCATTGTGGGTCATCTCCTTGTACTGTATTTAGAGTATTCTTAGAGTATTTGGAGCGTTTTTCCCAGTCAGGTCAATGGTGTGTACTGCACATGAAATGCAAGGATCATAGGACCTGCCCATGTGGAAGATGCCAACCGGATTGGTATAATCGACATCTCCGACTGGGTTGATTTTTGAACCAATGAGAGACTGTTCGAGAGGACCAGGAATACCTTTGCTGTCTCTTGGGGACATTAACCAGCTACCCGGAACTATAGCCTGATAGTTGGAGACCTTTCCATCGCTGCCAGCAGAGATCCAGTGACCAAGAGCTCCACGAGGTGCTTCCCACAGACCCATTCCAGAATTATTTTTAGCTGCATTAAGGTCTATAGGCACGGAAATCTTGCCTCCTGGAGTATAGTCAACTGTTACCCAGTTGAGAAGTTCATATGCAAGAATTGCAGTTTCCTGCATACGAGCCAACATCCTGGTGTAAACGTTAGCTGCAGAGAAGCCTTTCTCATTGAAAGCCTGAGCCAGACCGGTAACGAGAGGCTCTTTGATATTTAGCATGCGTGCAAGAGGCCCGACTTCACCTGCAATTCCATCGTATCTAGGAGCCTTGTCCCAGCTGTACTGGCTGTTCGAACCTCCAGTGTAAACGATTTTACTTGGATCGGTAAGCGGAACGGTTTCACCTTTTGCTGGTGCAAGGTCGTTGGCACTGTTCTGGTAGAAAGAGTGAGCAGTGCTTTCCGTAATCTTTTCCGGATCAAATTTCTGATATTCGAGCTTTCCTGATACTACACCTGATGTGAAAATACGATCTCCTGCCGGGCTCTTAGGGTCGTATCCGTCCTTGTACTTGTAGTATCCACCATATGAAACGAAGCAGATTTTTGAGGGGTCCTTGTACCCGCCGATTGTATCATGTCCAAGACTTGCTGGAAGGCCAAGTGTTTCTGCTATATACTTGGAGCCAAAAGCTGCATAGAACTCTACATCTCCCCAACCTGCTTCTTTGGAGAAGTCATTTGAACTCGTTGACTTGTTAACAAGGTCAGTCAGGTGTTCGGTAACAAAGCTTACTGCTTTTTGGGGAGAACTTGCCTTATAGGTATTTGCGATCCAGGTATTGAAATCAACTCTCAGAGTATGTTTGGATACGAAGTCCATGACCTGCAGATAGTAAGAGGCAAGTTTGGTAACATCTGCAACAGTAGCCGGGTAAGTATATCCACCTGGATAAAGAGATGAAGGACCAGGCATTCTACCGGCAATAAGTGCGATAGCCTCTTGAAGACGCTTTTTTTCAGGGATTGCTGCAAGATAGGAACTTCCCGCAGGTACAGCTACGCCATCCATCTTGTAGCTGATTGGGGCAAACCTTCCAACCATTTCTTTCCAGACTGCGTTTCCGGTGTCTCCAAGTGTTGTAAGGACCTTCTTGTATGCTGGGTTTGCAAGGTCAGGACCAAAGAGAACATATATATGAGTTGCATGGCTTGCAACCATGTTCAGGCCCTGGAAAATGTTCCTCATCATCAGAGCGTCTTTTGGAACACTCTCAGCTACACCATAAAGATCATCTAGAGCGTTTGTGGCTGTCAATCCATGAGC
>DUGT01000006.1:6732-10587 GCA_013331275.1 Methanosarcina sp. | reverse complement strand
TTTGTGGCTGTCAATCCATGAGCAAGAGGACAGACACCACAAATTCTCTGAGTCAGAAAAGCTGCATCTCTTGGATCCTGATTTTGGAGGATGCGTTCAAAACCTCTGAAAATAAGGGAAGATGACTGGGCATCGGTAATAGTACCGTCAGCACCTACTTCGGTNNGATATACGCTGGTGGCCTTCAATTCTGGTTAAGGGATCAACTGTAACGTTTACCATTTTTCACTCACTCTCCTTTTCCCATTCTCCTAACAGCATGTACGCCTGCAGCAACTGCAGCTGCTCCAACCGCAACTTTGGCTACTGTATCAATATTTGTTCCGGCAACTCCCACATCTTCACGTTCAACATATAGGGGCCTTGAGGTATCAGGGAAACCTGGCTCAACACAGGCAATACAGGGGCCGCCTGCCTGAGTACACATGCTTACTGAACCGTTCCATTTGCGAATTGCACAGTCTGCGTGAGCATAGGGAGCTTTACAGCCTAATTTCCACAGGCACTTTTCTCCACCAACTTCCGTATCGAATTCTCCACGGTCATAGTATCCGCGGCGTGGGCAGTTTTCGTGCACTGTGTGATCAGGGGGGAAGAAAACCATTGGCCTGCCGTAATCGTCCACAACTGATGGAATATCTTCAAGCTTAATCTTTCCAAGGATTACCGCTCCCAGGGTCAAAAGAACCCAGTCAGGGTGAGCAGGGCAACCAGGAATATTAATTACTGGTTTATCAATCCCAAGTTCCTTAAGCATGCCTTTTGAAGAATCTTCCTTTGCAAAAGCTACTCCTCTGTAGTCAGTATCCTTGGCAACCTCGCTATCTGCAGAAGTGATCCCTCCCCAGCAGGCACAGGCTCCGACTGCAATGATAGCAATTGCATTCTTTGCAGCTTCTCCAAGGGTTTCCTTGAAAGTCTTGTTTCCAATAACCAGGTAACGTCCGGAACCATCTGGACCGTTTGGAATTGAGCCTTCAACGACCAGGAAGTATTTACCTTCTTTATAAGTTTCTTCAAGGAGAACCTCGGAGTTTAGCTCGGCGTTGTTTACAAGCTTACCGTCATTCCATATTCCCTGCTGTGCACAAATAGTCTCATGGAAAACAAGGTTGACATTGAGCTTTTGTAGTGCCTGTACAAGGTCAGGATTGCCTGCATTTAAGACCGATTCGGAGCAACCAGTGCACTCAGAGCCGTGAAGCCAGACAAGCTTGGTCTCTGCAAATTCAAGCGCACTTACAATATCAGACTTGTATGTGCCCAGGAATGTAGCTGCGCCCATTGCACCCAGTGCTTTCATGAAAGTGCGTCGATCCATTTTTAAGAAGTCCACACTGTCCAGTGTACGGACAAGGTTTTTTATTCCAGTACTCATCTCTACCACATCTTGATTTTACCCAAATTATACATCCGAAAGAAAATTTTAAAATAATTGTCCACAGTAATTATATAAATGCATACATAAATTTACCACTAATGTTTTTCAATGAGGGAATAGTATATAAGGTTTTTTACACGCTCCGACAAATATATTAATTGGCTGCATTGAAGGTAAATGATTCATTGATAAATATAATAGACTTTCAATATAAGCAACATAATTTAACGTACAATATTGTGAGTTATAGTACATATATGTAGGATTGAGGTCTTTTGAGAGAGAAAAGAGTATCAAAAGAATTAACTAAATTTCAAAAGTTAAAAGTTACTAATGAAGAAGTAGTTCATATTTAAAAACTTATCTGTATTATGATAAAACGCATAAAAATAAGATAAAATGCAGAAAAGTTTTGAAAAGCAAAGAAAGAATCACTTATTTCAAAGGGATATTTTTGTAGATTGGGCTTCTCAAGCAGAATTAAAATTCATAAGAAAGAACTATATTGCCGTAGCTAATCCTGTTTTAACTCTCACAGATCCAGGAGAATACTGATCCTACTAAAAACTGAAGAGTTTTTAATCCCTGATTTTCTCTATTAAAACTATGATCTTTAGTGTTCTGAAAAGCGCATTTAATAGAAACTTAAAATGGGAAAGAAGTGCTAAAAACCTTATCTTATTAAACCTTATCTTATTAAACCTTATCTTATCATATGAAGTTGCAGAAAAATGCTATCCACTTTCAATTATCATATTTTTTAGAATCTGGAGTATTCCACCTCAAATAGAACGATTTTGGAACCCTTTCTAAAACATTTCTACAGCAAATCCAAAACCAGAATAAAGAACATTTTTAAATTATGCAAGTGAAATGAAAAAACAAAAAGAATATAAAATAGAACCATAGAGTTTTAAAAAATAATTTCCGACAATAGATTTATTTAAAATACGGAATTAGGCTCTTGTTTATGATATCTCCATTTTCCTATCTGCGGCAAGTTGCAAAAGAAAAAAATGAACATTTAAAAGCAGCAGTAGAGAAATAAAAATAATTAAGGGGATAGAAACTGTTTAACCAGTTAAGGAAATAAAACTGGAGGATTTTTTTACTAAGTTGGAACCTGTAAATATATATACCTTGCAAATATATATCTTTTGTAAAATAATTTTTGTAAAACCCTTAATACAAGTTTTGCAAAACTCTTAATACAGGAATTTCCCTCATGAAAATGAATTATATAAATTAATAGATTTTAAAACAAAAGAGTTTGAGGAAACATGTGTATAGCTATTCCTGGAAAAGTAATATCCATTGTAAATGAGAATACTGCAACGATTGACATGGGCGGAATCTGCAGAGATGTGAATATGGACCTTATGGGAGGAGCTGATGAATCCCAGATAGGAAAACACTTTCTTGTCCATGTTGGATACGCAATATCCGAAATCTCGGAAGAAGAAAGTGAAGAAACAATGCACCTTCTCAGACAGATTGCTGGACTTGAAGAGATAGATACCCCAAAAAACGAATCTATCTGAAAGCGGACGCTGATGAAAAATGGAAAACGGGAATTCACCTTCAAAGCTAGCGGCTCCTGAACTTGAAAGAAAGCTACTGGAAAGAATTAGAGGTTCTGATAAACCACTTCGCATAATGCATGTATGCGGAACCCACGAGCGAACTATAGCAAAATATGGGTTAAGGAGTGTCCTTCCGAAAAATATTGAGGTAATAAGCGGTCCCGGATGCCCTGTTTGTGTGACTCCTGAAGAAGACGTTAATATTGCTATTGCCCTTGCGAAAAGTGGAGCAACCGTTGTCACTTTTGGAGATATGATGCGGGTTCCTGGCTCGGCCGAAAGTTTGCTGGATGCAAAATCCGAAGGGGCAAATGTAAAAATGGTCTATAGTATTGATGATGCAATTGCCCTTGCGGAAAAAAAACCAGAACTTGAAGTAGTCTTTTTTGGAATAGGCTTTGAGACCACGGTTCCCGCAAATGCGGCCGCTCTTTTAAGAAAGACCCCTGAAAACTTCAGCCTCCTTACCTCGCAGAAACAAACTCCTCCTGCAGTTGAATTCCTTGCCAGGGATGCAGATGTTGATGCCTTTATAGCTCCTGGACACGTGGCAACCATAATAGGTACGAAACCTTTTGAATCTCTTGCAGAAAAAGGCTTTCCTGTTGTCGTAAGCGGATTTGAACCGGGAGACATCCTCCTTGGAATCAACCTGTTACAAATGCAGGCAGAAAAAGGAATCTCAAGGGTAGATAACGGCTATCCTAGAGCTGTAAAGCCTGAAGGAAATCAGATTGCCCTTAAAATAATGAAGGAAACATTTGAGACTTCGGACTCTGAGTGGCGAGGCATAGGAAAAATAAAAAACTCGGGACTTGTGCTCAGGAAAGAATTTGAGGAAAAAGACGCCGCAAAAAAGTACGAAGACCTGTATGCTTCTGCCCTTGAGGA
>DUGT01000006.1:983-6576 GCA_013331275.1 Methanosarcina sp. | reverse complement strand
CACTGTATCTGCGCAGCTATCCTTACAGGGAAAGCAAAACCTTCCCAATGCTCGAATTTCGGGAAAGACTGTACCCCGAAAAGCCCTGCAGGTCCCTGTATGGTAAGTCAGGAAGGCATGTGTTATAACTGGTTCAGATACTCAAGAGAAGGAGGTAACAGGGTTGCATGAGTTTTCCATTGCATGTGAAATTTTCGAGCAGGTTATGGCTACTGCCAAAGAGCACGGAGCCACGGAAGTTAAGCACGTAACCCTTCAGATGGGAAGACTGTCTCATACTAACCCGGACCAACTTAGTTTTTGTTTTAAAGTTCTTTCAGAGGAAAGCATTGCCGAAAATGCGGACTTTATTGTAGAAATGATACCACCCTCGCTTGAATGCGAATGTGGATACACGGGAACAGTAGACGAAGAAAAGATACGAGAGAACTGTGAATTCAAAAGCGAACTTCTGGCTTATGCGGCAGTTATGGAATGCCCAATCTGCGGAAAACCTGCCCAAATTACAGGCGGCAGAGAGCTGATAATTAAAAGCATCGAGATCGAAACTGAAGACCAGAATTAAAACGCGAAAAGGTAAAATAGAAATAAAATTTTCCAAGTGATGTTTATGTTGATGCACGTAATCGATATGGGACATGATGTCTACAAAGCAAATGACAAAGTTGCTGAAAAAAACAAAAAGAAACTTGACAAGTATCAGGTCTTTTCGGTAAATGTTATGGGTGCAATAGGATCAGGAAAGACCACTCTGATTGAAGAGGTTATTAGGCAACTTAAAGATAAGTATAGAATAGCTGTGATCGCAGGGGATGTAATCGCTGAGATGGATTCCTCACGTTTCAGGAAACTCGATGTCCCTACTATCCCTGTAAATACGGGGAAAGAGTGCCACCTGGATGCAAAACTGGTGGAAAAAGCCCTGGATGAAGTCGATCTTAACAACACGGATCTCCTGCTAATTGAGAACGTAGGTAACCTGATATGCCCTGTAGACTTTAAACTGGGAGAACACCTGAGGGTTGTAATTGTGAGCGTGACCGAAGGAGACGATATTATCCTCAAACACCCCATGATATTCAAGACCTCAGATCTTGCAGTAATAAATAAAGTTGACATTGCACATGCGGTTGATGTAGATGCTGAAAAAATGCGAGATGATATTCTTTCCTTAAACCCGAACGTGCCGGTTATCCTGACTTCAAAGCATGACTGGGAAAGCCTGGAAACCTGGATTAGCTTCATCGAGCTGGAGTTAAAGAATCTCAGAATAGATAAGTAAAGTTAAAGGCGTTAAGGTGGAAACCAGGTTAATAAAGATAAAGTTAAAAAAACTAGGTTAAATAGGACTAAGGTAGAAACCAGGTTAATAAGGATAAAGTTAAAAAATCAGGTTAAAGAGAACTAAGGTAGAAACCAGGTTAAAGAAAAATAACTCGAAAATCGGATTAAGAAGATTTTAAGTGGATTGAGAAGATCCAGCGGGTTTAAAAGGCGGAAAAAAGGAGACTTATATGAAATCCAATACCATTTCTCTTGAGCACGGTGCAGGCGGAGAAGTAATGCAGGCACTTATAGGAGAAATAATTCTTAAAAACTTTCGTAATAAAAGTGCAGGCTCGATAGGGCTCGAATGTCTTGATGATGGATCCACGATCAAACTTGAAGACTTCAATAAGGGATGCGAACTCGTACTGACTACTGATAGTCATGTGATTACACCTGCCTTTTTCCCGAATACCAATATAGGAAGACTTGCAGTTGCAGGGACTGTAAATGACCTTACGGTTATGGGAGCAAAGCCCCTTGCCCTTACCTGTGCAGTCATAGTCCCTGAAGGTTTTCCACTCAAGGAGTTTGAGGAAATAATCAAAACAATGGACGAAACGGCTGCAGAGGTTGGCGTACCCATAATAACAGGCGATACTAAAACCGTGGAGAAAACTGCGCTAGACTCGATTATCCTGAATACTGCAGGCCTTGGAATTACGGATATCCCTGTAAGAGACTCGGGACTTCAACCTGGAGACAAAATCCTGGTTACAGGAACTATCGGCGACCATGGAATCTCGCTTATGGCTCATAGGGAAGGTTTTGACTTTGATACCGACCTTGCCTCGGATTCAGCTCCACTCTGGAAACTCATAGAACCTCTTCTGAAACTCAGAACTCCGGAAGGTGAACCCGTAATCACGGCAATGAAAGACCCGACCCGAGGAGGGCTTGCAAATGCTCTGAACGAGATGGCATCAAAGTCCGGAGCAGGTATTCTTATTGAAGAAGACTGGATTCCCTTCAAACCAGCCGTTTCCGCAGCCTGTGAGATGCTGGGCCTGGACCCCCTTGAGGTTGCAAACGAAGGAAAAGCAGTTATGGGAGTCAAAGCCGGCTTTGAAGAAGAAGTGCTTTCAATCTTGAGGCAGCACCCTTACGGTAGGGACGCAGCTGTTATAGGAGAAGTTACTCCGGATAAGAATGAAGTAGTCCTGAGAAACCGTTTCGGCGGTATGCGTTTTGTAGATGTACCTGCAGGAGACCCGATTCCCAGAGTATGCTAAAAATCATTAGACTTCAGTCGAGATTGATTCAAGGTAAGGGACTTTGGAATTGAGTTTAGAAGTACAGTTGTTTACTTTCATTTAACCGAATTTACTTTTTATTTCTCCTATTCATTTTATATTACATTTTTATCTTATTTTTTCTACTTTACTTTCGCAGTTTTTCTTTTCATTCTCTGTTTTTATTCTCTCGTTCGCAGTCTCTTTTCAGTCTATATTTTTCAATTTATATTTTTAGAAATATCTCAGCTAGTATTAAATAACGTTTAAAAGTAAATTGCCGTATAGAAATTTATAATATAACAATAAAATAAATTAAAAAGACATTAAGAATAAGGCAATCAGACTGAAACAAGCACATATAGAGATATCCCGAGAAGTATATTGAGAGGGATAGTTATTGAAAAAGATGGAAGTTGAAGCATGAACCGAGATTCAATTGTGGAACAGGAACTATGGCGCTCAGTGCAGTACATTTTGCATCTTTTTTGATATTTGGACCTCTGAATAGTTCAGGGTACATATTAGTAGAAGTTATTGACACTTTTAAGGCTTAATGAAGAAAAGCTTCCTGTACAGGAAATAAACCCTCCCATTGCAGCGCTATTATCCTGAGCAGTCAGGGCTTTGCAAGGGTTATGCATGTCTGCGATAGAATTCTTCTACATACGTATCATTAAGAATATTTTTAAACTGAAAAGGAAATCCGTTTTTTTGGCTTTTTCCTTTAATACTTTAACACATATAAAGAGTTATAGAATTTGGCACGGAGATGAAACAAAAATGAGAAACATAAATATCCTGTATTACGGGAAAGTGAAACCTGTAGATATATACGAAAGCATGTTTGAATATGTAAAACGTTCTGGCATTTCGGACTGCGAGAAAGATTACGTTGAGAACCAGCCTGATTATTTTGTAGAAGAATGGCAGGCAGCACTGGACAGCGAGATATATTTTGGATACGATCCTATGAAAGATGCAGGAGAACTTGAGATCGACGAAAAAAACTATACCCGGATAGGCCGAGGGTTAAACGAGTTAAGTTATGTGCCCACTGATAGCCTGGCTGACATTCTGTATATTATTTACCACTGTGACCATAACACGAGAAAATGTGTATGTACCAGTGAAATCTTCCAGACAAAAGAAGAAGCAGAAAAGAGAGCAAACGAACTTAGAGGAAATAACGACTTATCCTGATATTTCTTATTTTAGAAATATTATAATTATAAATAAAAAACTGAAAAAAAAGCGACCATATTTACAGGCAGAATTACCTGACCTGTGATATTAGTTGCTGACTGGCTACCTGAAAAACAAGAGAAAAACTGTTTATAAAAACTTGAGAAAATGTTACTCCGAATTTCAATCCAGGAGTTAAGACTGCTGAACCTTATTTTTCCTATTTTTATCAACACTAATACAGAATTAGGATATTTGGCACCTTTTTCTATTTTTATATTAACTCCATTTGTATTTTGAACAAGCGACCAAAATCATCGCTGTCCCAATAATACATATTAATTTTTTTGGCAATCGTGACCTTGTAAACTGAAATATTGAGATGCAATTCCGAGCTGCGGGTGAGTCAGAGTGGAATCGTCTAAATGTCTGCTATTTTGTACAAAGAAATTGAAAACAACGTCACGTTACTGTTGAATATTTATTTATATGTTGAAGTCTATTATTTAGCGAGTTTAACGTTTTATGCGCTAATTTCGCAGTTAAACATGATAAGTTAAACATAGAGGTTATGGTATGCATAGTAGACATGAATTAAAAGAAGAAGCTGGCAAAACAATCAGGAGGGTAAAAACCGAAATCAAGGAGACTCACAGGACAAGTGAGAAGTCTAGCTCCAGATCCCGTTACGTTCCTGGTTCCTGGGAAGGGATAAAAAAGAATCCGAGAATTGAACAGATCAGGAACAAGCAGCGTTATGTGCCAGGATTCTGGAAAGGGACTGTAGAGACACGGGTAAAGAAACCCGACTATAAGCAAAAATACATACCCGGGTTCTGGAAAGCGACAAAAGAGAACCAAAAGCTTGAGAAAATAAGGTACAGACAACGTTACATTCCCGGACTCTGGAAAGAAACTGCAAATACCAGGAAAATAAATAGAGATGATTATAAGCCGCGTTATATTCCTGGCTCATGGAAAGGAACAAAAAAGAATCCAAAGCTTGAGGAAATCAAGTACAAACAACGTTATATTCCCGGACTCTGGAAAGGAACAGAAAAAACTCCAGAGACAAAGAAAGTTGACTATAAAGCGCGTTATATTCCCGGCTCATGGAAAAGTACAACAAAGACTCCGAAAATAAGTAAAATCAGGTACAAACAGCGTTACATTCCCGGGCTCTGGAAAGGAAATGAGAAGAAGGATAGCTATAGACCTCGTTATGTGCCTGGCTCCTGGGAAGGAATAAAAGAAGCACCTAAGAGAAGTGAGAAATTTACTTACAAGCCTCGCTATGTACCTGGATTCTGGAAAGGAATACCGAGAATCTAAAGGGACTGTGGCACCTGGAAAGAAAAAATAAAAAGCTGGCAGGCCTATAATAGATATAATAATTGAACATTTATGAGTGAAACTTGAAGGCTCTTATTATCGTTTCTCAGTCCAGTTGTATAAGTATGAAGGTATAAGTATGAGAGTCTCCAGAATCAGACAAGCATCTTAAGCGAAAAAACCAGTGAGAAGATAAAGGATAGAAATTAGTGGGAGTCTTTGGCTAAGTCTGAAAAATGCATAAACTTACTTTGTTTGATCGGACTTGAGAGCCTTCCTTTTGATTATTAAGTCACAGGAAATGACTCCCACAATCAAAAATTGTAATCTTTTGTTACTAGTTGTTTTAATCTCGTATTATTAGATTATTTCCGTCTTTTCATAATTAACCAGTATTAAGAACGTTTTAATTTAGATTTAATAAATCGCCTTTAACTTATTTTGATAAATTGTTTTTGATTTATGCTTTTGATAAATCGTTTTTAATTTATGATTTTGATAAATCGTCTTTTATTTAG
>DUGT01000006.1:0-851 GCA_013331275.1 Methanosarcina sp. | reverse complement strand
TTTTTGATCCCAGTCTCAAATTTCAGTTTATAGTTCCCGTTTTTAGCTCATTATTTTAACCTTTACTTTGACGCCTATTTAATTGTACAGTTTTAAACGCACATATGTTTGTAAAACTCACCTCCAGAGTTTAAGCTGTGCAAGTTCCCGGAAAAATAAAAATACTCAAATTCTCGTTTTCGGGGGACAGTGCCTGAAATATTACCAGCGATTCCATGGGTTACCGAGAAAATTTTAAAAGATTATACGTTTTCTGAGACTGCATTCCGAAGGCAGGTTTCCCAATCTTCAGGATTGTCTATGTTATCACACTGCCATTCAAACTCGCGCCTTGCAAGCCTGATAGTTGCACGTGCTTTTTTGAGTGGGACCAGCTCTTTTCCGACATCGCCGATTCCCCCAACCTCCAGGCAGCTTACGATATCAATCATAAATTTTTCCAGGCTCTCCGGTGGTATCGATTCGTTTCTTGCATGAATTTCTGTGCATTTTGCGAGATATTCTGCAAGTACTCGTATCAGTTTCGTGTCACGCATGGTTCTAACTCCTTTGTACGATAAGTGGGGCAATTCACCTCGTCACACTTGACTTTAAGATTTGATGATCACAACTAAAAAGAATATTAATAAAAATGCAGACATATCTTCCTGAGTTCAGCCCAGGATACCCTTATATCCTGATTTTCCAGGAACAGTATCTCAAACATCAATTAAAAATATGTGTTTTCGAGGCTTAAAGTTTTCTAAATAATCGTATTTGAGAGAAACTATGTACACTTGAGTATCAATCTAAAGTTCATAAAGTCGTATAAAATATTTTTCTACTACTTTCTACTATTGTGTTTATAAAAT
>DUGT01000088.1:36490-39662 GCA_013331275.1 Methanosarcina sp. | reverse complement strand
TACAGAAATTAAGGCACACTGCCAAAACTAATTTTTTAAATAAATAATTTATGAAAATCTAAATTGAAAAACCTGTAATCTTTGCATATAGAAGGGCACTTTGCGGAGCTTCTTAAAATTAAGCTATTCTTTTACTTTTGGGGATTTTTATATTCAAGTGAAAAACAGTTAATTGAATTCTATTTTTTGGCTATGATTACAACATTCAAAAAAATGACAAGTAAGTATGAATTTCTAGAAAAATAAGTACAGTTAAATATCACTATGAAATATTAAAAAATATGATTTTTCTAGAAAATATATACATTAAAAACTATAAAAATTTAAAAAATTTGACGCTGAGAAATTTTGGAGATTTAAACATTTTTATTGGGCCTAATAATAGCGGTAAGACTAGTATTTTAAACAGCATCAATATTTTACAAAATATTAAAGTGATTAATGATTTTTCATTTTCATGTGAGTGTTGTAGGGAACTAAGTGAGGAAAAGAAAAATGCATTTGAAAACTTAGAGATATTTCCAGTGGGATGTAACATAAGTTCTAACGATCAATACCTTAGAGAAAATAAGGTTAGTATAATCCATGAGTATTCAAAAGAGATACTTGATGATGTTTTTTCTCCATATTTGGATCAAGTTTCAGAACAAATTAAATATTTTACAAGTAGATTAGTGTCCGACAAAGAGGATGTAGATATGGATTTCATTGTTAAATTAATAATCGATGGTATCCTAGAAAATTTACAAAGCAATTTTAATCTGTCGGAAGAAATAAAGAAAAGAATTGATCGTTTTCTCCATTCATTCCTTACCTACACGAATAATAAACGTAAATCATCCGTCAGTACTAATAAACTAACCCAATATTCAAAAGCTCCAATGATCTTATTTTCAAATGATTTTGATGAAAATAAGAAAGAATTAATCAACGAAATTGTAAATGGAATCAATGATATCCTATACTCTACCACTCAAAATATGAGTCATTATTCTCTTGATAGTATTAGATTAGAAAATATAATTGAACATGCTAAAAAGGAGTTTTTTTTTAACCACATAAAAAATAGTGAAGTAGATTGCGATCCACTTTATACCTTGATACTACAACATCTTAAAGTAGAATCAAATTCTGAAACTCTTATATGTACTCCCCACTTTTCCCTTTTTTGTATTTCGGAAGCTTGCAAATCTTTGAAAGATCGTATTTGTAATATTGAAGACGATCGTTTGAGAACTTATAGAAACAAAAATCTTAATGAATATATTAGGGATAAAAATTTGACCGGAGAACAATTAAGAAAGTTGATCAAGATTTTGGAAAAAATCGTAGATCCCCATATTAATGATTATAAAATGAACTTGGATTTAGTAAGAAAGGACGACTTTACTACCCCGATAAATGAACAAGGTTCCGGTGTGAGATCACTGATATGTCTAGCTACTGATATATTATCCGCTAAAAAAAGTAGTATATTACTAATTGATGAGCCTGAATTAGGTTTAAATCCTTCAGCTAAAAAACAATTTTTAAAACTTTTAATGGAAGAATCAAAAACAAAACAGATATTTATTACAACACACGATCCAACATTTGTTAATCCTACAATCTGGTCTGATTATGATACTAAAATTTCTGTTTATTTATATTCGTTAAGCAGCAGCAATTTCAAAAAAATTGACTTAGATCAAGCTAAAAATGATCCCTCCACTTTTGGAGGGTATTTTCCCCATACAACAAGTTTGAAGAAAGTTCATTTGTATGTGGAAGGTTCAAGTGATGTATACATATTTCAAGAGTATCTAAGGAAGTTCTTGATTAACACTAGTACAGATTGGGCTGAAAGATGGAACAATATAGGAATTTATCATTTGAATGGTGATTATTGGCAACATTTGCTCTATACAATTCCTAGATCTCCTTATAAATGTGCCATTATTTTGGATGGGGACAAGAAAAAGCTAGCAAAAAAAGTTTGTGAACAATATACAAAACTCAATAACAATAAAGATTTTGAGTTTTGTATCAATGGTTTAATCGACTTTAAAAAATTATTTTCAAACACTTGGTCCGAAAATACTTTTCCTGTATACTGTTTGGAAAAGAAGACGATAGAAGAATATTTTAGTGAATTGATAGAAAACCATGAAACATATGACAAAAGAAGAGATGGACCCGGAATTGTAAGAAGAACAGAAAATATACCAGAAGAGTTTGTCGATATTTTTGAAACTATTACAAACGAGTTGAATATAAGTAAAGTCTTAAACAAACCACTAGAAGTTGGATATACCAATTTGGAAGGGCTTTAATGAAGGTTATAAATATTGGTTTGTGGCTGTTTAGGGATTGTTTGAACATTTTAATTTATATTTACCTCAATATTCAGGCAGTCATTTAGGACAAGCCGCTCTCCTTCGTCGAGCGTTGAGAGCCCGGGGTATAAAATGAGATCTTAAAAATGTTATCTGCTTATAAGAAAATCCGAGAGACTTACTTCCAAGCAAACAATAATCAAAACAGAAAAAACGATTGGATAATAATAATTAAAAAAGAGTAGTCCATTCCTTTAAAAGGAACAGACAAAATCTAAAATTTACTTATCCATTACCTTCCTATACATCCTCGCCTGGAACCCGTGATACTTCGCAAACCCTTCTGCATCCTTCTGGTCAATGGTCTGGCTGTCAAACGAAACCAGGTCCTCGGAATAAAGCGCATTCGGCGAGCTGCGAGCAAGGATCGTGAGGGCGCCTTTGTAGAGCTTGACTTTCACCGTACCTGTAACCCTTTCCTGGGACTTGTCGATAAAAGCGTTCAGATCGGCATAAAGCGGCTCGTCCACAAGCCCGTAATAGGCAAGTTCGGACCACTGGTCGTCGACAATCTTCTTGAACTTAAGTTCGCTTCGGGTCAGGACGAGTTTCTCGAGGTCGGCGTGGGCTGCCAGAAGAACGGTTGCAGCCGGGTGCTCGTAGTTCTCGCGGGCTTTTAAGCCGAGCACGCGGTCTTCGATCATGTCGGTCCGGCCGACTCCGTTTTCTCCTGCAATTTCATTCATCTTCTTCACAAGGGCATAGCCGCTCATTTTTTCGCCATCAAGGGAGACAGGGACTCCTGCTTCAAAGCCGATGTCAACAGTCCTGGGCTGGTCAGGGGCTTTTTCAGGCGA
>DUGT01000088.1:35287-36348 GCA_013331275.1 Methanosarcina sp. | reverse complement strand
GTCCACTCGAAAATCTCTTCCGGAGGGACAAAGGAAGGGT
This sequence comes from Methanosarcina sp., assembly GCA_013331275.1. GTDB lineage: Archaea > Halobacteriota > Methanosarcinia > Methanosarcinales > Methanosarcinaceae > Methanosarcina > Methanosarcina sp11020u. The sequence goes on along the minus strand of DUGT01000088.1, from coordinate 36,308 downwards.
CTTCAAGCCTGCCGCCTTCGATGCTGCGGCTCCAGATGTTTTCGTCAACACTCCAGGGCTTGGACTTTGTAACTTCGACCGGGATTCCGTGCTCTTTTGCGTAGTCGATTTCCCACTCGCGGGTCAGGTTCATTTCTCGCATCGGTGCGATAACATCCATGTCGGTCTGGCGGAAAACAGCTTCGAAACGGAGTTGGTCATTGCCTTTTCCTGTGCAGCCGTGAGCAAGGGCAACTGCTCCTTCTTTCCTGGCAGCCTCAACCACTTTTTTCGCGATCAGGGGGCGGGCAATTGAGGTTCCCATTACATAGCCTTCGTAGCTTCCGTTGGCTTTGATCAGGGGGAAGACGTAATCTTTTACAAACTCTTCCTTTGCATCGATCGTGTAATGCTTATTGCTGATCTTCTCGGCTTTTGCGTCTGCCCGCTTGATTTCCTCTTCAGGCTGGCCGACATCGACTGAAATTGTAACTACTTCGTCGTAACCGTACTTTTCCTTGAGGATGGGAATACACACCGAGGTGTCAAGCCCTCCTGAATATGCAAGTGCAACTTTCTTTGCCATGCTTTTACTACCCCTTGTTTAGCGGATATGTGATAAGAATTAAAATGATTGATATGTCAATCTAGCGACATGCTAATGGATTGATACATTATGGGTTTATCATTGATGGATTGATCGTTGATGGATTGATCGTTGATGGATTGATCGTTGATGGATTGCTTAATGGATTGATTCGTTAATAGACCAATTCGCTAACAGATATGCGTTAACAGATTGATCCATTAATAATAGATTGACTTGTAATCGGTTGTATGTTAATAGACTTACATGTTAACGGATCAGTAAGTTCAGTAGGGTAAATAAGGTTAATAAGTTTAATAATTTTGGTAGCAGGAACGTTTAATTCCTGTATATTTGACAGCCAGCAGCTGGTAGATTCAAAAACTGATTATTTTTTGCCGGAGGATGGAAAGCTACCCTGCCGGCTTTAATTCAAAAGTAAATTTTCTGTTGGCC
>DUGT01000088.1:34666-35085 GCA_013331275.1 Methanosarcina sp. | reverse complement strand
CTTACTTTACCTTATTTTTCCATCTCTTTGTGATACTCGTTGATGGACTTGATCGTAAGTTCCTCTCCCTTCTTCATGGTTTCTATGGCAGCAGCTGCGGCTATTGCTGCCTGCATTGTGGTAATGTACGGAACCTTGAAATCAACAGCTGCCCGCCTGATCCTTGAACCATCCCTGCGGGACTGTTTGCTTGTCGGGGTATTGATGATAAGGTCAACCTCGTCCCTGCGCATCATATCTATGACATTCGGGCTTCCGTCATGAACCTTTTTAACCACATCCATGAAGACCCCATGCTGTGCAAGATAGTTTACAGTACCCTGCGTGCCCATAAGTTCAAGGCCTGCTGCCTGCAGTTTCTTTGCAACGTCGACAAGTTCGGTCTTGTCAGCGTTCCTTATGGAAAGGAAAACTTTTCC
>DUGT01000088.1:20758-34558 GCA_013331275.1 Methanosarcina sp. | reverse complement strand
TCAGCGTTCCTTATGGAAAGGAAAACTTTTCCGGTCAGAGGTAAGACATTGTCGGCTGCAAGCTCTGCCTTATAATATGCCCTTCCGAAATCGTAGTCAACACCCATGACCTCGCCGGTACTTTTCATCTCCGGACCGAGAACAGGATCCGCACCTGGTAATTTATCGAAAGGCAGAAGGACTTCCTTAATTGAGACATGTTTGGGTTTTGGCTCGTCCGTGTAGCCCAGGCTCTTTAAGCTGTGCCCTGCAATTACCTTGGCTGCAATCTTTGCAAGCGGAATTCCAACAGCTTTTGAAACAAAAGGAATTGTCCTGCTTGAACGCGGGTTTGCTTCAAGCACATAGACCTTCCCATCTTTTTCTGCCATCTGTATGTTAATCAAACCCTTGACCCTGAGGGCAAGAGCTATCTTGCGGGTATAGTCCCTTACCTGGTCAAGAACCTCAGGCGAGAGAGACTGAGGTGGAATTACACAGGCTGAGTCTCCGGAGTGAACACCTGCTTCCTCGATGTGCTCCATTATTGCGCCGATCAGTACGTCTTTCTGGTCGCAGACCGCATCCACATCAATTTCAGAGGCTGCCTCAAGGAAATCGTCGATCAGTATTGGGTGTTCGTGAGAGACCCTGACTGCCTCTTTCATGTAGCGTTCAAGGTCAATTTCATCGTATACGATTTCCATTGCCCGTCCGCCAAGCACATAGGAAGGACGCACAAGTACAGGGAAACCGATCCGCTTTGCGACCTCGATTGCTTCCTTATGGGAAGTTGCATATCCGCCTTCGGGCTGTGGGACGCCAAGCTCCTGCATAAGGAGATAGAACTTTTCCCTATCTTCGGCAAGGTCCATATCATCAGGGTCCGTGCCCAGGATCACGGTATTAAGGTCGGTCCTGCGCTTCAATTCCTGCTTGAGGGGAATTGCAAGGTTCACCGAGGTCTGTCCTCCGAACTGCACAAGGACTCCATCAGGCCTCTCACGCTCGATTACGTTCATCACATACTCAAGGGTAAGAGGTTCAAAAAAGAGCTTGTCTGAGGTATCGAAGTCCGTAGATACGGTTTCGGGGTTGTTATTAATAATATGGGTCTCTATGCCTTCTTCCCGAAGTGCAATGACTGCATGCACAGTACAGTAGTCAAATTCGATTCCCTGTCCAATCCTTATCGGGCCTGCACCAAGGATAAGAATCTTCTTTTTATCTGTGGCGTTAGTCTCGCAGTCGTCTTCGTAAGTAGAATAGTAATAAGGAGTGGCTGCTTCGAACTCGGCTGCGCAGGTATCAACCATCTTGAAAGTGGCCACAAGACCGGCAGCATGCCTGAGATCACTTATTTCCTGGCTGGTTTTTCCAGTAAGTTCGGCAAGGCGGGTATCCGGGAAGCCCATCCTTTTTGCTTCGCTCAGGAGTTCAGGAGTGAGTTCTTCTGCCCTGATGCGCTTTTCCATATCCACGATCTTTTTCATCTTTGAGATGAAGAAGGGATTGATACTCGAAAGCTCGGCAATTTCCTTTACCGACATACCCCTCTCAAGTGCATCGAAAACAACAAAAAGGCGTTCGCTCGTAGGGGTTTTGAGTAGAGTTTTAATTTCAGGTTCTTCCCAGTGCTTTTTTCCTAACTGGTTGTCGATATCCAGGGATTTAAAAGCCTTTAGCAGTGATTCTTCAATAGTCCTGCCAATAGCCATGACTTCTCCCGTGCTTTTCATGGCTGTGGTCAGGGTTTTGTCTGCAGTTGTGAATTTGTCAAAAGGCCACCTAGGAATTTTGGTAATTACATAGTCCAGAGCAGGTTCAAAAGAGGCAGGAGTGCTTTTGGTAACATTGTTTATAATTTCATCGAGCGTCATTCCGATTGCGATCTTTGCGGTTACACGGGCAATCGGATAACCTGTAGCCTTTGATGCAAGGGCCGATGACCTTGAAACCCTTGGGTTTACCTCGACAACGCGGTAATCGCCTTCTTTTAAGGCGTACTGAATATTGCACCCACCTTCGATCTTCAGGGCGCGGATAATCTTGATTGAGGCACTCCTGAGCATCTGGTGCTCTGCATCGCTTAAGGTCTGGGAAGGAGCAACAACTGCCGATTCTCCGGTGTGCACGCCCATAGGGTCAATATTTTCCATGTTACAGATCACGATACAGGTATCGTTTGCATCTCTCATGACCTCATATTCGACCTCTGCCCAGCCAAGCACGCTCTCTTCTATAAGTACCTGGTTGATGCGGCTGCGCCTGAGCCCACGCTCCGTGATTTCGAGTAGCTCTTCTTTTGTGCGGGCAATTCCGCCTCCTGCACCACCTAGAGTGTAAGCCGGACGGACAATTAGAGGAAGTCCGAGTTCCTCGACAACGTCTTCGGCTTCTTTTAAAGAATTAACTGCCCGACTTAAGGGAACTTTTTCCCCTATCCTGATCATTGTCTCTTTAAAGAGTTCCCTGTCTTCGGTATTTTTAATGGCTTCTACAGGAGTCCCCAGGATTTTAACATTGTATTTTTCGAAAATACCCTTTTCTGCAAGTTCACTAGTAATATTAAGACCGGTTTGCCCCCCAATACCTGCAATAATCCCGTCAGGACGCTCTTTTTCAATAATTTTTTCTATTATCTTGGCATCAAGAGGCTCGATGTAGACCGAATCAGCCATTTCAGGATCAGTCATTATAGTTGCAGGGTTTGAGTTTACAAGAACAACCTTTAATCCTTCTTCCTTTAAGGATCTGCAGGCCTGGCTGCCTGAAAAGTCGAATTCCGCAGCCTGTCCGATAGTTATTGGCCCTGAACCTATAAGCAAAACCTTCTTTATGTCCTCGCGTTTTGGCATTAAACCTCACCTCCGAGGGCCTTTACAACCTTGCCAAAGAACGTTTCCTCGGTATCCATCGGCCCTGCCTGGGCTTCGGGATGGAACTGTACACTGAAAATATCCAGGTCTTTGTGGGAAACCCCTTCCACTGTTCTGTCGTTTGCATTCAGGTATTTTACATAGAGCCCTGTACCGTCAAGGGAGTCAGCATCAACTGCATATCCGTGGTTCTGAGAGGTTATGAAAATCTTGTTTTCAATCAGGTCCTTTACTGGCTGGTTTCCTCCCCTGTGCCCGAATTTCAACTTATAGGTTTTTGCTCCCATAGCAAGGGAAATAATCTGGTGCCCGAAACATATCCCGCAAACCGGAATCGTGCCTGCAAAAGCCTTTACGGCATTGATTGCATCCGTTGCTTTTTCCGGATCTCCTGGCCCGTTTGATATAAAAAGAAGGTCAGGTTCGTAACTTGCAATTTCCGAGGGTTTTGCAGTTGCAGGAACCAGAGTAAGGTCAATTCCCCGTTTGTGAAGGTTGTTTATGATATTGCGCTTAATCCCAAGGTCAACTATAACCGCATGTTTGTGTTTGCTGCCGTCTTTCCAGGCTCCTTCTGCTCCGGGAATGAAATACGGCTCTTTACAGGTTACAAGGGAGATCAGCTCTTCATCAGTGAGCTGTGGAGAGTTCCTTGCTACATCAACAGCCTCTTCTCCGTCGTCGCTGCCTGTGATAAGGGCAGCCCTCATGGTTCCGTGCTCCCTTGCCCTGATGGTGAGCATACGAGTGTCCACACCTTCAATTCCTGGCTTTCCTTCATCCTCTAAGAATTTGTGGATAGAACGGGATGATTTATAATGGTAGGGTTTTTTGCAGGCCTCCCTTACAACAAGCCCTTCCGCATGCATATTATCGGACTGGATGCGCTCCCCGCTGACACCGTAGTTTCCGATAAGGGGATAAGTAAACATTAAAATCTGACCCTTGTAAGAAGGATCTGTTAGAGCCTCCTCATATCCCGTGAATTGAGTGGTAAAAACAAGTTCGCCGCAAGCTGTGCCTTCGGCACCAAAACCGGTGCCCCTAATAACTGTTCCGTCTTCTAAGCCTAGTACTGCTTTCATCATCTGAACCTGCGAGTAAATGTCATAAGACATGTATAAGTGTTGCGATGAATTTCCCTATTCCTTGAATTACTGGTATTTCTTGAGTTTTTTAATATATAAATCTTTCAATTAAATAAAACGGTCCTTTAATTTATGTTCTCTCCTTTTACACCGCCTTTTAGTTGAATCAAGACCCTTACAAAATTGAGCCTGAAAGAAAACGTAACGTCTTCTTGTGGTGCACATACTCTCAACCCCTTTGCCGCAACTGATAGATAATCTGCGCAACTGCCAACATAACTAAAAGCAGGCCTGACAATATTATATATAATTAACAGTATTGTAACTGAATACTAAAAGCCTTTTTTATCTCGAGTTTCATATAAAGTATAAAGGTAAGTATTATAAATCAAATTGCGTGCGGCCACCCCACCCTAAACAGGCTGTCCGACAATTACCTTTGTTATTAGAGTTTCTGTTTTGGATCGTGCACTATTAGCTAGTTGATGTTATTTCCAAATGTTTTTAGTAGCGTATCATATTTGCAATAAGTAAGGTTAATAGCGTGCTTAATGCACGAAACATATGGCACTTCTAGCACTGGAAAATTAATCATGGAAATATCAACCGCATAATGGTGGACGATCCTGTTTTGAATATACTAATTATTATATAGGGACTTCGATTAACCCGGGATTTTTTTCTTCACGGGAATTCCTTTAATCTCGCAAACCAATTTCTCTACTAAATTCCTCATTTTATCTTTCCTTATCGTTAATTCTTTGATTTTAAAGATAGCCTCCGCTATCTTCAATCCACTCCTTTTATTTTCAATGTTTTTAACTGATGTAGATTATAACAGAAAGCCGTATACAGCATCTTTAAATTTACTCTTTTAACCGTAGTAACAAGAACTTTTCCCGCTTTGAATGTCTCTTTAGTTACTGCATATACTCGTTCCCCTGGAACCCCTTTTGAACTAATTCTCTTGTTTCTTAAGATATCTTTTATTCCAAGAGCGTGTCCCCTGACTGCTCTTTTCATAGTTGCATCATAACCTTTCGATTTTGCTCCAAAGTATCCTCTGTCCCTATAAACCACTTCATTTTTCTCTGACAAATCTACCTGAGAATCATGTACCGATGCAGTTGTTGTTTTGAATCTTCTTATCAACTCATAATCTCTATATATTATACTATGGAGCTTATAACCGAAGTGAGACTTTCCTCCCTCTTTTGTCCAGGTTCCATCTTTACTCCTTCTTGTTTTTGCCTCATTTCCTCGAGGTTTATTTGCTTTTGCATGTCCTGGATCTGAATGGATAAAAGTAGCATCCTGAATTATTCCCTTTTTTATTTTTAGGCCAAGAGCGTCAAGCTGATTTTGCAACTGTTCCCATATTTCTTCTTCTTTATAATTCTCTATAATTCTCTCCCTGAATAACCATACAGTGGAGCTATCCGGAATGTATGCTGGAAAGCCAAGAAATTTCCTGAATGAAATTCGATCAATACATTGTTTCTCAAGCTCATGGTCAGAAAGACCATGCCATTGCTGTAGAACAAGCATTTTAAATACCACAATGACATCAGTTTCAGGCCTGCCGCCTGAAACTGTTTTGTTAGAGTACATTGACTCAAGAATAATACGAAATGGTTTCCAATCAATTAAAGAATCAATCTCAGAAAGTTTGTCTCCAATATATTCAAGACGTTTGTATTCTTCTTTAAGAGCAAAATCAGTAAGGGTTTTCATGAATACAGATGAATATGAACAGATTTAAAGTAAACCAGGCTTGAGAGTAAAACATAGGTTTATCGAAGTTATATATAGTGATTTTTTATTTTATGTTCATCACTGGATGTTCGGACTTTCCGCAGGTGCCTTCAAAAAAACAACACTATTTCGGTTGTCGTTTTTGGAGAGTTATTTAAAAATTTGCAGTTGTTATCCTCAACTGCAGCTTAGGAATGCGGCTTATGGAAGTGCTCAATGAAGGCAAAAGGCCAAAAAGTTTGGAAAATTTCAAAAATACACTTTTGAGTAATCAAAACGGTTTTCAAAAAAACAATAGCAGGAAAACTTAAAAAAATTAGAAGAACATCTGCGGAAAGCAAGATTTTGGTACTGAGTACAATTATTCATATTATAAAAATATTTTGCAAAAATATTATATGTAGTTGGGGAAAATATTACAGTTGAAGAGAAAAGTTGTTTAAGCTACTAAAAATCAAATTGCGTGCGGTCATTTCACCCTGCAGGATGGGTTATGTTTCGGATCACTCGCTCGGTTTCTCTGGAACATTTTAGTATTCTTTGGCAAGATCTCTTTATACAAGTCTAGATTCTCTTGTCTTGAATTTATCCTATGGACGAGAAAACTAATCACAACAAAATCTAATTTTTATTAAACTGAGTTTTTGTGGTAATTTTTACCTTTCATAAAGACTGGTGATAATTTTTACAAACAATTTTAGTTAAACTGGTATAATTATATGGACAAAAATGTAAAAATCGAAATCCGAAATATTACTAAAATTTTTGGCAAGAATTCCTAGAAAGTACTCTCCTTTCTAAAAGAAGGCTTATCCAAAAAAGAAATTTTTAAAAAAACAAAACAGACTGTAGGGCTCAACAATGTTAGTTTTGAGGTCTACGAGGGAGAGATTTTCGTGATCATGGGGCTTTCAGGTTCAGGAAAATCTACTCTTTTACGCTGCATCAACCGGCTGATCAGACCCACAGGCGGGCAGATCCTAATCGACGGGCAGGATATCGTTACAATGAATCCTGAAGAACTGAGAAGGGTCCGCAGAGCCAAACTGGGTATGGTTTTTCAGAACTTTGCTCTGCTCCCGCACAGGAATGTACTCGACAATGTAGCTTACGGGCTTGAGATACAGGGAATCTCAAAAGACGAACGCCATAATAAAGCTATAAAGGCGATTGAGAATGTAGGGCTTAAGGGACACGAAGAGAGCAAAATCACTCAGCTTAGCGGGGGAATGAAACAGAGGGTAGGCATCGCAAGGGCGCTTGCAAACGACCCCGATATCCTGCTCATGGACGAAGCTTTCAGCGCCCTTGATCCACTTATCAGGAGCGAGATGCAGGAAGAGCTGCTTGCCCTTGAGGACAGGATGCAAAAAACAATTATCTTTGTCTCCCATGACCTGGATGAAGCCCTGAAACTCGGGGACCGCATTGCCCTCATGAAAGACGGTGAAGTCGTCCAGATAGGGACTCCTGAAGAGATCCTGACCGAACCTGCAAATTCCTATGTCTCAAGGTTCGTTGCAGGTGTTGACAGGTCTAAAATTCTTACCGCTGAATCGGTTATGAAACGGCCTGAACCGCTCGTATCCATCAATTCCGGACCCAGGGTTGCTATTCAGTTGATGAAGGATTATGGGATTTCCTCGATTTATGTAGTTGAGGGAAAGAACAGGCACCTGAAAGGCATACTTATGATAAGTGATGCACTTGAAGCTCTTAGGAGCGGGAAGAGCCTTGAAGCATCAATGTTTCTGGAGGCTCCACATGTGGCTCCAGACAAGCCTCTTAATGAGGTGATTCCCTTGATTGCGGAAAGCCAGTACCCCCTTGCTGTGGTCAATGATTCAGGAAAACTGCTTGGGATTATAGTTCGGGGCACTGTACTTGGTGCTCTTGCAATGGCTGGAGAAAACGGGCAGGCTGAGACCTCCAAAGAAAAAAATCCAGAAAAAAAGACTTCAGAAAAAAAAACCTTAGAAGAAAAGACCTCAGAAGAAAGAAACGCTTCAGGGAAAACTTTTGAAGGAAAGACTGCTGAGAAAACTGTCCTGATAGGTAAAAATGAAGGAGAAGCCGTTCCTCCCTCAAAAAGTTCAGGCGTTTCGAATGCCCAGAATAGTGTAATTAACAACGGAACTGACAGTGAGTCTATACCCGCCAAACTGACTGCCAAAAAAACTCTAAAGTCTGACCCAGGACAGGAGCCAGAGGTGAAAACATGTTGACCTTCCGGTTACCTGTCGGAGATACTGTTGAACTTGCTGTGGACTGGACTGAAGCAAACTTCGGTCCGCTTCTGGACATCATAAGCAAGCAACTTGATTTCCTGATATCGAGTTTAAAAAATGCACTTCTTTTCCTGCCCCCGGAACTTTTTATCGCTGGAATTTTCCTGCTAGCATACTTTGTAGGAAAACGCAACATCAAACTTGCAGCCGGGAATGCAATTGGTTTTTTCCTTATCGAAAACATGGGGCTCTGGACGCTCTCAATTGAGACACTTGCCCTTGTGCTTTCGTCTACCCTGCTTGCACTTATTATCGGGATTCCGCTGGGGATCCTTTCTGCAAAAAACACTATGATTTCCCGTATTTTAAAGCCTGTACTCGACTTTATGCAGACCATGCCATCTTTTGTGTACCTGATCCCTGCACTCATATTCTTTGGGCTTGGAAATGTGCCCAGTATGATTGCAACTGTTGTTTTTGCAATGCCACCTGCAATAAGGCTCACAAACCTTGGGATAAGGCAGATTCCAAAAGAACTTGTTGAAGTTGCAGATGCCTTTGGTTCCACAAATTGGCAGAAACTTTCCAAGGTTGAACTGCCTGTAGCGCTCCCGACCATAATGGCTGGAGTCAACCAGTGTATTATGCTCTCCCTTTCGATGGTTGTCATCGCAGCCATGATTGGAGCTCGGGGGCTTGGGTACCAGGTCCTTCTAGGGATCCAGCGTGTTGACATTGGCATGGGATTTGAAGCAGGGCTTGCGATTGTCATAATCGCAGTTTTCCTGGACCGGATTACCCAGAATCTAAGCCCCAGGTAAAAAAGCTCCTTTCCTGACCCTTCCTTAAAAGGAACTCAGGATAAGGCTTTTCACTTTAACAGGGTCGCCTTCTTAATCCCCGAAAGAATGTGCACTATTTATTTGCACCTTTCATTTCAAACCCTGAAAAACTCAAAAAAATTAGATAAACTGAAAGAAATTCAAATAGGTTGTAGATATTTTTGACCAATTCGAAGTTTAATTCGAAAGTAAAGAAGCTTGGACCTGTTCTGGCAATCTGCCTGATTATAGGGCTTGTCCTTCTTGCAGCAGGTTGTTCCGAAAAAGAAAACGAAGCTGCGGAAAGAACGGACACTCCTACAGCAACAGGAACATCAGAGTTCAGTGAACCTGTAAAGATAGGATATGTCTTATGGGACGGTGAGATTGCAAGTACTAATGTGATGCAGCAGGTGCTCAAAAAAGCAGGATATAAAAATGTGGAAATAACTGCAGTTGATGCAGGTCCACTTTATCAGGGACTTGCTGATGGGCAGTTTGATTTCACTACTTCGGCATGGCTTCCCTATACCCACAAGCATTACTGGGAAGTTTACGGTGACAGGCTTGATTCTGTCCAGACAAACCTTGAAGATTGTAAAATAGGGCTTGTTGTCCCCTCTTACGTACCCATCAATTCTATTGAGGAACTCAATTCCGAAAAGGACAAATTTAATGGGAAGATAATCGGAATCGAACCCGGAGCAGGCATAATGCAGGCTTCAGAAATCGCAATTTCCGATTATGGCCTGGAAATGGAGCTTGTCCCAGGCAGTAGTGCAGCAATGACCGCTTCCCTGAAAAAAGCTCTGGATTCCAAAGAATGGATAGTTGTTACTCTCTGGTCCCCTCACCGGGCTTTCAACAGATGGGATCTTAAGTACCTTGACGACCCTAAAGGCGCGTATGGTGATGCCGATCATGTTGAAACCCTGGCAAAGCTCGGCCTTAAAGAAGAAAAACCCAATCTCTACGGCATCCTGACCCGTTTCAAGTGGACTCACGATGACATCCAGACTGTCATGATGGATGTCGAAAACGGAACGAAGCCTGAAGCAGCCGCAGAAAAATGGGTTGAAAACAACCCACAAAAAGTTAATGAATGGATTGGAAAAGAGTAAGTTTCTTTTCCCTTTATCCTCTTTTTATACATTTTTACTTCTATGTTTCTTCCTTATGTTTTTCGCTGTGTCCATTACTTTAGAAAGCACCGTCAGGTGAGTTTAATCATCAGGTAAGTTTAATCTCCGAGTGAATTTAAAATTATTATATATTATAAAATACCAATTGTTTATCAGGATAATTTTTCAGATTCAAAGTGGATTATTTTAGAATACCACCTCAGAATGCGAATTATGGCAGTTCAAATTTTGAGGAGGCAAGTTTTGATAATTCTTTCTCATGCGTCTTCGGTTAAGTGAGAAATCGTGACAAATTGCGTCAATTTCAACAACATTTGCCAAAAATTTTAATGCGTTATGAGCTGGAACAGTGTATCGATTTTATGTAAATAGACCAAAATTTAAGGACGGCTTCTAATGCAAAATCGATAGCTTTCAGGCAAGAAAATTCCTTAACCGATGACCAATGAATTCTTTCTAGATATAAAGTAGAAAAGAGGAAGAAAAATGGCGAAAATGGCAAATAAATTTAAAGAACTTGACAGGACAGCTGAGGAAAATTGCAAAAAAGGCAGAATTTCCCTTAAGGTCGGAAGATTTGAAGACGCACTTGCTGCCTATGGAGAAGCCGCTGACGCCTGGAAAGAAATAGCAGATCTGCTTTTCGAAAAAGGAAAAGAGACACGAGGTAAAGAGTTCCTTGAAAAAGCCCTGGAGGCAAAATCGTGTTACGGAATGGCTCTTTTCAAGCTTGAAAGGTATGTAGAAGCCCTGAAAATCGTTGATGCCGCCCTTGAACTTAAGCCTGAAAACCCTACCGAGTGGTCCAACCGGGGTTTCGTGCTTTCAGCTCTGGGTCGGAACGAGGAAGCCCTTGAAACTTTCGAAAAAGCGCTTGCATTTGACCCAAAATCCCCCAAAATCCTTACCAGCAAGGGCATAGTATATTTCAGGATGGGGCTCCTGAAGAAGGCTCTTGAGACTTTCGATCGCGCTCTGGCAACCGAACCCAGGAAAGCTTCGGACTGGGCCTGCAAAATTCCCAGGTTCAGTTTCTTTTCCCGGAATAAGGTTCCTGTTATGAAGCCTGACAACGCTGAGACCTGGTACTGGAAAGGAAACGTGCTCCTTGAGCTTGGCGAAAAGGAAAAAGCCCTCGATGCCTTCAGGAAAGCTCTTGAAAACGATCCCGACCACCTCAACTCTCTTCTTAGCGGAGGGGATTTGCTTTGCGAACTTGCTGAGTACGGTAAAGCTTTCAAGTGCTATATAAGGGTCCTGAAACTCAGCCCTGGAAATGAAGCCGCTGAGAAGGGAAAAGAATTTTGTGAAGCGAAAATTAATGAGTGATTATTATCCGGTATTGAGTTTGGGATATTGCATTAGGGACATTGCATTAGGGACATTGCATTAGGGACATTGCATTAGGGATATTGTATTCAGTTCTTCTTACTCTTGAGGTGGCAATTTTCCGCCTCCAAAAGGAAGAATTGATAACCTAAGTCAATATATAGGTATATATTCGTGATGCTGAGGACTCAGTTCCCAAATCGAGTGATTTTTTCATTTTTGATTGAAACATTGAATTTCCAAGAAGAATTCAGGCTTCAATAAAAATATTAGAGATCTACCGGCATCAATCAATAAATCACGTTCAAAGGATCGAAAACATTTTCAAAATCTAGTGATTTTTAATTTTATGTTCATCACTAGGTTTTGTTACTGAGTCATGCTGAGTGATAAAACTTATATTTTCTTCGATTTATAAATTATATTTTGTCTGAACGATAAAAATCGTACATTTAACTCCTTACATCAATCAAAAAGCCGGGATAGCACATCTGTTAATACAAAATATTCGATATTTCAGGAGAAAACATTGATGGACTTTATATCTAATTTATTTGGAAAAGATAAAAATCAGAACCTTTTCGAGGCTTCTAAGTTAGGGCAGGTAGAAAACGTAGAGAAACTTTTGAAAAGCGATAAAGTTGACATTAACTCGCAGGACGCATACGGTAAAACCGCTTTAAATTATGCGGTCAATAAAGGATACAGAGACGTTGTAGAAGTGTTTATTAAAGGCGGTGCCGATCTTAATATTCAAGATGAAAACGGGGACACTGCTTTAACTTCTGCGGTAAAAATCGAACGTGGGGATATTGTTGAGCTGCTAATTAAAAGCGGTGCCGACCTTAATATTCGGGACGGAAACTGCGAGACTGCTTTGAAGTTTGCGGTAAAAGTAGGATACAGGAGCATTGTTGATCTTCTTCTTGAAAGTGGAGCCGACCCTGACATTCAGGACAGGAACAGTGAAACTGCTTTGATTTCTGCTGCAGATAGGGGACAAAAAGATATTGTTGAGTTGCTAATTAAAGCTGGAGCAGATGTTAATATTCAAGACAAAAACCTTAACACTGCTTTAATTGCTGCAACAAAGATCGGACATAAAAGTATTGTTGAGTTACTGGTTAATGCCGGGGTCGATCTTGACGTTCAGGACAAAAACGGCAACACAGCCTTGATTTATACAGCAGATAGAGGATACAGGGACATTGTAGACCTGCTTCTTGAAAGTGGTGCCAATCTCAATACTCAAGAAGAAAACGGGCTTACCGCTTTGATGGTGTCGGCACAAGCAGGGCGTACGGACATTGTTGATCTGCTTATTAAAAATGGTGCCGACCTTAATATTCAGGATGAAAATTGTAATACTGCTCTGGATATTGCTGAAGAAGTGGGATTTAATGAGATTGTTGACTTGCTTATTAAAAATGGTTTAAGTTCCAGGTCCTGAGTTTATCAGAAGGATGAACTTTTTTACAGGCTGTTACAATGACAAATAGAATAAAATAAGTGTAACAAATACAATAAAATAAGGATAATAGATAAGGCGCTTATATAAAATAAGGCACTTATTAAAAATCACCTGAATTTTTGATTACAGTGAAGAAAACAGAAAAAGCACTCACATGGAAAAGCTCTCGTATAATTGATATACCATCGTGACAATCCTTACTGCTATGAATGACAGTAAACCCGAAAATTCATCTTTACCTTCTCACTTAACTGACCGTGCAGACCGCAATAAGGCCCTTGCCGGAAATCTCACTCCTACTTACGAGTCGGTTTCTTTTTCAAATCCGGTACTTGACCAGTTCAGGGGGCTTATGCCTGATTTCAATAAACGTCTCTCGTCTGACAGGGATCTTGGACTTTCTTCTTCTGATCACCTCCGCTTGAGTCAGGAAACTCTTCCAAGGCTTGTTTCCAGCTCATTTACCGGAATCAAATCTGCCGGTCGTTTGGAATCCGTACTTGAAAGCTCAAGAATACCTGCAGGAAAAGGGCTTGAGATCTTTCCTGACCTGCCCGGAAGAATGCTGACAGAATCAAGAGTCTGTTTTAGCGCAGATCTTCCTATGGCTCCTCTTTCAAGCAGGCTTTTAACGCTCAGGCAGACAGACGGGCTGGATGAAGTCAAAAAGAGCAGACAATAAAAGAAAGGACTGAAAAGATAAGAGAAAATATATTTTCTCTTTTTTATTTGAACAATCCGTAGTTGTTTAATGAAAATAAGTAGTTGTCTTTTGTCCTTCTCTTAGAGCGTGCCTTAAAATTAAACTTGATCCTACAATTGGGATAGAACCCATTTACTTTTTGAAAATAAATTGGTTTTTGGATGAGTTCAATATAAAAAATGTGTTTTATCGGTTTTTTCTGGTTGCTGGCAATTATGCAATTTTGGAAGGAAAAACACATAGCAATTAAATAAGGAAAGTTTTGACAAAACGAAAGTAGAAGAAATAAAATAGAAAGGTAAAAATTTTAGCATTGAATGAGTTTGAATGGATCAAGTTGCAATACTGCAAAAATGAGTTAACTTGATAGTGCCAATGTAAGATAAATTAATAATTGGAATAATT
>DUGT01000088.1:11769-20624 GCA_013331275.1 Methanosarcina sp. | reverse complement strand
AATAATTGGAATAATTTGGAATGAAACTTATCTATTTTCTATATATATTTTATGGCCAAGTTTTTAAATTTGTTATAAAATAACTTCAAAATTTTTCAAAATAGTATACATTTTCAAGACAATGGTTACAAAAAGTTTCGGAACAGATATCTATATATAGTCAATGTTTAGATGTTTACATATAACTCTTGACGGTGAAATTAATTGAATATAGAACCTGATTCAAAGCCGGCTTTATAATGTCAGTTTTCATAAATAACTTTGAGAACATCCTAGTAAACAGTCCCAATAGCTTTTCTTTGAACAGGTAAGCCCACTGTGGAAGATTCGATGAATGCAACCGGAGTAAGTATGATCGAAGTCGAAAAACCTGATTAAAGAAAGAAACCTGGCAAACCGATTCTTTCAAGCTAATACAATTATTCTCATTTCATTTTTCATTTCAACAAAAGATGAACGTTTGGCTAGAAATATCAAACTTGCCAAAGTGGTACTAACAGTTGAATAGAATAAACTCAAACATAAATGTAAATTTTCTAATTAATTTAATAATATTCGTATTAGGAGATAAAATATGAAGGATCTATTATTTAATCCAAATTTGTTTTTCAGTGAGAAGTCAAAAAATGAGGTTAGTTTCAAATATCCTATATTAATAGTGCTTATTTATTCCATAATTTCAATAGGTTCAAGTATTCTAATGATGAATAAAATGAAAGAAATCTTACCCTTAGACGGAAGTTCCTTTATGTCTACTGTTATTGTATTAGGTAGCGTCATTGGGGGTCTCTTTGGAACATTCATATATTGGATCATATTGGCTGGAATTTTCTACCTCATATCTTTTTTATTTAATCCAGATGGTTCTTTTAAAAGGACTCTGGAATTTGTAGGCTACGGATTTGCACCACAAATCCTTGGCGCAATTGCAAATTTATTTGTTATGTACTATTTACTACCCTCAATACCTATCTCATCACAAAATCCCCAACTTTTTTCAGAAAGCTTCGCACAGGCATTGGCGAATAATCCTCTCTCTTTGGTAGCGGAAACATTTGTAATATTATGTTTGTTATTGTCTGCAAACATTTGGGTGTTCGCACTCGTACATGCACGCAATATCTCAACAAAAAATGCCATCCTTACTGTCGGCGTTCCAGTAGGCCTGACTCTTATCTACCAGGTTTATTCATTAATCGGAGGATTGACTTGATACGAAAAACAATGATAAGATCATTCGCAACTTTGATGCTGCTTACATTTCTTATAATTCCAGTTGCGAGTGATACTACTGTAAGGCCAACTGTTCAGGTAACTTGTCAATCCAATCCTCTTTCCCTTTTTCCAGGGGATAATGGAACTGTCACAGTATCCCTTAAGAATATGGCAACTGGAGATGTTTACGTACAGGAGGATAGTAAAACCTTTGATATGAATGCCTATATTGTCAGTGCATCGCTTATAGGAACTAATGAAATAGAAATAACGGATAAAGGTTATTCAAACATAGGCTTGATAGGGCCTGGAGATACACTAAATTTAACTTTTAACATTAAGGTCAAAAAAGAAGCATCCAGTGGCACACACTTCCTGAACTTTGAGTTAATAGGAGGAAGTGATATGTACGATTTAAATTATAAAATTCCAATAAAAATTGATGACAGGAATGTACAACTTGTTTTTTCGAATCTTCCTTCAAGTATGATAAATGAAATTTCGACTGTTACGGTAGATGTAATAAATCCACGTTCTAGCGATATTAATGATGTCATTTTAAGTCCTTCATGTGAAGATGTTCTTATTTATCCGTCCAATATTTTTGTCGGAACTGTCCCTGCAGGAAATAACTCAACCGTTGAATTCACAGTAAATACGGTAAAGTCAAGCCCAGGAAATAAAAAAATAAAATGTTTGATATCCTATTTTAACGGAGATAATCATCATACGAGTGAAACAACAAGTACAAACCTAGACGTGATCTCGAAACCAACACTGACTTTAACAAACATCGAAGTAAATAATTTGGGAAGTAAATATACAGTTAGTGGAGAAATTAACAATATTGGGTTAACTGATATGAAAAACGTCATGGTTTCCTTAATTGACTCAAAAGGAATCAACTCCACAAAGCCCTACCCAAGTTACTTTATAGGTAGTCTTGAGAAGGATGATTTCAGTAGCTTTGAGTTATCAGCATTTGTATCTCCTGGAACCTCAGAAATACCTTTATTAATTGAATTTAGAGGTACTGACAATGCTTATACATCAATTCCAAAATCTGTATATTTAGATTCAAAGGAATCATCTGTTCAAACTGACAAAAAGGCATCCTCTCCTCTCCTTATAACCATTATCATAATTATGTGTATTGCGGTTTTCGGAATCATCGGATATTCCTGGAAAAAGCAAAAGAAGATGAATAAAGGGGAAGGCAAGAGTTGAGTTTTTATGTCTGATCAAGTTGTAGAATTGAAGGAAATCGCAAAAACATATGCTCTCGGCCCAAATTATATTCATGCACTTAAAGGCGTGAATCTTTCGATTAAAAAAGGAGATTTCCTCACGATTATGGGTGCGTCGGGCTCAGGAAAATCTACTCTTCTTAATCTCATAGGGTGCCTTGATACTCCAACAAAAGGAATTATAAAAATAAATAATATTGATATCTCAAAACTTGATGATGAACAATTGACAGCTATTCGTAGAAGTAACATTGGATTTGTTTTTCAACAATTCAATTTAA
Organism: Methanosarcina sp.; assembly: GCA_013331275.1. Classification (GTDB taxonomy): domain Archaea; phylum Halobacteriota; class Methanosarcinia; order Methanosarcinales; family Methanosarcinaceae; genus Methanosarcina; species Methanosarcina sp11020u. The sequence goes on along the minus strand of DUGT01000088.1, from coordinate 17,881 downwards.
TCCCGACTCTTACAGCATTGGAAAATATTGAATTACCTATGGTGTTTAGTAAAGTTTCGGAAGTAACGCGACAAAAAAAGGCATTATCATTATTAGAAAAGGTAAATCTTGATTCGAAATATGCAACTCATAAGCCTTACGAACTTTCAGGCGGACAACAACAAAGAGTAGCAATAGCCAGGGCTCTTGCTAATTCTCCGTCTCTGCTCCTTGCAGATGAACCTACAGGCAATCTAGATACAAAAACGGGAAGAGAAATCATGGAATTGCTAAGGTTTCTCAATCTCAATGGAACAACATTGGTTGTAGTAACACATGATCCAGCACTAATGCATTATTCAAATAGAAACGTAAAACTCATTGATGGTGAAATATCCAATGAAAATAGTTAAGCAGCCTGGCAATATTTATATTCAACTTGCAAAAAGGAATTTGGAGAGAAGAGTCGTACGTACTATTCTTGCAGCAATCGGAATAATTATCGGGGTCTTTGCGATATCATCAATGGGAATTCTTGGAAATTGTCTGAAAGTTTCTGTTTCTAATTCCTTTGAAGACTATAATAATGAGATAGTAGTCTATCCGGCAGGTGGAGAAACATCTATCACCGAAAACCAGGTAAAACAACTAGATAAAATTAGTGGGATTGAAAGTGTCTTGCCTATCTATTCCTCAGGTACTAAAATAGAATACAAAGACAAATCAATGTATGGTGCTGTATATGGAGTTGAAAACGAAGATTTGACTTCTCTGGTTGAGATAGATAATGGAAAAATGCTCAAAAGTAGCTCCACGGGTTGTGTAATAGGGCAGGAGCTTGCAAACTTTCTGGATATAAAAGTGGGTGGAAAAATAACATTAGAGGATACAAAGTTGAAAGTAACTGGTATTCTCAAAAAACGAGGTATGAGTCCTGATGTTAGTGTGGATAATTCAATTTTTGTTAACCCCGAAGTTTACAACAAACTATTTACTGATAATAATAATGAATATGATTTTGTGATAGTTAAAGCTAAAAATGTTGGTAATGTAGACGGCGTGGAAAATTCAGTTAAAAAAATGCTCAATAAGAAAGATGACAAGGTTTTTTTGTCTTCAGTAAAAAATATGTTAAGCGGTGTTGAAGACGCTTTGAGATATATTTCTCTATTTTTGATGGGAATTGGTTCTATTTCTCTGGTTGTTGCCAGTGTAAGTATTCTAAATATAATGTTAATGTCAGTTACAGAAAGGACAAAAGAAATAGGCATAATGAAAGCTGTCGGAGCTTCTAAGAAGGATATAATGAAGATGTTTGTTTTAGAGTCTCTTATTCTTGGAATAATAGCCAGCTTCATTGGGGGAATATTAAGCTTAGGTGTAGTATTTGTTATAACGGATTTAATATTAAAAGATGTGTCTTCGTTGTTTGATCGAGGTGTCTTTTTGTATGTAGTTGGAAGCATTGGATTTGGAATCATTACCAGTCTTACCGGTGGAGTTTACCCGGCATTGAAAGCCTCAAAAATGAAACCTATAGATTCGCTTAAATATCAATGATTTCAGGACTTACGCAGTTGAGAAACAAAATCAATTACAGTAAAAAATTAATTACAGTAAAGATTGTAGTGTCGAGTCAATCATTAAGGGTTCAATGACCCCCGAATAGTTGCAATCGATTTTATACGATATTTTGTGTTTGACTCGACAGTAGATTAAAGTCACGTTTTAAACAGTTAACGGTCTGATGCTGTTGATATTTCAGTTCAACTACGTAAGTCTTATTAACTCTTTTTAGAGATGTGTTACCTTAATACACATAATTATCCCTAAGAGACTTACTGCTATTGCAATAGCAGTTATGAAAATGATCAAAGCGAAACTATCGTTCTCAAACATATCATTTTTCTTATACTCCATATTACTATATAGGACATTTTCACATAAAAACTTTACAATTTTTATCCAATTTTTAGACAGAAGAATATTGAACTAACATTTGATTTATTCCTGAAGACTGCAAAACTCGTTTAAGAAGTTATTTCGCTTTTTACTCATGTTCGGAAACTCTTTAATTTCGTTATTTTTCTAAAGCTTAAGTGCCTGCTTTATTCAGAGCCTTTTGGAACCTTTCGAATCCAGAGTCAAGTTCTTCATCTGTAATAACCAGTGGTGGAGAGAAACGAATTACGGAATCACCACAGGGAAGCAGCAGAATTCCTTCTTTGAAAGCTTCCCTGAGAATTCTATCCCTTCGTATAGGGTCTATTGATTTATCGGGCTTCACAATCTCGACTCCGACCATCATACCGAGGCCACGTACGTCCCCAATGAATGGAAAGTTTTCCTGAAGTTCCCTAAGCAGTTGTTTCATCTTGAAACCAAGCTCCTTTACCCGATTCTTTATATTTTCCTTCTCCAGAAACTCAAGGGATGCAAATGACGCGGCTGAAGCAAGAAGATTTCCTCCAAAGGTATTTGAATGGACACCCTGGGGCCAGTCCATAAGCTTGCGGTCTGCGAGCATTGCCCCCATTGGAAGCCCTCCTCCAAGGGCTTTTGCAAGGCACGAGATTTCAGCGCTGACCCCAAAATTTTCCATTGCAAGAAAAGGGCCTGTCCTGAAGCAGCCTGCCTGGACTTCATCAGCTACAAGGAGGACATCGTTATCGGTACAGATCCGCCTTATTTCCCTATGGAACTCAGGAGGAGGAACGATATATCCACCTTCTCCCTGTATGGGTTCCACGAAAACGGCAGCTGTATCCTTCGGGCTCAGTTCCCGCCTGAAAATGAGGTTTTCAAGCTCTTTTGCACACTCAATCCCGCAGGAAGGATACTCCAGTTTAAAGGGACAGCGATAACAGTAAGCATAGTGGGAATGAGCTGTGCGAATAGCAGGAAAATGTTCCTTTTGCCTGGCTTTTGAACAGGTAAGAGAAAGAGAGCCGAGAGTCCGACCATGAAAGGAGTTATAAAAGGAGATAAGGCCCTGCCGTTTTGTTTTCCAGAAGGCAAGTTTGATTGCAGCCTCCACGGCTTCAGTCCCGCTATTGCAGTAAAACACTTTTGAATAGCCTGAAAGCTCTTCTAACTTCTTCGCAAGCTTCACAGGTGGCTCAGCAAAAAAATCTCCATATGCGCAGTGAGTCATTTTTTCAAGTTGAGATGAAATTGCAGCTTTAACTTCAGGATTGGAGTAGCCTGCGTTCATAACAGCAATTCCTGCAACCAGGTCAATGTACTCCCTCCCATCAACATCCCTGATTACGGAACCCTTTGCGCTGTCTACAACCAGAGGATAAGGGCGGGCTGCACAGGCAGATATTATATTGCAGTCCTGCCCGATAATTTCCCTGGCTTTCGGACCGACGATATTAAACATTCCTGTTTCATGTTCAAAAAAATCAAGATACTGCCCAGCTTCCGTTTCTTTGTTTTTTCCCGGCTTTTCCGCTCCCTGCGTCTTTTCAAATTCTTCGGTTTTCTTCTGAGCCAGAATGCATTCCCCCTCAGTTTCTTTACGCTCTCGAACCTTACTCATATAAATTTTATTCCGCTGAATCAATCTGAGCTTTTTGCAATCTGCCGCTGTAGTCTATATACACGGCTTTTACCTCGGAAAATTCCTTGATGGCCTCGGTACCGGCTTCTCGAAAACCGTTTCCTGTCCCTTTAACGCCTCCAAAGGGGAGATGGACTTCAGCCCCTATTGTGGGAGCATTAACATATGTGATTCCGGCTTCGATTTTTTCGATTGCCCTGAAAGCGTTTCCTACACTTCTTGTATAGATTGCCGAAGAAAGTCCGTACTTGGTGTTATTGGCAAGTTCGATTGCCTCTTCAAGATCTGAAACCGTGAAGATTCCGAGTACTGGCCCGAAAATCTCTTCCTGTGCAATCCTCATGTCTGGTCTAACGTCCGTAAATAATGTAGGTTCGAAGAAATAACCTGGAAGTCCGGGATCAGTTCTGTTTCCTCCATAAAGAAGAGTTGCTCCTTCTTCTTTTCCTATTTTCACGTATCTCTCAGTCTTCTCAAGCTGCGCTTTATTGATTACAGGTCCGATATCCGTCTCAGGTAAGAGCCCGTCACCTATCCTGAGAGATTTTACTTTTGCAAGCAGCCTTTTTATGAATTCGTCTTTTATCATCTCATGCAGAATCAGTCTGCTCGTAGCAGTACAGCGCTGTCCTGTAGTTCCGAAAGCTCCCCATAATACACCCTCAAGAGCCAGTTCAAGGTCAGCATCCTCCATAACAATTACCGGATTTTTGCCTCCGAGTTCCAGAGAGACCCTTTTCATGGTTTTTGAACACTCTTCCATTACCCATTTCCCGGTATCAAGGCTGCCTGTAAAGGAAATAGCCTTTATGCGAGGGTGCTGGACTACAGCCTTCCCAACAGTTCCTCCGGGTCCTGTTACCAGATTTATTACTCCGGGAGGCAACCCTGCTTCACTAAGCACCTCTATTAGCTTGAAGGCAAGTAGAGGTGTGTCACTTGCAGGCTTGAAAACAATTGCGTTTCCAGCTACAAGGGCTGGCATAATCTTCCATGAAGGAATGGCAATCGGAAAGTTCCAGGGCGTTATTAAGCCGACTATTCCTATCGGCCTAAGTACGGTCATGCAGAATTTTTCCTTTAGTTCTGAGGTTGTTGTCTCCCCAAGCATCCGCCTTCCTTCCCCTGCGGCATAATTTGTGATATCAATGGCTTCCTGTACATCTCCCCTTGTCTCAGGAAGTACTTTTCCCATCTCTTTTGTCATAAGGACAGCAAGTTCTTCTTTCCTTTCCTGTAAAATTCTGGCTGCCTTGAAGAGTACCTCAGCTCTCTTTGCAGCAGGGATTTCGCTCCAGAGCCTGAACCCTGCTTCAGCAGCCTCAACTGCCCTGTCCACGTCCTCGGTTCCAGCTACCTGTATTGCTGCCAGGCTTTCCAGAGTAGCCGGATTTATATCTTCAAAAGTCTTTCCGGTTGACGAGTCTTTAAATTCTCCCCCTATAAACAACTTGTATTCCTGAACCATAAAACCCCTATAAAGCATGAATATACAAGGAAATAAATATATTCCAGAAATCTTTTGTTACAGAAATATTTCAGAAATCTTTTGTTACAGAAATATTTCAGAAATCTTTTGTTACAGAAGGTTTTTTTCTGACCTGCGAGTGAGTCTGTTTTTAGTTGAGTACGTGATAATAAAGACATATGTAAGTTAATAGAGAGATAGTTGATTAAGAAAAGACAATTAAAACTAAATAAATTTCATTGAGGTTAAATAAAGTACAGTATGTTAGATATTATGCTTTTTAAAAGTCTTTAAAGGAAAAAATCCGAAAATCGGCTTAGCAACAGCTATTAGCAGGCATAAATAATTTTAATCTGGTTGAGAACTAACGCAGGGTTAGTTCTTACTTTTTCTTTAGTAGCCTGTGTTACTACTTACAGTCTGCCAGATTCTTTTGGACAGCTCAGAAAACTGGGTTTTTGGGTCCCCTATTTTCTGAATAAAGGAGTCTGCACCATTCTCGATTGCCTGATGCATAAGTTCGTCTCTACCCACACCTGTGAACAGAATAAAGGGTGTGTCAATCCTTTTGTCACGAATAGTTTTCAAGAACGTGATGCCATCCATCAAAGGCATATCATAATCTGAGACTACCACGTCATAGGAGTAATTTTCCAGCCTCTGAAGGGCTTCCCTTGCAGAATTTACAGTGTCCGAAGTTATATCATGGAAGACTTCTAAGAAGGTCTTTGATAGCTCCAAAAACAAAGGGTCATCATCTACAAGCAGTATTTTCACGGGGATCTTCTCCTGATGTTATTATCTTGCAACCTTCTTGTGGGTCATTACACCACTTATCATCTCCTATTTACCAAGATCTTACCCACAACTACCACTAATATAAATGTCTTAATTAATATAAAAAGTTATCTTCTTTCCTTCACAAGTGGAAGTTTCTGTCATTCTGGAATAGAATTTTTGTATTTCAGAGATAAGAATCTGTTCTTTATGCTATCTGATCTGAAACACTCTAGAAGGAGGAATACATGTATGAGAAGACGTAAAAGTATTTCTTAAGAAGATAATGAATAAAAAAGAAAATGAAGAATAAAAGAAGAGTA
>DUGT01000088.1:9336-11640 GCA_013331275.1 Methanosarcina sp. | reverse complement strand
AGTAAATGAAGAATAAAAGAAGAAACAACAGTAAAAACAAAGAAAAATAATGGAGAGTAAAGGATAAATTGAAAAAAGGGGATTAACCCTGATTAATGAAGCTATCCAGTTCTTTTTTCAACATTTGACTAAGGATTTTTCCATCAACCATGCCCCTGTATTCCTTCATAACAATGCCCATGAGGGGACCAAGAGCTGTCGGACCTTTTTCCTTGATAAAGTCTCCTCTTTCCCTGACGGTCTTCTTGATGAATTTTTCGACCTCTTCAGGGTCAAAAGTGCTGAACCCAAGTTTTGAAATAGTTTCCGATGTACTCAGTTCAGGCTCTTTTGCAAGAGAGGCCAAAAGGTCCTGAGTGGCTTCTTTTGCAATTTCCTGATTTGAAATAGCTGCAAAAAGCCCTTTGAAATGTTCATCCGTAAGGTTTTCGGTCTCTACCCCGTTTCTCCGGATTTCCGGAACGATCCCGACAAGAGTTCTGGCAATCAGGGTTGAGTTTACGTTTGCATCTTTCCTGTAGGTCTCGATCAGCTCCTCAAAGAGAGGCAGATACTTTGAATAAGCTATTTTTTCGGCAAGCTCTTTATTCAGGCCGTTTTCTGAGACAAAACGTTTCGCCCTTTCAGTAAGGAGTTCTGGAGTCTCAATTGAGTCGAAATATTCCTGCGAGATTTCGATTTGAGGCACATCGGTTTCAGGGTACATCCTTGCAGCGCCAGGAAGGGGACGCATATAGGCTGTATTTCCATCGGGAAGGGCTTTTCGGGTCTCTTCGGGGATTCCTTCTATGGCTTCTTTTGCCCTTTGAATGACCGCTTCGATTGCGAGCCTTGCTTTCTCAGGTTCGTCCGCAACCATTATTACGGCATCGCCTGCAGAAGCACCTATTGCGTCTCTGACAGTTTTGACTTCTTTTTCGGTTATCCCGTAGTTCGGAAGTTCGTCAGTGTGGAAAATCCCTCCAACACCCGCAGTCTTTGCCCTGTCTGAAAATTCGGTCCCGAGCCTCCTTCCTGGCTGCACTTCTCTGCCTATAAGCCCATCGAATTTCCTGAGAAGAGCTGCAAGAACTGCGCCTTTTTTCACGCCTTTTTGCAAGACTTTGGATTTCGTGTCAACGAAAAGCCCTGTTATGTCATAGATTTCTTCACAGACGAAAGCTTTTCTTTCCATAAGCTCCTGCCTGATAAAAAGAAGATTTAACTGCCTTTCGACTTCCCTGCGGACGATATCTTCTATGAGGTCAAGCGCCTGCACACCTTTTATTTCAACTCTTGCGCCTTCGGCAATTGAGATGTTTACATCCTGCCTGATAGTGCCAAGCCCTCTCTTTACTTTTCCTGTAGACCTGAGGAACATTCCTATCTGCTCGGCAACTTCTCTTGCTTGACCGGGAGATTTGATGTCAGGGGCAGTTGCGATTTCCACAAGCGGAATTCCCAGTCTGTCCAGGGAATAAATGATCGAGTCTCCGATTTCTTCTACTTTCTGGGCAGCTTCTTCTTCCACGCAGAGGCTGTCAATCCCACAGCGCCCGTCAGAGGTCTCGATATATCCGTCACTTGCAAGAAAAGCAGTCCTCTGGAACCCGCTTGTGTTCGAGCCGTCAACCACGATTTTCCTCATAACATGCATCTGGTCTACAGGCTTCATGTTGAAGAGTTTTGCAATCCCAAGGGAAATGTCCAGGGCTTCCTTATTGAGTTCTCTTGGAGGCTCTTCATCATTTTCTATAAGGCAGGTAGTGTCATAAGCCTTATAGATATACTTTCTCCGAATCTTGGTCTGCTCCACCGCAGCCCTATCTTTTTCTCCCATCTCACTTTCCGTAGCCCTGAGATACCTGAAAAACTCGAAGTCCGACTCCTTGACATCTCTTATAAGGGTCGGACACCTGCAGAACAACTTTTCCTTCGAATCCAGCTGCTGGTGAATTTCAAGCCCGGCTTTCAGCCCAAGTTCACTATAATCGTATTTTTCCATATTTTCACCCGAATCTAAGCAGGAAGCGCCTTAGTTCTCGTTAATTTTCCTTGAATTCCCTTAAACTTTCCTTGCAAATTTTTGAGTAGTCTGTAATATTTTCTAATTTTTCATAAATAATCTCTAGTTGTCCTTTTAGCCCTATTTAATTCTCTTTCAAATCCAGCTCTTTTTATTCTCCCTTCTGTTTTAAGTCCTTCGACTCGTTACTTCCTCTCTCCTTTTAACCTTTTTGCGCTCTATTCCTTTCTTAGCTCTTTTAGGTGCTACTGACAATTCTCAATTGTTATTGAGTACAACTGTTATTGAGTAATTGTTGA
>DUGT01000088.1:2590-9162 GCA_013331275.1 Methanosarcina sp. | reverse complement strand
TATAAATTGTATAAAGGTATCTCTGTATATAAGGGTGAAGCAATTTAATCGACTCGCTAAGTAATAAAATCAGTAAAAAAGTACAGGCTGCTTTCATGTGGATAAACAAGTCATTCTTGAGTGTCTTAAAATATTTTAAACTTCGACTTTGGGTACCAAGAGACCTCTAGTTCACTGGCAAGCTCATTTATACTTACCGAACTCTGATGAGAAAGAAACCATCCAAGAGTTTTACTTCCAAAAACCTACCAAATTCGTCAATCGTTCAATATAATGGATGATTATTCAATATATTGAATGATTATGGACATGATTCTGAGTATAAAATTGTTGACTGGGTTTTTTAATATCTTAGAAACTCTGGCAACCAGAGTTTAGAAACATTTAACTTTGAGTTTTTGAACCGCAGATATGTATAGCTTTTTTGGGTCCCCGGATACTCAACGACCGCGAAGCGGGCGGCCTTTCCGGAGAAATAAAGAAAAAACAAAACTTAAATTCAAAAAAACAGCAATATTATCGTTTATTTCCATTTTTCCTTTATTTGCTTTTATTAAGCGAAATCTTCGCTATCTCATAATCCAGACCTTCTCTTTTTGCAATCTCAAACTTCTGTCTCTAGTCCTCAGAAAATAAACTTATTCAAGTACTAGAATTAAACAGAATCTCGAAGAACCAAAGCTCCCTTCTCGCCCTCTTCTTTTCGAAATTGACACTATAACTGCGTAAACTTTTAGTGGACCTAAAACTTAATGTTACCGTAGAAATCTATAATTCCGTTAGATTGCATTTAATAAATTGATTAATTAAAAAAATTATTAAGTTAAAACTTACAAAAATTTGCTAACTAAAGAAGATTATATAAAGGTCAAATGAAAAATTCTATTAATATAAACAAGTAAGATATCCTGGTAATTTAATGAAAAATCTAAATCATAAACAAAGAGCTCTTCTTTACACTATAGACAGACTCCACGAGAGGGACTTGTCTTCCAGGTTCATGATAATGAACAGTCTTTTTTTGTCATCTCATGTAGAAAAAATAGACAAATTAATGAAATTCTATCATTTTTTTCCTCACCATTATGGACCTTTTTCCAATGTTTGCTATACTGATATATCTACATTACAAAAAGCAGGCTATATGATAGAAAAGGAAAAGAAAATCGAATTAACTGAAAAAGGAAAAATAGCTTTGAAAAGAATTGACCAGAAAGCAACATTGAAAATAAATCGAGTTGTTAGAAAATTCAACTCAGACGAAGAAATTATGGAATACGTATACCAAAAATTTCCTGAGTATACCATAAGAAGCAAACTTCTTCCTCCTCAAAAAAATGTAAAATATGATCCTGGCCTTTTCACTATCGGTTACGAAGGAAGGGATATTGACCTTTTCCTTAATATCTTAATTCAGAATGCCATAGATGTTCTTGTCGATGTAAGAAAAAACCCTTTCAGCATGAAATTCGATTTTACAAAAAATAGCCTTAAAAATTATCTCGAAAACTCGGAGATTCGATACCTCCACATTCCTGAACTTGGTATAGAAGGGGGAAAAAGAAAAGACCTTCTCACACTCAAAGATTACGAAAAACTCTTTGAGTACTACGAAAAAACTACAATAAAAGATAATTCTGAGCTTTTGGATAATATTACCGAATTAAGTAGAAGCCACCGTGCTGCTCTAATGTGTTTCGAAGCCGATGTAAACATGTGCCATCGTGGAGTTATTGCAAGAAATATAGTTCAGAAAGAAAATGTGGAAGTTTTAAATATCTAAAGCACATAAAAGTCATGTGTTTTATCCTGAAATGATTTCGCTTTTTAAATATCTGTTATTATAGTTACACATCGTGTACAGGTGACCCATCATTTTACTCCAACTCTGAATTTGTTTCATTTTACGTAATCATTCCACAATACCAAAATGGAATTGGAATTTACTGAGCATTTAACTTTTTGCGTCGCCTGCTGTTGTATTCTGAACTAAACTTCCAAATGGTTTTAAGTCTGCGAAATCATTTTAGGATATAACAGAATTTTCTACTTAAAGAAAAAAGACGAAAAACAAAAGAACCTTTTTGATTTTTAAACTTGAGTTTTTTCCATTTCTGATAGTGACTTTAAGAACCACATATACGCATTTTTCTTATTCAAATCAGGAACGGATGATTTTTGATATTGGGTACCGATGCTCTCACCGGCTGCCAGGCAGCCGGCTTTTCCCTTAAAATAAAAAGAAAGAGATTAAAATTCAAAAGGCAGTACTGTTATTTTTTCATATCTTTTTTCCCTTTCTCTGCTTTTATTCTTTCAGGCAAAATCTCTGCCGTCTCATAATCCCTGCCTTCTCTTTTTGCGATTTCAGCCTCTGTCTCAACAAGTTGACCGGAAAACGCTTTTGCAAGAATGGACTGCCTTAGTTTTTCAGTTTTATCTCTTGTCGCTGCAACTTTTGCTTCAATCGAATCAACTAAGGCACAAAAAAGCATCAACATGCGGGATCATTTCTTACTTTGTTCGTTTTTCACTAAGGAAAGCCGCTTCGCTTCGCGAGCGGGACAAGAACGACCAAAATACAACAGTAAGGTTATACTTTTTCAAATTCAAAGTTGTTTTTTCAAACGTACACCTTTATATAATCCTGAGCTTACCTTCTGCCATGAGCAATGGTACTGTCAGAGCAAATATTAAAGAAGGGATGAATGTCGGAATAGTCTTAAAAGCAGACCAGAAAACCGGAAAAATTACCAGGGGCATTGTAAAAAGAATTTTAACCAACTCTTCAACTCACCCGCATGGAATAAAAGTGCAGTTAACGGATGGCCAGGTTGGAAGAGTCAAGGAAATCTATTGAAAGCTCAGAATAAGTTATTTCGAAAATTGCAATTAAATAAGAAAAGATAACTTGCAGGAAGCAAGTTTTATCCATTTTTTAACTCAACTTTATAGTTACTTTATTTTAAATTCTTTGTTAAATTTTTTCTTTTAGACCAACTAGACGTAAAAGTCCTGTTTTATAGTTCTCTAAGTGCCTTTTCCTAATCGACTTTTAGGAAGAGAACATATAACTGGGTTATTTTATAATATTAAAACTATAAAATACATCAGAAATCTAACTTATGTTTTCTATAAAAAACGCAAAAATCCATCTAAAAGCACGAAAATTCATTTAATGTGGACTTAACCTGTCAGAGCGGCATAATTTACACTTAAATCTAATGGAGGGACTTTAAATGGCATTATTCGGAACAAATGGCGTACGTGGTATCGCCAATGAATATATAACTCCTGAAGTGGCAGTGAATTTAGCCAGATGCCTTGGTACATACATGGGGTCGAAAGGTACCGTTGCCATAGGGTGTGATACTCGAATTTCAGGTCATATGTTGAAGTCTGCAGCAGTTGCCGGAGCTCTTTCAACAGGCCTGAGTGTGATAGATGTAGGAATAGTTCCTACTCCTTCTATCCTTTATTATGTACGCGATTTCGCAGATGCCGGGATTATTGTAACTGCATCCCATAACCCAAGACAGTATAATGGAATCAAGTTTATTGCAGGGGACGGCTCGGAGTTTTCAAGAGATGCCGAAAAAGACATAGAGAAAATTTACTCCTCTGGAAAATATTCTACTGTATCCTGGGAAAAAACCGGCAGATTCAGGAACGATCCCGGAACCAATGAATATTACGTAAGAAACATTATTAAATCAGTAAATGCCGAAGCTATCCGTAGCCGTAAGTTCAAGGTAGTTGCAGACACGGGCTGCGGAGCAGGCTCCCTTACTCTTCCCTTCCGGCTCAGGGAACTGGGCTGCCAGGTCCTGACCCTTGAAGCTCAGCTTGATGGGACTTTTCCCTGGAGAAATCCCGAACCCTTACCTGAATCCCTGACCGAACTTACTAGTCTTGTAAAAATGACAGGTGCTGATCTGGGAGTAGCTCACGATGGAGATGCGGATAGAGTAGTGTTCGTGGATGAAAATGGGCAGTTTGTGAATGATGATGTTTTACTTGCTATGATTGCAAAATATATGGTTGAACATGAAAAAGGTCCTTTAGTGACCCCTGTTAGCTCTTCTCAGCGAATGGTCGATGTCGCAAAGGAAGAAGGCGTCAAACTATACTGGACTGCTGTCGGCTCCATTAACGTCGCCCGAAAGATGATGGAAGTAAATGCAGTATTCGGAGGCGAAGGCAACGGAGGCCTTATCTTCCCAAAACATCAATACTGCAGAGACGGAGCAATGGGTTGTGCCAAGGTTCTTGAAATCCTGGCTGGCGGGAAAAAGCTTTCCGATCTTGAAAAGAGTGTACCTCAGTACTTTAACGAAAAGACCAAAGTGCCTGCTGAAAATACTCATGCTACGATGGAAATTGTGAAAAACGAGGCATCAGGACTTGGATACAAAATGGACACAACTGACGGAGTTAAAATCTGGTACGATGATGGCTGGGTCCTTATGCGCCCATCTGGCACAGAACCAATCTTCCGGATCTTTGCCGAGGCAAAAAATCAGAAAAGAGCAGAGGAACTTATGCAGGAAGGCCTGAATATGATAACAAGAGCAGAGAAGCTTTCGGCTCTCAAATAGACTTCCTCCCAACTAATAAATACTGTTTAATAGAGTATTTAATGGAATAAAGAAGGTATCAAAACAAGGTATTAAAACCGTAGGCACAAATGGTCTTCAGTTCTCAAACTTAGAGTTACCTTAAACTAAGATTTACTCACATTTTTTGAATTTCAGGCCTCTTCTTTCTTTTTATTCCCCTTTGTAGATCTTCAGAGCTTCTTCAACGGTTGCATCCTCAATGGTTACAGCATATATAGCATTACACATACGTATGGCTTCACCAAGGGGCTTCTGGTGAATGTTTCTTCCTGTTGCACTTCCCATTGCTCCAGAGATATGGATCTGGTCATGAAGCTTTTTCAAGAAATCATCAACTTCGTCACTGGAACCGCCGGCGCAAACGACTTTAGTACGCCCGGCTGCTTTAATAGCTTCCTTAAAAGCCTCAGCAGAGTTTACTCCTTCCTTTTCTGGATAGTTAACCTTTGCAAAGTCCGTGCCAAGGCAGGCTCCAACTCCTGTTGCGCCGGCAATTAAGTGGGGATCTTTTTCATCTTTCACAGCAGTACCGCGCGGATAAAGCCAGAGTACTGAGACCATCCCATGCTGGTGGGCATTATGAACTACCTGGGCAGCCTGCACGAGCATCTCGGCTTCGAACTCACTACCAAGGTATACAGTATAACCTACTCCAAGGATCTTGAGCCCACTGTTCTCCTTAAATTTGACTACCTGATCCACATCATACCAGAGATTGCTGAATGGATCAGCCTGAGAAGTTTTTACGAGATTGGTCTTCGAATTTATTTTCACGAGATAGGGCACGTTTCTGTAGTCCATACCATAGCGTGCAATTAACCCGAGTTGAGTTGCAAAAACCCCTATCTTTGATTTTGATGCTATTTCGAAAAGATGTTCTGGGTTAGCATCGTCTTCGGGCACTTCTTCTCCATAAAAGTCATCGTTTAAATGTTCTACTTTTTGGTCTCCTGCAAATAGCATTAGTTTCTCACTTTCTCGAGTAATTTCCATGTAGCTTTTCAGGTATGTTTCTCTCTTTGTTTTCGGAACATCTAGCGGTATTTTCTCTATATCCATACACATAAAACCCCGACTTTTGTGTAAGTATAAACCTGAATTGAAGTCCTGATTTCCTTATAATCCAGTTTATAACAATCAATGCCCCTTTAATCTGGAATCCAGATATTCCTTTAAAACTGCGGCATTATTAAAATCTTCATTTTTTGCGGCATAGAGCAGGATCAGGTCGTTTTCTTTCGCTTTTTCTATGAGTTTCTCTACATACTCTTCCTTTAGCTCCAGTTCTTCAAGATAGCGCTTCCTGAATTCTTCCCATTTTTCAGGATCATGGGAAAACCATTTTCTAAGCTCGTCACTGGGAGCTATCTCCTTTAACCATAGGTCAAGCCTGACTTCATTTTTGCGAAGCCCTCTGGGCCAAAGCCTGTCTATAAGTACCCTGAATCCATCCTGGCCTGATGACTGTTCGTAAATTCTTTTCAGTCGAATCAACTGCTTTCCCCTTTTTTACTATTTCATGTATGAATGAAATAAATCCCCAAATTTTCCATTAAAAGCTTTTTGTAAAAAGAAACAAACTCTTCTATATCTTCTTCATAGATTCCTTGGGAGGTATGAACCCGGAAAAGTAGCATGAGAATAAATCTCTGGTTTCAGGCAGCTTATGTGATGCCTGGCTATGTTTAGAGACTTTAGAAATGTATTGTGATCCATTTTAAAAAGTAATATGTTACATTTTAACTTTTATATTTGCGGTGTACTATGGACATGGATACTTTAAAATCATAGGTCTTTGGGCTTTACATCATGCCTTTATTGAATTTTCAGCAGAAAAAAATTATTAAATATGAAATTTTTCTGCTGAAAGCGGTTTAAATCAATGTTTTAAGAAATTTATGATATAACTTCCTGGCATATATAAAAAATACGGCTCTTCGCTGTTTCGAGTGG
>DUGT01000088.1:0-2366 GCA_013331275.1 Methanosarcina sp. | reverse complement strand
ACAAAACAGCGAAGAGCCAAAAATACCATAGATTACAATGCTTTTCAGATAAACCTCTTTTTAGATAGACCTTAAGTTGCTCTGCCATTCTGGCAGAAGTATTGAGATGGTTTCCCTTCTCCAAGATTATATCCTTTCCAGACATCACAAGTGTTACAAATACATTGTCTATCAGGATTAAGATCCTCGCAAGTTGCTTTGCCTGTCGAACAGTATATTCCTGGAATATCCTCTGGACTTGGAACTTCTCCCTCAGGCATTTGTTCCATTGCTTTTTTTGAGCTTACAAGTTTATCCTGCGCACATTTACTGTCAGCCTGGACAGGGCACAGAGAGCACATACATTTCTCGATATTTGATAGAATGTATGGAACTTTTCCCTTCTCGCCTTTATCCATTTTACCCCTCCAAATGAATGCTAATTTGTAGTTAGGTTTGGAAAATAAAAACCTTTCATTTATAAAAAATAATTTTAAAGTATTAAATTTACAAACCAGTACAACAGTAATTCCAAAAATGATTTTTTTATCCAAAAATGTGGGTTCTAAACCAGAGAAGCCTGAATTGGGGAAACTCATTTCTGTCATCAATGCATAAATTACAGTTGGAACCCGTTGATTCAAGAGTGTACTGTAAGCTGTGGGGAATGTTCCAACTGATATATGAGACCTTAGACACGTCTCGTAATTGTTTTGAAAATATAGTGATTTTAAAGGGGAATTCGGGGAAATGTCTGAGAACGAAAGTAAATACATACGCTGGTTTGATGAGACTTCGATTGAAGATGTTCCGCTTGTGGGCGGAAAAAATGCCTCTCTTGGAGAAATGTACAGGGGACTCACTCCAAAGGGAGTAAAGATCCCAAATGGTTTCTCAGTGACTGCTGAAGCTTACTGGCATGTCCTCAAAGCCGGAGGGATTCTTGAAAAACTCAAGCAAACTCTGGAAGGACTCGATACTTCAAACGTAGCTGAGCTTGCAAAAAAGGGAAAAGCTGCAAGGGACCTGATTCTTGGGGCAGGAATTCCGGATGACCTCTGGCAGGAAATTAAATCCGGGTATGACCATCTATGTAAACAGTATGGGGAAAATACAGATGTAGCTGTGCGTAGTTCAGCAACGGCTGAAGACCTTCCCACAGCTTCTTTTGCCGGCCAGCAGGAATCTTTCCTTAACATCCGGGGCTATCCCGCGCTTCGAGATGCCTGCGTACGTTGTATCGCCTCGCTCTTCACTGACAGAGCTATTTCCTATAGGGTAATAAATCACTTTGATCATTTTAAAGTGGCTCTGTCGATAGGGATAATGAAAATGGTCAGGTCTGATATGGCTTCTAGCGGGGTTATATTTACTCTGGATACGGAAACCGGTTTCAGGGATGTAGTTTTCATTACCGGTTCTTATGGGCTTGGTGAAAATATCGTGCAGGGACAGGTCAATCCAGATGAGTTCTATGTTTTCAAGCCAACTTTCAGAGAAGGATATAAACCGATTATCGAGAAAAACGTAGGGGATAAAGAAATTAAGATGATCTATGGGCAAGGCGGCTCTAAAACGCTTACTCGGAATGTGAAGGTTCCTGAGGCTGATCGACGTCGCTTCTGCATCAATGACGAAGAAGTGCTTAAACTTGCATGGTATGCTATTACCATTGAAGATTACTACTCAAATAAAGAAAAGAAACCCATGCCCATGGACATTGAGTGGGCAAAGGACGGGATTACGGGAGAACTTTTTATAGTGCAGGCAAGACCTGAAACCGTTCAGTCTCAGAAAAGCAGAGATGTTCTGGAAACTTATGTGCTCGAAAAAAAATCTAATGTCCTTGCAAAAGGCAAGAGCATAGGAGACAAAATCGCTGCTGGAAAGACACATGTAATCCCTAATGTTTCAGATCTGCCTTCTTTTAAACAGGGAGAGATCCTGATTGCTGATTCCACAACTCCTGACTGGGAGCCTGTGATGAAAATAGCAGCTGCAATTGTCACAAACCAGGGAGGTAGAACTTCCCATGCTGCGATTGTCAGCCGGGAACTGGGAATTCCAGCAGTTGTGGGAACAGGCAACGCAACCGAAGTTCTCGAGACAGGTCGGGAAATTACGGTAAGTTGTGCGGAAGGTGAAGAGGGGCTCGTGTACGAGGGAATTCTTCCTTTCCACAAAGATACATTGAGCCTTAAAGACACAAAACGCCCTAAAACCGCAATTATGATGAATCTTGGAAATCCTGACGAGGCTTTTAGCCTTTCCATGATCCCAAACGATGGAATCGGGCTTGCAAGGCAGGAATTTATTATCTCAAACTATATCAAGATTCATCCAATGGCTTTAATACATCCTGAGAAGGTCAAAGACCCTAAAGTCCT
>DUGT01000093.1:21063-22330 GCA_013331275.1 Methanosarcina sp. | reverse complement strand
TTTTACCACTGGAGTGCAGGTGGGCCGGGCATTCAGATCGAAAAGTCTGCAGGTGTTATGGACGATGTAGAGATTTACAATAACACTATCCATAATACCTATTGTCCTGGCATCTGGCTTTTTAATTATGATACCTCTTCTGCTACCAGAGACAAGGCGAAAAATGTCTATATTCATCACAATATTTTCTATGACACTGGCACTAATCCTAGCATTACCTGGGTAGGTGGCATAATAACAGGTGGATTCGAGGATACTGTCATTGAAAACAATGTCTTTGACGGAGTATATCACGCTGCAATCGCGAACATGTATATTAACAGTTACACTCCAGGCTATGTGCCAGAAGGTGATGGGTTCACAACAATTGTCCGCAACAACATAATTGTAAATACCAAGCTGCGCACAAAGTCCCCAAGTGGGACTGGATATGGAATTATTAATTATCTACCTAAAACACACTCTTTTGTGCTGGAGAACAACTGCCTTTACAATAACTCGGCAGGTAACTATAAAAACTGCAAATCGACAACTGATATCTATGTAAACCCTCTTTTTGCAGATCCGAAAAACCATGACTGTCATCTTCAGTCGGTCTCAGGCCGCTGGAACGGGAAAACCTGGGTTAAGGACAAAGTTAGCTCTCCCTGTATTGATGCCGGATATGCCTATTCGAACTATTCTAATGAGCCTGAAGATAATGGAAACAGAATCAATATAGGAAGATATGGAAACACGATCTATGCATCTCTTTCAGGGGTTTCTGAGGTAAATGATGCTCCTATAATGAAGCCTATTTCTGAGGTTACGGTAAAAACTGGAGAGAACATGAGTATTTTAGTAAAAGCTTCTGATGAGGATGGAGACAGCCTTACATACTCAGCTTCAGTCCTTCCTGCAGGTGTAAGTTTTAACGAAAGTTCAGGGCTTTTTAATTGGAGGCCGGTAAATGATCAGGAAGGAACCTACACAATATCTTTTAAAGTAAGTGATGGTAAGCTCAATGATTCTGAAGTTGCAAAAATAAATGTCATTTTGAATCTCTCTGGCGAGATATACAATAACCGCATACGTGAAGCATCTCCTGAGGATGTCTTTCCGGATAAAACATATCTTGATGTAGGAGGAATAAGCAGTGTTGGCAGATACAGAGACTTTGTATGGTTTAACGTAAGTGAATACACCAATTCTACTGAAATCAGCAGTGCAACTCTTTCTCTTTTCTGGTATTATCCTTCCGGTATACGACCAAATGATACTGTTATAG
>DUGT01000093.1:20351-20954 GCA_013331275.1 Methanosarcina sp. | reverse complement strand
GACCAAATGATACTGTTATAGAGGTCTACAGGCCTGTTTCCTGGAATCCTGAGTATGTGAGCTGGAATAAAAAGAATGCAAATGTTGCATGGAATAATGCCGGAGGAGACTGGTATGACAGAAACGGTGTCCTCCAGGGCAGTATTCCATATGCTACGTTAACTCTAAAAGCCAGTAGTTTGCCGGATAACAGGTACTACCAGCTCAATGTAACCGATCTCGTAAAAGAGTATGTCAGTGGTAAGTACGAAAACACAGGTTTCCTTCTAAAAGCCCGCAATGAAAATGATAACTATGTCGCTTTCTACAGTGCTGACTGCGAAAACACAAGCCAGGTACCAAAGCTTAATATTAAGAAAAGGGTAACTGTAAATGCAACTATTACTGGTGCAAAAGACAACCGTCTGCGTGAAACCTCACCTGAGGGAGTCTATTCTGACACATCATTTATCGATGTGGGAGAACTAAGTGATGTTGGAAAGTATAGGGCTGTTATATCATTTAACTTAAATGAGTATACCAGTGGCACAGAGGTAAATAGTGCAACTCTTTCTCTTTTCTGGTATTATCCTTCCAGTACACGACCAAATGATACTGTTATAG
>DUGT01000093.1:499-20265 GCA_013331275.1 Methanosarcina sp. | reverse complement strand
GACCAAATGATACTGTTATAGAGATCTACAGGCCTGTTTCCTGGAACCCTGAGTATGTGAGCTGGAATAAAAAGAATGCAAATGTTGCATGGAATAATGCTGGAGGAAACTGGTATGATAAAAATGGTGTTTTCCAGGGCAGTACTCCATATGCTACATTAACCCTGAAAGCCAGTAGCTTGCCAGATAGCAGGTACTATGAGCTCAATGTAACCGATCTTGTAAAAGAGTATGTTAATGGCAAGTATGAAAACACAGGTTTTCTTCTAAAAGCCCGCAATGAAAATGGTAACTATATCGCCTTCTATAGTGCTGACTGTGGAAACATTAGTCAGGTACCAAAACTGAGTGTAGTGTACAAGTAAAAGTTTGCATTCTCAAGGAGTTCCGTCACTTCCGACCCAGAACAAGCTTCTATTGTCGGATGTTTTTGGAACTTTTTTTAGATTTACTATAAAAACATAAAATTTTAAAAATTATCCGTAGAATCATTTTAAGCAAGTTAGTATGGTTTCTAGACCTACTAATAGGGATTAACTTACTTATTTTTGCTCCCAAGATTATTCTTCTTTGTCAAATTTATCTTTCTCTGTAAAAGTTTTATTCCCAGCTCAGGATCTCTTTTGGATCCAGGCCTACGTTGCTTAAATTTATAATTCGATTTTCTGATATTTCAGAACTTATGGTAGTTGCATTCCTAATTCTTTTTATTTAGTTATTTATCTATTTTTCAGGAAGTCGCAATTAACGCTCATTGAACTTCTGACAAAATTTATTTCAGCACAAAGGCTTTTATCTTTTGTAGAAATCTCTTACTCGAGGTAGCTAAAATTTGGTTGTTATTAAAAAAAATGAGTCTAAACAAGTTTAAAGTTAATACTAAATATGAATAAAAATATACCTAAGCTTTTGAAATAAAATTAAAGGTATTTTTCATGAATGAAATTTTTTATGATATGGTTATAAATAAAACTTCTACTGAGAGGTCAAAACTTGAGCCAAATGATCAGCATTCACAAGGATTTAAATTTCGGGCTAGAATAGTTAGTCTGGTCAAGTCGTAAGAAAAACTTTCTTGTAAGACTATTTTCAAGACTTCTTTCACTGGAAATTCTTTAAAACGGGTTCTTTTAGGTGATATGGTGTCATATCAAAAGTTTGCAAAGGATGTTGGTTTTATCGGGACAGTTCAGGTACTTACAAATCTGGGAACTTTCTTCTTACTTCCGATAATCACAAAAACCCTTGGAACATACGACTACGGACTCTGGGCTCAGATCAATACCACTGTATCTCTCATCTCCCCTCTTGCACTGATGGGCCTCTCTATGGGTTTTGTCAGGTTTTTATCCTCTGAAACAGAGAAGGAGATAATAAAGGAGGCTGTCTATTCCATTCTTTTTTTCGTGACTGTGTCTGGCCTTCTGGCCTCCTTTTCATTGTATATACTTGCCGAACCTTTAGCAACGTTCGGTTTTAAAGATCCTCATGCAACTTATTTTATTCAGGCAGGTTCCCTTTTAATTCTCTTGAGTGTAATTGAGTCCATATCTCTTTTTTATTTCAGGATTTTCAGGCAGATTCAGACATTTTCTTACTTAACCCTTTTTGAAACGTTTGGAAAATTATTTTTTATTCTCTTTCTTCTTAAAGTAGGATATGGGCTTCTTGGCGTAATTGCGGCTACTCTACTTGTACAGGGTTCCATTTTTTTAATTTCTCTTCTGATGATTATATCACAGATTGGATTCGTAATCCCTCGGTTTACTTACATAAAAGAGTACTTGCAATTTTCTCTACCGCTAACTCCCAATTCACTTATTAGATGGATTACGGAATCTAGTGACAGATATATGGTTACTTACTTTCTCGGTCTTAGAAGCGTAGGCGTATATTCGGCAGCCTGTTCAATTGGTAGTCTTATACAGCTTTTTGTAAGCTCTCTTCAGCTCATACTTCTTCCCGAGTTATCAAAGCTATTCGATGAGAATAAAACAGATGAAGTAAGAATTTATATGTCTCATTCTCTAAGATATTTCCTTCTTATCTCAATTCCTGCAGTTTTCGGGCTCTCAGCTCTTGCGAAACCTTTGCTTGGGATCCTTACAACTGATGATTTTCTTTCGGGTTGGTTTGTAATTCCTATTATTGCTTTTTCAGGTCTTCTGGCAGGAATCTTCCAGATATTTGTCAATACAATGCTCCTTATCAAGGAAACAAAGACTACGACCTACATCAATATTGTTGCAGCAGTTTCGAATGTACTGATCAACCTTCTGCTGATACCTTCCATTGGAATTGTTGGAGCTTCACTTTCAACCTTATTATCTTACTTTTTAATGGCTGTGCTTTGTATGCATATTTCCTTAAAACATTTTAAACTTGATTTTTATCTTCATGATATTGTAAAAAGCGTTCTGTCCTCAGTAACTATGTATCTCTTTGTTTCCTACTTCGTTATCTCAAGCATCTTTGAACTCTTTGAGATTGCAGGTATGGGTGTACTTATTTATCTGGTTATGATGTTCTTAGTAGGCGGATTCACAGACCACGAACTTTCTTTAATACGAAGGTACTTATTCAGAGCCAAAAGCGAGGTCAAGCAGTAATTTTATCTTTACTTTCATACTGGTTGACAAAAAATTGTTTAAGAAAAATGGAATATAAGTTATTCTACTAATTTTTTATCAAGTAATGCCCTTGTTGTTTCTCTAATGCTTCTCTCCGATGTATAGACCGGCTTCCAGCCCAAGTTCTTCATTTTTTCAATCCCTAGCCTCATTCTTGGCACATCGCCTTTCCACCCTCTGTTTCCTCCGGTATAGGTAAATTTGACATTAGAAAGACCCATTTCTTCTATAACAGCCTTTCCTATCTCTATGACACTGATAGTGTCCTCGGAGCCGATATTAAAGATATTTATTTTTTCTTTATTGTTCTCAATTACAAACAATATTGCGTCAATGCACTCTAACACGTGGAGGTAGGATTTTTCTTGCTTGCCATCACCCAGGATTTCCAGTAAATTAGAGTTTTTTCGCAGTTTCTTTACAAAATCAACCGTAATTCCATGTGTACTACGTGGGCCTACAATATTTGCGAAGCGAAATATCCAGGCCTGCATATCGAAAGTATGAGAATACGAAGTAATCAAGGCTTCACAGGCTAGTTTTGAGGCACCGTAAAGAGATATAGGAATAAGAGGGCCGTAATCTTCTGGAGTAGGCATAATGCTCGCTTCCCCATAAACTGTCGAGGTAGAAGTAAATGCAATTTTTTCAGTATTGTTTTTTCTCATTGCTTCCAGAAGATTATAGGTCGCCATAAT
This sequence comes from Methanosarcina sp., assembly GCA_013331275.1. GTDB lineage: Archaea > Halobacteriota > Methanosarcinia > Methanosarcinales > Methanosarcinaceae > Methanosarcina > Methanosarcina sp11020u. The sequence continues at coordinate 16,937 of DUGT01000093.1, read as the reverse complement.
ATTCTGATTTAGGTGAATTCTTGTATCGGAGGCTCCAAGCTTGACATCAGGATTCGCAGCTACATGAAAAATAAAATCAATACCTTTACAGGCTTTCTCTATTGCCTCCTGGTTAAGCAGGTCTCCTTTTATCAAGGTAAAGTCCGGGTTTTCAAGATGTTTTTCTATAAATTCCATTTTTCCTGAACTCATATTATCAAAAACAGTGACCTGGCTTCCTTTTTCTACAAGGCGGTCTACAAGGTGGCTTCCAATAAAACCGGCTCCCCCTGTCACAAGTATTTTATTCTTTGCAGCCATGGAAAATACCAAACAGTCTTTCTTTCGATTAATACTCTACTACTATGTCTTAAAGTGGTCAGAAAATACTTTTATTTTTTCCCTATAGGCGGGATGAGTAAATAACCGGAGAAAATTAAAGATTCTCTGGTTAATAAGTATTTTTAACCCAACTATGTGAACAATCGTTTCACAGAATTCTTTTACCGGAGAGTTTACTTTGATCGTTAAAAAAGCGCTTATTCCAGCGGCTGGCCTTGGGACCCGTTTCCTACCTGCCACCAAATCAATGCCAAAAGAGATGCTTCCTATTATTGACACACCTGTGATCCAGTATGTTGTAGAGGAAGCTATTGCCTCGGGAATTGAGGATATAATCATTATTACAGGCAGGGGGAAACGGGCAATTGAAGACTATTTCGACGATTCTCCTGAACTCGAAATGCATCTTGCGAAAAAACACAACAGTGAACTTCTAAAACTTGTCCGGGACGTTTCCTCTCTTGTAGATATTCACTACATCCGCCAGAAAGAGCCCAATGGGCTCGGAGACGCGGTTCTCAGGGCAGAAAACCATATTGGGGACGAACCTTTTGCCGTGCTTCTTGGGGACGATATTATTGTGAATGACAAGCCCTGCACTGCCCAGCTCATAGATAATTTTGAGAAATATGGGAGATCCACGCTTGCAGTGGAAGAAGTTCCTCGTGAAAAATTAAGTAGCTACGGAATTATAAAAGGTAAGCCTCTTAATAATTCCCTCTACGTACTTGAGGACATTGTCGAAAAACCGTCACCTGAAAATGCTCCCTCCAATCTGGGAGCAATAGGTCGCTATGTTTTCACTCCCGAAATATTTGACTGTATAAAAGAAGCCGGAACAGGGGTAGGAAATGAAATCCAGCTAACTGATGGGATTCGGGTTCTTAACAGGTCGCAAATGATCTACGCATGCAGGTTCAAAGGAAAAAGATTCGATACAGGAGACAGGTTGGGGTACGTGAAATCAATAGTAGATTTTGCTCTTGAGAATGAAAATCTTAGAGAAAACGTACTTGAGTACTTAAGAGAAATTCTAGTCGCGGTAGAGGAACCTTCAGACAAATCAGACTTATAAAGGCAGTTGAAGGTCAGTAAAGCTAAAATATATAAATTTGTGTAAAAAAAGAAATAATTTCTGCCGGTTTTTACCAGCAGAGTCCCTCACAATCTATATTTTTCGCTTTAATTATCCGTCTTCCATCAATTACTATCTTTTCCTTCATTCCTTCAAATTCAGAATCAAGTTGATTGAACTCATCCCATTCTGTCATTACAAGGCAAGCATCAGCACTTTTAAGAGCGTCTTTAGCTTTCTCGGAGTATTCAATTGTTGGAAAGATTCGCTTCATATTCTCGGTTGCCATTGGATCGTAAGCCGAAACCTCTGCTCCTAATCTTAGAAGTTCAGCAATAACAGGGATAGCTCTGGACTCCCTTATATCATCCGTATCGTTCTTAAATGCAAGCCCAAGGACTGCAATCTTTTTGCCTGTAAGGCTTCCTATCTTTTTCTGGAGTATTTCAGTCATAAGAATTGGCTGTTTTTCATTTACTGCAATTACCGATTCTAGAAGATCTGGAGAATATCCTATTTCTTTTGCCTTACCTATAAGTGCTTTTACATCTTTTGGAAAACAGGACCCTCCAAATCCTGCTCCAGAATTCAAAAACTTTGGAGATATTCTGGAGTCCTTACCTACAGCTTCCATAACCTCGTAGGTATCAACATTTAACCTTTTGCAAATATTACCAATTTCATTAGCAAAGGATATTTTGGTTGCCAGAAGGGAGTTATTTGCATATTTAATCATTTCTGCTGTTGATAGACTCGTGCGGGTGACCTCACACTTAAAGGTCCGGTAAAGTTCCGAGACAAGATCTCCAGATTTTTTGTCAATTGCTCCAACAACTATTTTATCAGGATGCATAAAGTCGTAGACGGCTTTTCCTTCTCTAAGGAACTCGGGGTTCATTGCAACTCCAAAATCTTTTCCGGCTATTTTTCCTGAATTTTCTTCAAGAATAGGAAGGACAAATTTTTCAGTTGTCTCGGGCACAACTGTGCTTTTAACAACCACTACATGGTATCCCTCTTTCTTTGCCAGTACTGCCCCTATACTTGCTGTTGCTGCACGAACGATTGAAAGGTCTATGCTTCCATCTTCTGCGGAAGGAGTTCCTACACAGACAAAGGAAATGTCCGTATTCATGATCGCATATTCATAGTCAGTGGTTGCAGTGAGACTTTTTCCGGCATACTTTTGCAAAAGCTCTCCAAGTCCCTCTTCATATATCGGAGAAATGCCTGCGTTTATCTGATCCATCTTTTTCTTGTCGACATCTACGCAGACTACTTCATGCCCGACTTCTGCAAAACATGCGGCCGTGACCGAGCCCACATATCCTGACCCTATAACGGAAATTTTCATAAATTTGAACCTCTTTATTGAGAATTGGAGAGTAATCAATTCCAATTCTTATTTATTTTTTGATAGGAACTCTTTACAGGTTCACTCTGGAAATTGTCAATCTATATGGTTTTTGGTGCAAAGTTCCCAATAATTCTTCACATGTTATATAGTTTAAAGGCTATACCTTGTATAGTTAGGATTTGATACATGTTTAGCAACTCCTTACAGAAATTTTGGGGATTTTATAATGTTTTCAATACTTGGCCTGGGTACAGAGTTTACAGCGGGGAATTCTCTTCCATATTTAGGAATCTGCTTTCTTTCAACTGATTTTGGAATCCCTGTATATTATCGAGTAACGGTTGCGGGACTAATTGCTCTTGTGGGTATGAAGGAGATGTTGCTGGCTTCCAGAGAAGAAGATGAGTTTTCTGTGGATTCAATGGATATGGGAGTTTATCCTCTTGTAATATGTTTTATTGCTAGTTTTCTCTTTGCAGGCTTCAAGATAATTTTTGCAAAGTAACCCTCTCAAAGTTTAAAATTTTATTTATTAAGTACTTCTTTTCCTTTTAAGTAAGTCTATTTTTCTGTCTAAATAAAGTTAAATAATTTTTATTTTCTATTTTTGAGAATATCCTGTCTATATTTTCAACAATGAAAGTTCTAGTTATCTTAGTTCAGTAACTATGTTTTCCATAATTATTTATCCTTGAGCCATTTATCTTCTAATCATAATTTAGTCTGTTAACACCTATAACTAAATTAAAAAAATGAGCCTGATAAGGGCACTAATAAGGGGATCTTCAGCCGCTGGAGATGGACAGTTATTATTTTTAAGGTAGAACTAGGCGGGGAGTTCTATCTGATAGAACAGTTTGAAATTGGGGTTGGGTGAAAACCAGGAGTTGACTGAACACATTTGTTAAAGTAAGAGAGAATAAAGCAGGAAGATTTTCTGATTTGTTGATATTAATTTGTCTCATATACTTTCAAATCAGGCTGGGGGTTAGTTTCCGACCTCTCAATCTCAAAAGACTACTCGAACAGACAGACTTTCTTTCGGCGCATTATAATTATAAAAAGTATTAATTGGGGAGTGAAAAGTTGAGAGTTCTTGTCGATATAGGGCATCCAGCCCATGTTCATTTTTTTAAAAACACTATATGGAGTCTTGAGAAAAAAGGGCATCAAGTAATGGTAGTCTCGCGAGACAAGGATGTAGTAATAGAGCTCTTGAATGCTTATGGAATTCAGCATACTGTTTTGAGTAAAGTAAAACCAGGAAAGATCAATTTACTTGAAGAATGGTTTATAAGAGAGTTCAAAACTTTTAAAATTACTCAACAGTTTGATCCTGATGTTTTTATAGGTATCCTTTCTCCAGCTATAGCTCAAGTAGCCTGGATACAACGGAAAAGATCCATAATTTTTAACGACACCGAACACGCAGTATTGGCGCAGAAGTTAACCTATCCCTTTTGTGACATAATCTGTACTCCTTCATGCTATCTAAAAAATGAAGGACGAAAACAGATAAGGTATTGTGGGTATCATGAACTGGCTTATCTTCACCCATCTTATTTTACTCCTCGTCCTGAAATTCTGAAAGACATTGGGGTAGAGGAGGGGGAGCCTTTTACAATCCTTCGCTTCGTTTCATGGGGTGCGCACCATGATGTAGGCCAACATGGAATCAAAAATAAAGTAGCACTTATCCAGGAGGCCGAAAAATTCGGAAAAGTATTCATCACTTCAGAAGGACCCCTGGAAACAGGATTTGAGAAGTATAGAATCTGGGTCTCCCCAGAAAAAATTCACCACTTGCTCTATTACGCCAATCTATACGTAGGTGAAGGAGCAACAATGGCTGTTGAGAGTGCAATTCTGGGAACTCCATCTATTTATATCTCCACTCTTGCAGGAACGATGGGGAACTTTTCTGAACTCGAGAAAAAGTACGGTTTGCTTTTTAATTACAGTGATTCACAATCTGCCCTGACAAAAATTACAGAGCTTTTCAAAGATTCGGAACTTAAGAAAACCTGGAGCCTGAAAAGAGCGGCTCTTCTCAGGGATAAAATCAATGTTACAGAGTTTGTGGTCAAACTCATAGAAAGTCTTCCTGAAAAAAAATCTGGACTTTCTTTATCTTCTATTTCGGATGAGTCTTATGCATGAACTACTGATGAAAAACCAGGATTTATGGGATCTTTTCACCCGAAAAGAAGAGTATTATCCTGAAAAGTTGGATAAGCATCAGCGTTTTCTTTTCTCTGAAAAATATCTCCGAAACGCTTCTGAGCCTGAGGTATCCAGATATCTTATGGAAAATGGGATGCGGATCAAATTCCCTGAAAATCAACCATTTGCCGTTTGTTTGACTCACGATGTAGATGATATTTACCCACCTCTTTCACATAGCTTGTTGTCATCAGTTTACAGCCTTAAACAATTAAATTTCAAGGATTCTGCAGCTCAGTTACTGTGGAAACTGAGGGGAATAGACTACTCTCCTTATCTCAATTTTTCGAAAATTATGGACATTGAAGCCAGTTTTGAAGCAGAGTCCTCTTTTTATTTCATTACTGCAGAAACTGACCCAATAAGATTTAGGTATGATATTGAGGACATAGAACATTATTTGGGAGAAATTTCAGATAGAGGATGGGAGGTTGGTCTTCACGGAGGTTACTACTCATACAATAGCCCTGATAAAATAAAAACAGAAAAACAAAGACTTGAAGCCGTTCTGGGTAAAAAAGTAATAGGTTTTCGCAATCACTACCTAAGGTTCAAAACTCCCAACTCTTGGGAAATACTTGCAGATGCCGGTTTTAGTTATGACTCCACTTTCGGGTACTATGACTGTACGGGCTTCAGGAATGGAATGTGCCATCCTTTCAGTCCATATAACCTTGACACAGGAAAAGAAATAGATATTCTCGAAATTCCACTTGTCGTTATGGACGTTGCGCTTTTTGCTACTTCCAAATCTTTCGAGGAAGCCTGGGAGCGCACAAAAAATCTAATTGATACTACAGCAAGCTTTAACGGTGTTATTACACTGCTATGGCACAATTTCGTATTTGGTTGTAGTTTCCGAAAAGATTGGGTAAAGTTGTACGAGAAAGTGCTTCAGTACTGCTTCGAAAAAGGAGCTTGGATAACAAGCGGAAAAGAAATCTACAGGTGGTGGGCAGATAGAAACTGAATTAAAAGGAAAATATCTGCTGGTTACTCCTGCAAAGAACGAAGAACAAAACCTTCCGGAAGTTTCGAAAGCTGTAATAGGGCAGGAGTTAAAACCTGAGTTATGGATTGTAGTCGATGACGGAAGTACGGATGGAACATCACGTATCCTTGAAGACCTGCAGTCAAAATGTTCCTGGATCCAGATCATAAGATTGCCTCCAAGGCCAAGAGATATTACTTTTCACTACAGTTATGTTTGCAAACAGGGTTTTGACTATGCGCTTGAGTATTCTAAGAAAAATAATATCGAGTTCGAGTATATAGGCCTCCTGGATGCTGATACAGTTCTCGAAAAAAACTATTTTGGAAAACTTCTGTCTGAGCTTAAAAAGGATAATTCTCTAGGAATTGTAAGTGGGGGAATATATTATGATACTGACGGAAAACTTTCCCTGGAAGTAACTGCAAAAAATCTTCCTCGAGGTACAGGACGAATCTGGAAGAAAGAATGCTTTTTTGAAACTGGCGGTTACCAGGTTGAGCCGTCCCCAGATTCAATTTCTAATATAAAGGCTCTCCTGCGAGGCTGGCGACTCATGCAGTATACTGAGGTAGTCCAGATCCAAAAGCGTAAAACAAGTGCAGCTAATGGTCTCTGGGGCGGATATCTCAAAAACGGTTGGATGGCTTATTACCTTGGCAAAAACTCTTTCATGGCCCTCTTAAATGTACTCCATCTTTCCGTGAAGTCCCCTTACTATACAGGCATTGCCTACTGCTGGGGGTACTTTAGTTCGGTAATTCGAAAGGAGAAAAAAATTCAGGACCCTGAAGTAAGGGCTTACTACAGAAACCAGGGACCTGGAGGACTGTTATCCAGAATCTCGAAAAATGTTAGCTCAAATTCAAGAGACATAAAGGAGAGAGAGCAGTGAATATTAGCAAGCTTCTAGAAGGAGCAGTTCACTTACAGGTGATAATTTGAAGATGCTTTTTCTAGATATGGTAAGACCTCTTTCTCTTGCTGATGGCTCACTTATTCACAGGTATGAGCTTGTTAGTAATCTTGCCAGGCTTGACAATGAGGTCCACATTTTTACTGTAGGTGAGATCTCTTTTTCAAATCTGGCTAATGTTCACAGCCATTATGTCTCTCCTGGAAATTTCCTTTCACTTACTGTCAACTATTTAAAAATTTCTATACACCTTCTGGGCTCCGAGACTTTTGATGTCCTATATACCCGCAATCCCAATTTTGGCTTTCTTGCTGGATTATTCTGTAAAAGCAGATGCAAAAGAATTATTTATGAGTTAAACGGAATTCCTGAAGATGAAAAGAACCTCCTCAGGGAAAAATCTGAAGAAAATGAGTTTTCGCATGCAGAAAAGAAAAACAATTTCTCAAACCAATATTTTTCTGCACATGCCAGGTTAAAACTGTTTATTCTCAAGAAAGCTCTAGGGTTTTCGGACAGAATCATTGCTGTGACTCCAGGAATAAAATCAAATCTTGAGAAAGGCTATAAAATTCCTGGAGAAAAAATATTTGTGGTTTCTAACGGTGCAAATACTTTTCTGTTCCAGCCACTAGAACAGGAAACATGCAGAAAAGAACTTGGTCTGGACCTTAAAACTCATTTTGTATGCTTTGTGGGCAATCTTGCTCCCTGGCAAGGAGTCGAGTATCTGATAAAGGCAGCTTCACACATCCTTTCCGCATTTCCGGAATGCCACTTCTTGATTGTCGGAGATGGTGCCATGAAACACAATCTTATTAAGCTCTCCCGGGAACTTGAAGTTGAGGACAAGTTCATTTTTACGGGCGTGATTGCCTACGATCGCGTGCCTCTCTACATTAATGCTAGCGATATCTGTACCGCTCCTTTTATATTTGCCAGAAACGCAAAAATAGGCCTGTCTCCTTTGAAGTTATATGAATACATGGCTTGCGGAAAACCTGTAGTTGCAAGCAATATCAGTGGTGTATACGAAGTACTTGAATCAGGGGGGGGGATTCCTGTCCTTCCAGAGAATCCGAAAGCTCTTGCAGAAGGTATCTTAAAGCTGCTTGAAAATCCCGATTTAAGAATGGAATTAGGTTCAAAAGGTTTAAGTTATGTTACTGAAAATTACAGCTGGTACAGCATTGCGAAAAAGGTTAACGAAGTCTGCAAATCATCATTTGAGACCGAGAAATGAAGGCTTAAAACCAGTCTTACGTTTTCCTATAACTTATCATAGAGAATAATTATTTATTTGTACGGGGCTTAAAATGGACGAAGTTGAAGTTAGAGAACTAGCACCATCTGAATATAATGAATGGGATTTGCTCGTAGAAAAAGCTCAGCCTGGTACACTCTTCCATACAAGTGAGTGGCTTGGAATTTGCAGGGACGTCTTGGAAAAGGAACTTAGAATTTATGGTTGTTTCAGAAAAGGTGAGCTTGTGGGAGGATGTCCTCTTTTTATTAAAAATATTAAGGGAGCTCTTAGAATCGCGAATTCAACCTGTGATATGACTAGTTACAGCGGGCCTCTTATAAAAGAGAGTGCCAGCTCTAAAGCAAGTAAACAGGTACAGGAAGTTCACGATATTCTTAATCCTCTCAGGGAATTTCTTTGTAAGCAGGGATTTGATAGTATTCACCTTACGTTTGCTCCAGGTTTTAAAGACGTAAGACCTTTTACGTGGTACGGATGGGACTCCACTGTACACTATACCCATTATTTGAATCTCAACGAAGATGTAGATAATAATCTTTCAAGAAAGATCCGAAGGGAGCTTAAAACTGCAAATGAGGCAGGACTTAAAACCAGGATATGGAATGACCCTGAGACATATTACCATCTGCTCTCAATGGTATACGAAAAGCAAAACTTAGCCCCTCCTCTTCCCAGAGGTTTCTTCGAAAGAGTGTTTAAGCTAATTCAGGAAAAAGATATTGGCTATATGTTTGTCACAGAGACTCCTGAGGGCGAAGCTATTGCAGCTCACTTAAATCTGTATGGAAAGAAATGTAGTATAACCTGGACCTCAGCCTTGAACCCGGACTTTGGTCGGTTGGGTCCGAACGCTCTTCTGTATTATAACGAATTTCTTGACCTGAAATCCCGAAACTTCGAGTATATGAACGTAATGGCAGCAAATATTTCCAGGTTTGCGGATTTCATTATGGGCTTTTCTCCTGAGTTAATTCCCTATTATAGTGTGACTCTAGAGAGCAAAAAATATTCAATTGCAAAAACCCTGTATAAAACTACTCACAAAGAAACTTACTGATAAAAATCGAAATTTAAAAGATATAAAATTAGGGAATATCCCAAAATTATTTTTTTCATTATTTTTCTAATGGTTTTTGCCTTGTTTATTTGACTGAAACTCTGCTTTTTCTTCTATAAACTGATCTCTTCAGAGACCAACTTTCAGTAAGTTTCTTCTAAAAAGGAAATTAAACCCTTTCAGGTTCTATTTTTTATATTCACGAGAAAGGCTGAAAATATCCTCTTGAACGTAGGATCGTCATGAAGAGCTATCCCGTAATAGATAGGGGTTATGATGATAGCTGCAAGTATAATGAGATAAAAATTCGCAGAGAGTGTTTCTAGTAGAATCAATGGGATTGAGATAACTACTCCAATAACTGTGTATTTAGTGAGGATTTCAAGGCTTTCCCTTTTACTTATCCCTACAAGATTAAGTAAGTATGCATTATTCCAGAGAGCGAATATAACTCCTGTGAGGCTAAACAAGCAAAGAGAAAACTCAGCACTTTTTGCGTAAACTCCTCCTATGGCAAGTGCTACGAACCTTGAGAGTAAAAGAGCTGTGCTATAAGTAAACCAGACTTTTTGCTTTTCAAACACACTGTAGAGAGTTGAAATGGGTAAGGCAAGGAAAACAAGAAATATAAACGGCACAAGGATTTTTACATAAGTGCCTGCTACATACCAGTTTTTCCCGAAAGCAAATGTAAATATTTCTTCTCCCAGGATCAATAGGAGTATCATAGGGAATATTCCTATTAAAATTAGCTTTTTGTAAACTTCGCTTACAATAGTTTTCATATCGCCGTTTGAGTTCCCATTTTTCACCTCACTAATTTTCTGGAAGAAAACCTGTTGTATAGCTGTCCCGACAAGTCCCATGGGCATGTTTACTACCTGATTCGCAAGTGAGAAATATCCGACAACGCTTGTGCTGTAAAAATATGCAAGCAAGAAAGTAGGCACCTGTGGAGAGATTGTGTTTGAAAGTGTAGACCATGAACTAAATAAAGGAAAATTTTTATATTCAATAGCCATTTCTTTCATTTTTTTTACTGATACTGTCTTGAAGACCTTTAAGTCCTCTCTTACGCCTTTGAGCATAGCCAGATCTGCAAGTCCATATCCCAGAGTATAACCTGCAATTAGACCCAAAGGTGATGCGGTCCAGAAAGGAATTAACTGAAGCAGTTTGGTCGATAAAGCGTTTAACACTCTAGATCCTGCAACAACTCCAAAACGTAGTTTTCTTGAAAGCCAGTAATTCTGCACGAAAAAAAGGCCATTAAAGAATACTATTGCAGGAAGATAGATTAAGTATTTTGAGGATCCCTTAGTATGAAATATATACTCAATAATATGCTCAATATCTTCTGGAAAGATTATCACTGCTATGGCTACGAGTAAAGATATAAAAGTAACTAAAATTGAGGAAAGGAAAAATACATTTGCAGAATCCTCTTCGGATTTTGGCAACATAATAGCAAACTGGTATGAAAAAGTAGAGAAAATTACCAGTATACCTGATACTGCTACAAAAAGCTGAAAGACTCCCATATCGTCAGGGCTATAAATTCTAGTGACTATTGGTACAAGAAGTATACCCAGAATCTGTGCAGCAACACTCCCTGATACAAGTTTTAACACATTACCGATAAAGTTTGACATAATTACTTCCAACTTTAAAACGCAAGTCCCAACATATGGGCTTTTTTCATCTCGCAATAAGTAAATGGAGACTATCATGGTCTCTTAGTTTCTGGTCTTTTTTCTTCCTTTATGTAAGCAAATACCTCCTCGTTATCATATACTCGGGCGTAATCATGTGTTTTGAATCTGTTGAAAAATCCCTCTGGCAATGTCTGGATAATATTTACTCCATAACGTTCAGGGTCATTAATAGAGATAGGTTCTTTAATAGTTGACTTTCTCAGCAAAACAACCGGATTACCATCAGTCTCTCCAGTCTGTATATGCTGAATGTTAAAATATGTTGCGTTACTGGAATCATATCCTCTGTCTCTGTAAAAGAGACAACTATCATATGGAGAGTCCATAAGAATATTTCCAGAGTACTTCGTGGTTACTGTTTTAATAGCTTCTATTTCAATACTTTTGAACTGGTTTCTTACGGTTGTGTCCTTTGCTACAAGTGGGTTGTCTTTATTTATGCCTGGTGTTGTAACCATTACAAACGAAAATAGAAGAATTATTGTGAACATTATGAGGATTTTTGCATTTTTTGAGTTAAAAAGACTTACTAACTTCAACATATATGATGCAGAAACTAGTACCAGGAACACTGCTATCAATGGGAACCATCGGCTTGTAAGGAAATTCCTCATTCCCAATAAAGGAATTCCATAAGCAAGACCATACAGGATTATAACAACTAAAGCAATAGAAAATTTATTGATTTTTTTGACATCTTCGCGAGAAAACCATACTAATACCCCTCCTATTGCGAAAAAAGGTAGGGCAAGGTAGCTTATATGAAGTAGAAGTGTTTCCAGTGTTTCCTGATTAGATACGGAACCTACAATAAGTTCGTTACTTGAGTAGCTTGATCCGCTTTGAAGGACATCCATAAGAGGACTGAGAACCATTTCAAGAAACGAAGTATCTGTATTAACATATGTGAACATCCAGTATGTTTGTAAACTAACTATCAAAAAAAGAATATAATTAAAACTATTTGCTTTCGTGAAAAGACTCTTATATACACGATTATGCAGATATTTACCTACGCAAATTGAGACTAAAGAAAGAAATACTACAAAAGTTGTCAACTGATGAGTCAGAACCATTAGAATAGTAATTAACAGGATAACTGCTGTATATCTCAAGCTCTGTTTCTCGCTAAAGATCGCGTATACAATGAATATAAAGTAGCAAAGAACAAGAGAACCAGGAGTTATATTTGTAATTCCTGCAACGATATTATGATTGTTTAAGTTTATTAGTAAAGTAGCCAGCAACCCCATCTGAACACCTTCAAGTTTCTTTCCTACAAGGTAAACGCCTACTGTACTTAAAACGCTGGCAAATCCTATGGAATAAAATATTGCGTCTTTGATATCGGTTTCGCCTATTATCTGAATAATTGAGATAAAAATATGAAAAAGCGGGTAGTAAAAGTACTTACCGCTCGTTTCAATCGGAGCAACAAACCCGGTATCAGTAACTGCCCGTGCCATACTAGCATGGAAATAAGCATCATAGCCCATTATACTTGGAAAATTATAAAAAATTCCAACTCTAATAAGAATTGACAGTAGGAATATCTGCAATAATGAAGAGGTCACTCCGTCTCCCTCTCTAACATAAAGAATCTGGGAGGCGATAATTGCTGCAAGGATACATATCAATATAAAGGAAGATATGGGCCTGTAGTACAGATTCGTACTATATATAAAAACACATGCCAGAAAAATGAGATAAAACGAGATACCCAGTATACTTTTAAACCTGTTTTCTTGAGAAGAGATTGCGGCCTCACTCTTAAATTTATTTCTAAATACAAAGTAGATCAAACAGGCGGAAAGAACGGTAATTCCGATATCTTCCTGGTTTAGGTTGATGATATAGTACAAGGAAACAATTAATAACCCTAAACCGAATCCCATTACGCTGAGAATCACATCAAGATTAGTTGTGAATCTCTCCGCGTATCCTTTTGCAGTTTCCATATAACCCCACAACACAATAACTTTATAGCTTTTCTAATCTAAATTGTGCCAAAGAAACGTTAGTAAGAATCTATAGCACTCAACTGTATCAATGAGCTTTTCCTTAAGCTTCCATGCCTGATTGAAGTCAAGAATCCTTGATCCGAAATATGGCAAAGTTCTCCTTCCAGTTCTTCAACGTTGAATGTATGGTCTTTGTTACCCGAACCAAGGGCCAGAAAATAAAAACTGGATTTTATTCTATAATTACCTTCTAATTCCATAATTTGCCTGAAACTCCATATAAGGCTCCTGTTTTTGTTTATTCTTGAAAATGAAAGGGTAGAGATCCGTAGAAACTGCTCTTTTTTGAGAGCTTTTAAAGTTCTGGCTGCAGTACTCAGCGTTCCGGGACATACAAAATCAATGTCATGAGTCAGGCACACAACAAATTTCTTTCTTTTGGAACATTCGGGATTCATGCCATTTTTTAATAAAAGGCTCGGGACTTCAGATTCAAAAATGCTTTTTTGACTGCTAATATAATAGGAAAAGCTTCCGTACTTCTCTAAACGGATAGTATCGTACTCTTCTCTTTTAGTAAACAGATCCCCCAGTTTTTTATTTTGTTTCATTTTTTTGATCAAAGTATCCCCTTAATCATACTTTTTGGATCTCCATCTTTATTAAATATTTGGTTAGGTTACTACTTTTCATTCTCATTCAGGAACATATCTATATGGGCTTATCATGTTAACCCGTATCTACTGAAACTCCTAACTCATTTTTTCACAGACTTTATATATTTCAAACAAAAATTAGAAATATTGATTTTTTTTCTCTGCGAAAGTAACTCTGGAGTCTTAAAATATGTTCACATACCATCCTTCGGATTGCATAAAGTTGAATTGAAGTCTCTAATAAAGTTCTACCCTCAGTTCTCTTACTCTGCTAGAACCTTTTTCAATCTGGGGTTCTTTCCATATTCTGACATTTTCTTAGTAAGAAACATATGGTTTTAGTTGCATAAGAAAAGCACAACTACTCCATTAGTCAGTGAACTCAACTTAATGACAACAGAATAGGATAAATACTCCAAGCCTTTTCAATAAACAGAAATATTACAGTTTCATTACAATTTTAACCATTTCATAATGTCTTTTCATTATATAACTAAATATTATTAGAATGAAGTTTTGGTATCAGATTGAAATTCTTTTTTCGGTGTTTTATTACTTTTATAATATTTTAACTATTTGCCTGTTGATATTTTGAGTCATTAAGTATTTCCTGACCTTGTTACTGATGGTAGCTGTCCTCTGGAAAGTTGCTCATCAAGTTCCGGCCTATCCGAGATTGTAAATCTATAATTTGCAGGTACAATATCAAACTCCTACTATACTATATGACATTAACCTTCTCAATATACTAGTCAAACTCTTGCTAAACTTGTAATATTACATTAAAAGAGTGTATTAGTGCCTATTTGAACACTTGCTCAAGTGGCAAAGTTTGCTCTTCCGTATTAGATTATTCTTCGATTTCTTTCCTTTGTGTACTAGCTCTTCAAGCCTCCCTTTTCACGAAATAAGGAGATCTTGCCAGTCAATTAGTTTTTTTATTTTATTCATACAGATTTTTTGTAAGAAAATTTTTTCCGTATTTATATTTTTACGAGACTATCTTTATCAGATGTTAACCTTATATATATCCTAATCTAATAATTTTTAGTATGATAGCCTTTAATATTTTTCCACTTATACAGATAAAGGGGGTTATAGCATATGCGTATGTATAGGGGGGTGGATTGGGTTTGTTTTCAGCCCTTACACTTGGTCTTAATTCTCTAATCTCTGATCCTATGAGCATAGTATCTTCGCCATCTCAACTTTCTGATAGGTTGATCAGGCATGAATTTACTATTTTAATTCCAGCTCACAACGAGGAAACTTCCATTGGAAGCAAAGTCTTGATTGCGGCAAGTTACGCGGATCGTGTATTTGTTCTTGATGAAGGTTCTACCGATCGAACTATGGAAGTAGCTGCTTTGGGAGGAGCACGAGTTGTTCCTGTCTCCGGTGGGGAGGAGGCATTACTTGATGTTCTCTACAAGGCATCTCTTGATTCTGAACTTGCGGTTCTTATCTATCCGGAATGCATGCAGGATATAGATTTGCTTTCTCATATCCTTGAGCCTTTAAGACATGGGTTTGACCTATCAGTGGGTTCGTGGCCCTGCCGTATTTCTTGTGAGCAAGAAACAGTAATGCTCTTTAATGGGAAAAGTACTTTTAAAGAAAAAATAGGTTTCCTTGCAATAACTGCAGACTCATTACAGAAGATCAGTTCAGGCAGAGATCATTTAACTTTAAAATCCTTGCTTTCTGCAGCAAAAACTGAAGGTCTTAATGTTAACTACCTTAGTTTTGATGTAGACCCTATATTCAGGAAGCTTGAGAGCACCCGTATAGGAGTTGTCGTGCCTGCTTATAATGAAGAACTACTTATAGGTGAGACTCTAAGTGGTATCCCTGAATATGTGGACCGAATTTACGTGATCGATGACGGTAGTATAGATCGAACAGGCGAAATTGTAAAAAAGTTCGGAGATTCTAGGATTGTTTATCTGCGCCATGAAGTAAACAAAGGAGTAGGTGCAGGAATAATTGACGGGTATAAACTTGCCCTAAAAGATGAGATGGATATCATTGCGGTTATGGCCGGAGACAATCAAATGGATCCTGCCCAGCTTCCCAGGTTGATTTTCCCAATCATTGAGGGAAGAGCTGATTATACAAAAGGCAATAGATTACTTACTGACGATTTTATGACCGGGATGAGTAAATGGAGATCTTTTGGAAATCTTCTCCTCAGCTTTATCACAAAAATAGGTAGTGGTTACTGGCAGGTTATGGATCCTCAGAATGGATATACAGCTATTTCCAGGCAGGCCCTCGAGGTTATTGATCTGGATTCAGTTTATCCTTATTATGGTTATTGTAACGATCTGTTGATCAAGCTTAATGCCTTTGGAATGAGAGTAATGGACGTAGTAATGCCCGCTCGGTACGGTAGAGAGAGATCAAAGATTCACTACGGCAAGTTTATTCGCAAAGTAGCTCCCATGATCTTTAGAGGTTTTTTATGGAGGCTGAGGGTCAAATATACAGTACTGGATTTCCATCCGCTTGTACTATTCTATTTCCTTGGAATGGTTGCCTTGCCCGCTGGTGTTCTTTTAGGACTGTGGGGCTTTTTGCAGATTTTGTTACAAAATTTTCTTCCTTCCTACTACCCTCTGCTTTGTTTCCTTGTACTGGGTACAGGGCTTCAGATGCTTCTTTTCGGAATGCTTTTCGATATGCAGGTCGAGAAGAAAAGGAATGAAAGAGTAGGACTTGCTCGTTAAGACTCGGAAGATTATTCTTCCATATTTTTATTTTGAGTTTTTTATTTTAAATTCGTATCTTTTTATACGTTACTCTTTGAATCCATTTTTAATTTCTAGTTTTTTATTCTAACTTTTCTATTTACTATCCCTTTACTCAGTCTAGGTAACCCATCAGAGCAAGAATAATA
>DUGT01000093.1:0-292 GCA_013331275.1 Methanosarcina sp. | reverse complement strand
AATAAGAGTAATAGAATAAGAATAATAGAATAAGAATAATAGAGTACTACTATATGGTCTATAGTCCGTAAGTTTGCAAGGATAGAAGCAAAGTCAGTTTTCCTTATAAGTTTGTGTTAAATCAGGCAGAAGAGCTCTAACAGCGATACATCTCGGATATACAAGAATCTTCAATTGGGGTCTATAAGCCTAAGCACTAAATATAATCCGGTTTAGTTCCCAAATGTCAGAAGAGTAGCATCAAAAATCAAATAATTTTCTGTTTATAACTATAGTTCCTTACTCAACAAAT
>DUGT01000058.1:5882-7046 GCA_013331275.1 Methanosarcina sp. | reverse complement strand
TATCTAACTGTCAAACTCAGGTAATAAATAAACGAACTCCTATATTTAGGTTATAAGAGACTCCCTATCCTTGAAATAAACATAAAAAACAATAAAAGTCGAAATAAATAAATAAATAAATAAATAAATAAAAGTCAACGGTAATAAAAGTCAACTGATCAGAAATTATCAGTTGATCAGAAATTATCAGTAATATAATCCACCATGGACTCGAAAACCCGCAGGCCATCGTCTGAGCCCAGGATTGACTCGGAGGCTCTTTCCGGATGGGGCATGAGACCTAATATATTTCTTGATGTATTTACAATTCCTGCAATATTTTCGAGAGAACCGTTAGGATTGGCTGCATCCGTTACTTTTCCTTTTTCATCGACATAGCGGAAGACAACTTGTTCGTTTTCATCAAGTTCGGCCAGGGTTTTTTCTTCGGCATAGAACTGACCTTCCATATGGGCAATAGGCAACCTGATAACCTCACCCTTCCTGAACTTCGAGGTAAAAGGTGTATCAACGGTTTCTACCCTGAGATTGGTCCAGTGGCACCGGAACTTCGGATACTCGTTAGTTGTCAGAGCTCCCTCAAGCAACCGAGCTTCGGTAAGAATTTGGAAGCCGTTGCAGATTCCAAGCACAGGCTTGCCTTCTGCTGCGAGTTTTTTTACTGAGTTCATTATTGGAGTGCGAGCTGCAATTGCTCCTGCCCTGAGATAGTCTCCGTAGGAGAAGCCTCCAGGAACGACGACCCCGTCAAAACCTGTCAGATCTTCCTGTTTGTACCAGACAGTCTCGGCATCCACACCCACAACGTCTTTAAGGACATGAAGGACGTCCTGGTCGCAGTTTGTGCCTCCGAACTGAAGTATGGCAATTTTCATTTTATTCCCTCAATTTTCAAAGCTTTGGCTTTTTTACGCCTCAGTCGCTTATCCACACAACTCAGTTAAGTTCCTTGAGCTCGATTGTGTAATTATGGACAATTGGGTTTGCAATAAGTTTCTGGCACATCTCGTCAACTTTCTGGTTTGCAATCTCGGCAGATTCGGCCTCAAGCATGATTTCATACAACTTTGCGGTCTTTACACTGCTGACCTGGTAGCCAAGTTGTCCGAGAGCCCTTTTTGCGGTAGTGCCTTCAGGGTCAAGCATACCTGCTTTCTGTTCAAT
>DUGT01000058.1:2411-5832 GCA_013331275.1 Methanosarcina sp. | reverse complement strand
AAGTTGTCCGAGAGCCCTTTTTGCGGTAGTGCCTTCAGGGTCAAGCATACCTGCTTTCTGTTCAATTCTAACTGTTGCCTGGTACTGCATTTATAAGCCTCAATTTTAAATTTTGAAATTAATCGAATGTCCCACTTTTCGGGACCCGAATGCGGGATTAAATAAGATAAGTAAATAATTCTCAGTTTGCATTAATAATTATAAAGTACTTGATTCATTTTTGGCGATAATATAAAATGTTTGATTTCCCTAATGTACCATTTCCCTAATGTACCTTTTGTTTATTTTTGAGTGTTAGCTAGTTTTAACTCGACTTACCAGCGCCGATTTCAAGGGAAATAAGGATAAAACATATTTAATCTTATGGGTACAATTTGTTTTGGCTACCAGCTGGCCGGTACAAGAATAGAGGCTTTGATAAAATCCTGGATACTTACATGCTCTCTAAATATCACTGAACTTGCCATTTTTTGGCTTCTTTCAAAATCCAAAATCCCATGTAAGATCCAAAAATCATCTTAAAATCTAAATATTACTCTAAAAATCTAAACCTATTCTAAAAAGTAATATTTTTTATTGGCCTATAGGGCAACAAGCCTTAACTTAAAAAGACATCAATGGCTACATCAGGCTTAAAGTTAAAGGAGAAAAAATAGAATTGTTGGAGCTTTGTCTATAGAGTAATAAAACTAAGGATAAGGCAGTGTGCCAAAAGTTCTGTAAATTCAAAGTCAAATTTTTTGTTTACTGAACAAAATTCAGTTGTCTTGTAAGGGAATTTTCAAACCACAAACTCTATAAGATTTCTAATTTTACAGAAAAAGTGGCATACTGCCAAGGATAAAAACAAGGATAAAAATAAGGATAAAAATAAGGATAAAAATAAGGATAAAAACTAAGGATAAAAACTAAGGATAAAACCAATGACAACTTACATGAAGGCATTTCAGCCAATTATGGAAGTTTTGTGTGAGTTTTAAGGACAAAAATAAAAAAATAATTTTGGGAAGCTTCAACTTCCCTTGCTTCTTATTATTCAAACTTAGTTCAGAATCTGATTAATTTTGCTGTAAAAATCTATAATAAGAGTTGTTGCCTCATTATCCATGTTCAGCTGGAAAGTCCGGATTTGCTTACCCAGGGGTTTTTCCTGAACAATGCCTGAAAGAACCAGAGGTGTGATAACTCTTGATACACTGGAATGAGACAGGCCAGTTTCTTCAGCTATCCCTGAAAGATAGGTTGGTTCATTCTGGTTTTCGATCAGATTCTTAAGAACTGTCATCTGTGCAGTTTTTCCAAATATTTTTTCCATTGAATCCATTGATATCATCTCAGAGGTGGCTATTCTCTATAAGTGATTTCCAGTTCCAATAGCTGTTGACGGTTAATAAACTTATCTTCTAATTTAATATGTTAGAGGTCTGTATAAATACTCTTAATATTTTGATATTTTATTATTGAAAATATCTAATGTCTCTAACTTAGCCTCAAGCGCGTAAGTCGTATATATATTATAACTTTTATCCTCACAATGAAACTTTATGGAGATTTAACATGAGAAGCGATATTATTAAAGAAGGACCAGAACGTGCTCCTAACCGTTCACTTCTTAAAGCGACCGGAGTTACGGATTCCGAAATGAGAAAGCCGTTTATCGCAGTTGTCAATTCTTGGAACGATATAATTCCTGGCCACATGCACCTTAACAAACTCGCTGAGGCCGTAAAAGCCGGAATCAGGAATGCCGGAGGAATTCCTTTTGAATTCCATACCATAGGAGTCTGCGACGGAATTGCAATGGGACATGAAGGTATGAAATATTCTCTTCCTAGCAGAGAAATTATTGAAGATACAATTGAACTGATGGTTAAAGCTCATCAGTTTGACGGTATGGTTCTTATTCCAACGTGTGACAAGATCGTGCCAGGTCACCTTATGGCAGCAGGCAGACT
Organism: Methanosarcina sp.; assembly: GCA_013331275.1. Taxonomy (GTDB): domain Archaea; phylum Halobacteriota; class Methanosarcinia; order Methanosarcinales; family Methanosarcinaceae; genus Methanosarcina; species Methanosarcina sp11020u. Next base: position 3,877 of record DUGT01000058.1, on the reverse strand, counting down.
TGACATTCCTGCAATTGTTGTAACCGGAGGGCCCATGCTCCCTGGATACGTTGACGACAGTTACAAGGATTTCATCTCAGTTTCTGAAGGAGTCGGAGCTCATAGAATAGGCAAAATTTCAGACGATGACCTCAAAGAACTTGAAAATTTTGCGTGTAATGGAGCCGGATCCTGCGCAGGGATGTATACCGCAAATACTATGGCCTGTATGACCGAAGCGCTTGGTCTGAGCCTTCCAGGCTGTGCAACTGCTCACGCAGTGGATGCAAAAAAGATCCGAATTGCCAAGGAATCCGGTGAACGTATTGTCGAAATGATTAAAGAGAACCTGACTCCCAGAAAAATTGTCACTTATAAATCTTTTGAGAACGGCATAATGGTAGACATGGCAGTTGGAGGAAGCACAAATACCACACTGCATCTTCCTGCTCTTGCACATGAATTCGGGCTGAACCTCCCTCTTGAAAAATTTGACGAACTGAGCAGAACAACCCCTCATCTGATTTCGCTTCGCCCGGGAGGGTCAAATTTTATGTTGCATTTTGACAGAGCAGGTGGAGTTCAGGCAATTATGCAGAGGCTTTCCTCTAAACTACATCTGGAACAACGTACTGTTAACGGCAAAACTATTGGGGAAAACCTGAAAGAACTGGATATTGTTAATCCGAAGCTTAATAAAGAGATTATAGGAACTCTTGAAAACCCAATTCACGCTCAGGGAGGAATTGCGGTCCTTAAAGGTAGCCTTGCTCCTGAAGGCTCAGTTGTAAAACAGGCAGCAGTTGATCCAGGAATGCATGTTCATACAGGCCCTGCACGCGTTTACGACGGCGAAAAAGCTGCTATGGAAAGTATCCTTGCAGGTAATGTGAAACCCGGAGACGTTGTAATTATACGATATGAAGGTCCTAAAGGCGGTCCCGGGATGAGGGAAATGCTTGCAGTGACAGCTGCACTCGGAGGTATGGGCCTTCTAGAATCGGTTGCTCTGATAACTGACGGACGCTTTTCTGGAGGTACTCGTGGACCCTGCATAGGGCATGTCTCACCTGAAGCCACGGAAGGAGGGCCAATCGCTCTTGTAAAAGATGGGGATATGATCGAAATCAATATTCCTGAAAGAGCTCTAAATATTAAGATTTCAGAAGAAGAGCTTAAACAGCGGAAAGCTGCCTTTGTGCCACCAAAAACAGAAATTACAGGTTACCTTGCCAGGTACCAGCGTTCCGTTCATTCCGCAAACACAGGCGGAATAGTTGACTAAATTGCCCGGTTATATGTTTTGAATTCTTACGTGTTTGGAGAGCTTTTTTCTCCGCTTTTTTAATTATTGGTTACGTCAAGCGCTTTTGGAGATCGGATTATGTTACTTTCCTATAGTCATTCAATCCTTTAGTCTATAGTTCAAACTTTAATTGTTGGAACACGCAGTAAGTTACCAAGACTCACTCAAATCTAAAAACTCA
>DUGT01000058.1:1307-2241 GCA_013331275.1 Methanosarcina sp. | reverse complement strand
ACTCAAATCTAAAAACTCACTCAGATATAGAAAAGCTACTGTTCAGTCATTAATTTCAGCAATTACCTGCTAATTTTTTAAACCTGAGGTCTGAAGATTTAAATCAACAGAACATAAGTTTTTATGTCCAGGGAAATAAGCATTGTTCTTAGTGCTTTGAGGCATATTTTTGAGGTATGGATAGGTGGTAGTCCAGGTAGTGTAAATAAATAATTGATGTAAATTATATATAACAGTATGAATATTATACTTCTATCACTTTCAGGGTCTTAAAAAAATCAATAATATAGTAGACGACAAATATGAATAAATTGGTTATACTATTGATCCTCTTTGCAGCCGTGGTCTTAACAGCTGGCTGTATTAATAGCAAGGCAAACGTCACGAGTCATCAGGAAACCCAGGAGAATTCTACGAATTCTCAGAACAGTACTGTTGTAGAAGTTACCCAACTGGATCAGATAAACACATCTCTCAAAAAAGGACCTGTTCTTTTGAAACTCGGAGCTGAGTGGTGTGAAGAGTGTCAGGAGTTAAATCCTGTTTTAACTCAGGTTGCAACAGATTATGCAGGTAAAGCCACGGTTGTGACTGTAGATATAGATAAGAGTCAGAACCTTGCTGATTATTTTGGAATATACGTAATTCCTGATTCTTCTGTAATCGTAGGAATTGAAAATGGAAAATATGTTTATATGCAGGAGGATGGAAACGTTACTACTGAAAGATCAACGGCTAAGATTTTGAAAATAGAGGGTAAAGAAGTATATGAAAATGTTCTGGATCTAGCTCTCCAGAAAGAAAAAGTCAAATCTAATTGAGATTTTACAGCCAAAAGCACATTCATCTTTCCTTTTTTAAACACAGCATAGAGGATCAAAACCAATCTCAGAAACCCCATCTACTGGATTTTTGATATAATTTACTCTCAAAC
>DUGT01000058.1:0-1114 GCA_013331275.1 Methanosarcina sp. | reverse complement strand
TAATTTACTCTCAAACTCAATAATAGATCTTTGATATAATTTGCTCCCAAACTCAACATAGTATACCCTGAACCGACTTTCTTATGGAACCAGCCATAAGTAGTATAATTTTTGAGTTTTTGCTTTTACTATAGCTTGACCTTTGACTTCGTTTTAGTGACTGCCTGCTTAATCTCTTTTTACTTATATCTCGCAGACCTTTTCCTGTGACAGAATAAGCTAGAGGCACAAAACTCCTGTAGCTTCAGACTGTGACATATAGCTAAATTAGTGACACATAGCTAGTATATTAATATGCAGAATTATTTATATGCAAAGCTAAGAACTTGATTCGTTTTTAATCCAGGAAGGTGCATAATGTTAACTGTTGAAACAAGCGGACTCAAAGGAATAACGAGCTTTACCACATATGATGGTGGCGAACTGAAGGACTGTAAGCTTAAAGAATATAATTTGATTCACACAAAATACGGAGATCTTGTTCCGCAGTACGGTGATCCAGGGTTTAGAAAAAAGCAGTTAGCAGCTTTGTCTTTCTATAAAAGTGGTAAAATCAAAAGCATTTCTTTAGAGCAGCAAACTGAAATAAGCACACCAATAGGGATACTTCCGGCTGAACTTGTTACTTTTTTTGAAGACGAATCGATTAATAGTTTATTCCCTTTAAACGGCCAGATAAGTGGTTTCTGGTCGGAAGAAGAAGAAGGCAAACTTGCACAAAAACTCCATTTTTCATTCCCATTTGGAGACTTTTGTGCAAAAATAATAGGATTGCGATTTTATCCGGACGGAAGAGTAAGAAGTCTGATTTTATGGCCGAATGAACGAATCATAATTGATACTCCTGCAGGAAAAATGCCAGTTCGAATAGGGTTTAGGCTTTTTGGAGATGGGAGCATAAAATCTGTAGAACCTGCAGAACCATTCCTGATTGAAACCAAAATTGGCTCGATAAATGCATATGATGCGGACGCATTGGGTATTGATGCTGACAAAAACTCAGTGTGTTTTGACGAAAAAGGTAGATTAATTTCTCTTTGTACTTTCGACATCATTACAGTCAGAAAGAAAAACGGTGAAAAAGAAATAATTTTTCCAGCATTAAGGCCGGGCT
>DUGT01000147.1 GCA_013331275.1 Methanosarcina sp. | reverse complement strand
CTTGTAATTCCCACAAACAACAAAGGTAGAAAAGCTCTTTCCCTTGTCTACTGGCTGCTTGCAAGGGAAGTCTCCCGGCTTAATGGTACTCCTTTCAATTACGAGTTGACTGACTTCGAAACACCTCTCTGATTCCGAAAGGCGACCCTGCAGACTGCAAGGATATATAAAAATAGCCCATATCTTATATGGGTGATCATAAATGAGACAGCCAGCAGTTGCAGGGCAGTTCTACCCCCTGCGTCCTGAAAATCTGGAGAAAGAACTTAAGCAATGTTTTGAAGGTCTGGAGATCCGGGAAAGAGATATCCTGGGAGCAGTTTGCCCGCATGCAGGATATGTCTATTCAGGGAGAGTTGCTGCACACGTTTATGCAGCTCTTTCCAAAGCCGACACATATGTCCTTTTTGGTCCCAATCATACGGGATATGGTTCTCCGGTATCAGTATCTACGGATACCTGGAAAACTCCTCTGGGAACTCTCGAGGTTGATCGAGAACTTGCAGAAGGACTATCCGGAAGTATTATTGATATGGATGAACTTGGACACCGATACGAGCATTCGATCGAAGTTCAGCTTCCTTTCCTTCAATACCGCTTCGATCAGGATTTCAGGATTCTTCCTATTTGCCTGGGTATGCAGGATGAAGAGACCGCAACTAAAGTGGGATCCCTTATTGCTAACCTTGTTTCAAAAAGTGGGAAGAAAGTAACCTTCATTGCATCCAGCGATTTTACTCATTATCAGCCTGCAAATCTTGCAAGGGAAACGGATGAAGAAATTATAGAAGCTATCCTTGATCTGGATGTTTCGGGGATCTATGAAAGGTTATATCGAAGAAACGCATCCGTGTGCGGATACGGTCCTATTTCTGCGATGCTAACAGCCTCAAAGAAGCTTGGTGCAACTCGGGCTGAACTGCTTAAATACTCAAATAGCGGGGAGGTTTCCGGAGATATGAATGCAGTTGTAGGGTATGCTGCAATTGTTGTGGAGTAAGAGAAATTCCGCAGTTACCAGTGTCACGAAAATTCAGTTATTGATAGTCTTATAAGCTCAAAATCGTTGTATTCTGATGAGAAACTCCAGAATTATGCTCAATTTAATTGCCAAGACACAATGGTAGTAGAAATCATTTCTGCGGAAAACGAAGCATGCTCGTTTTTAATTAAAAGGTACAGGGAGAGTTACGAACCCTCAAATAAATTTTTTATGGTTTTTACCGTTATCTACTTATTATAGGTTTGTAAAACAGATTGAACATCAAAACAAAGTATTTTTAGCATTTGGAAATAAAGTGATAATGTGTTTATAAAAAATTTACTATTCACTCAAATAAATAATATTCATCTTCAAGAATAAACTCATTTCTTACCTGCTTCAATCAAATTTGTAACTTTTAGAGGAGTAATATGATTTCGTGTTCCGCCCCCGGGAAAATATATCTTTTCGGAGAACATGCGGTTGTCTACGGAGAACCAGCAATAGGATGTGCAATTGAATTAAGAACCCATGTACGGGTGGAATTATGCGACTCTATAATAATTCAGTCGGAAATTGGACGAACAGGAATTGATTTTGAAAAACATCCTTATATCTCTGCAGTCATTGAAAAAATGAGTGAAATCGTGCCAATAAATGGCGTTCATCTGAAAGTTAATTCTGAAATTCCTGTGGGCTCGGGACTTAGTTCATCTGCTGCTGTTACGATTGCAAGTATAGGTGCGCTCAATGAAATGTTTGGCTGTGGCCTCTCTCTCGAAAAAATTGCTAAAATGGGACATGAAATCGAAATTCAGGTACAAGGGGCCGCGAGTCCTACTGATACTTATGTTTCTACATTCGGAGGGATTGTTACCATTCCCGATAGGAAGAAGCTCAAGACGCCGGATTGCGGGATAGTCATCGGGGATACAGGAGTTTTCGCTTCTACAAAAGAGCTTGTAACAAATGTGAGAAAACTCCGAGAAAGTTATCCACATCTTATAGAGCCTCTAATGGTTGTCATTGGAAGAATTTCCAAGACTGCAGAACCCTTTTTCCTAGCAGGAGATTACTCTTCAATTGGAAAACTTATGAATGTGAACCAGGGTCTTCTTGATGCACTTGGTGTAAACACTTTCGAACTCTCTAAATTAATATACTCCTCTCGGGGAGCTGGAGCTTTCGGAGCAAAGAGTACAGGAGGTGGGGGTGGGGGATGTATGGTTGCCCTTACAGCGCCTGACAAATGTACACAAGTAGCTGAAGCCATTATAGATGCAGGGGGTAAAGCAATCATAACAAAGCCCACGGAACAGGGCTTAAGGTTGGAATGAGTAACTTAAACCTGACTCTTTAGAGTTTTATTTCTTAATTTCGTGCTATTCATAAAGGAAGCTGGAAGTTTTAAAATAGGTATTGAGTGATATTGCATGAATGTCTCAACCGAACCTGTTATCCTGAAACTTGGGGGCAGTGTCATTACTGACAAAGCCGCAGATCAAGGGGTTGTAAGAGAGGATTCCCTCCGGAGAATTGCAAAGGAAGTTTCCGAGTACCGGGGAAAAATGATTATTGTACACGGTGCAGGTTCTTTTGGGCACACCTACGCTAAAAAATATCAGCTTGGCAAGATTTTTGATCCTGAAGGAGCAATTGTAACACATGAGTCTGTCAAGAAACTTGCATCCAGAGTGGTAGATACTCTAAATGAGTATGGAGTCCGGGCTATAGCTGTACATCCGATGTGCTGTACGGTTTGCAGAAACGGGCGAATCGAGAGTATGTACCTTGACAATATAAATCTCATGCTTGAGAACGGGCTTATTCCGGTGCTTCACGGAGATGTTGTTATGGATCTTGAACTCCAAGCGTGCGTGCTCTCAGGAGACCAGATCGTCCCATATCTTGCAAAAAAACTCAAAATTACCCGTCTCGGGTTAGGCTCGGCTGAGGATGGAGTGCTTGATAACAACGGAAAAACCGTACCTGAAATCACCCCAAAAACTTTTGAAAATTTCAAGCATTACATAAAGGGGTCAGGAAGTACCGATGTTACCGGCGGTATGCTCGGGAAGGTGCAGGAACTTCTGGAACTCAGCAAAACGTCTTGTATCACATCGTATATATTCAATGCCGGAAAAGAGGATAATATATATCGGTTCTTAAACGGGGAGCCTATGGGAACTACAATCAGTCCGGACAAAAGGGTATGAAATATGATTAATACGACTTCAAAGCGAAAGATTGAACATCTGAAATTATGTGCTGAAAGCCCGGTTGAGTCCCGAAAAGTCAGTGCTGGCTTTGAGGACGTGACCTTGATCCATAGGGCGCTTCCGGAACTCAATATGGATAAACTGAACCTGTCTATAGACCTTCTTGGGAAACGCCTTCAAGCTCCCTTTTTAATCGCTTCGATTACTGGAGGTCATCCTGACACTACTCCTGTAAATGCTGCACTTGCCGCTGCGGCTGAAGAGCTGGGACTAGGAATCGGAGTTGGAAGCCAGAGAGCTGCATTTGATGATCCTGCCCAGGAAGAATCTTTCAGGATTGTTAGAGAAAAAGCCCCGAATGCTTTTGTATACGCAAATGTGGGTGCTGCCCAAATTCGTCAGTATGGGGTCGATGGTGTTGAGAAACTTATAGATATGATCGATGCCGATGCCCTTGCCATCCACCTTAACTTCTTACAGGAAGCCATCCAGCCAGAAGGGGATAGGGACGCTACTGGCTGCCTTGATATGATAAAAGAGATCTGCTCAGTAATGGATGCCCCAGTAATTATTAAAGAAACAGGAGCCGGGATCTCAAGAGAAGATGCCCTCCTCCTTCAGAAGGCAGGTGTTTCTGCAATTGATGTCGGAGGTGCGGGAGGCACAAGTTGGGCAGGCGTCGAGGTATACCGAGCAAGGAAAAGTGGAGATTCTGCTTCCGAATACCTTGGGGAACTGCTCTGGGACTTTGGAATTCCGACAGTTGCCAGCATTATCGAGTCCAGGGTTTCTCTTCCAATCATCGCAACCGGTGGGGTCAGGACAGGGATAGATATCGCAAAATCCATTGCTCTTGGAGCCAGTGCGGCAAGTGCAGCCCTGCCTTTTGTAGGTCCTGCTCTTGAAGGAAAAGAATCTGTTGTCAAAGTCCTTTCCCGCATGCTTAATGAACTCAGGATTGCGATGTTTCTCTGCGGCTGTGCAAACATACAGGATCTGCGTAACGCACCTGTAGTTGTTACTGGTCGGACCCTTGAATACCTGGGCCAGCGTGGCTTTAACGTAAAAGACTATGCCGTAGCAGGAGATTCTTTCTGAACCGAGACTCTTTCTGTGGCATAGAGTTCGGTTAACTTTACCTGTAATCTGTACTAAAATTTAATCTGTATTAAAATTCGTTTTATACCGGTAAGATATAATAGCAGATATGTTAATTAGAAGATTCATTCCATAACAATATTTATACATAACATGAAAGTAATGTTCGGAAATAAATCGTTAATATAAACAGTGGTCTTGCAATTCCGAATCCTGGAAAACGGATTCCGAATTATACGAGTAAGCATTGGACTCAACCTGAGTTCTCTAATGTTAGTGCAAGTACACTATAGATCTGCTTCAGGTTCATGACCAGATATTAGTTACTGTAAACAGTTACGGTAAAATCAATGAAATTTAGGAGTTAATTTCGTAAAATTAATAAAAACCGATTAAGTTAAGGAATAATTTTTCATAAAATTACGTAAAATCATTTAAATATAACAGTTCATTTCACAATTATCTAAACTAAAGTTATTTAGTATGAATACTTCATTATTGGAATAAAAGTTATTATGATAATTGTCGACTAGGAATCGCCTGGTGATATTAGAGTCATCTGGTGAAGTTACCGCTTGAATAAGCCAGATATAGAACGGATTAATGAGAAGCAGCAGGGATATAGAACGAAAGTAAATTATAATAAGTTAGAATAAGCCGGAAGTAAACCAGAATAAACTAGAGTGCCGGAAGTAAACCAGGAATAAAATCAGGAATAAAAACCCCAGTATAACAACACAGGTTGCTGGATCAGCTCTAAAAGAATCGGCTAGAATCGAAAACTGGATGTTTTCAAAGCATTTTGAAAGTATAAAATCTTACTTTACAGAGTTGATCAGAAACCAGGTTCTTAAGAAATACTAGCCATTAAGTTCTGGAGTAATTGGAGTAATTCTGGATGTGCTTGACAGCCGTTTGAATCTGTATACTGAAATAGAGAAATTAAAGTAGAATTCTTCTGCAAGAGATGTAGCCTGGTTCGTCTCATCGGGGGTGGAGTTCTTCCTAACAGGGCTGAGTATGGCTGCTCTAAGGCTAATTCTGTGCTAGGCTAAATGCTGTACCTAGCTCTATATTATGCTGTACCATTCACATCGCAGCTATCATTTTAAGGTCATCACCTGATCCATTTTCTGAGGATTGGGGTTCACAAGGATTAAAAAATTAATAAGAGGTAAAAATATGACTGAAATAGGAATTGTTGCAGTCGGCGGTTACAATGAGATGGGCCGCAACATGACTGCAGTTATTATAGGTGAAGATATTATCATTCTGGATATGGGACTTCGTCTCGATAGAGTTCAGATTCATGAGGATGTTGAAATTGATAAAATGCATTCTCTCGAACTTATCGAGATGGGAGCAATTCCTGATGATACTATTATGAAAGAAATAAACGGAACTGTCCGGGCAATTGTCTGTACTCACGGGCACCTTGACCATATAGGGGCAATTCCGAAACTTGCTCACAGGTATAACGCTCCAATCATCTCTACACCTTATACAACGGCCCTTATCAAGCAGCAGATCGAGGCCGAACGTAAGTTTGAGGTTTGCAACAGGGTTATTCCGCTGAATGCGGGCGGAACTTACCATGTTACGGAAGATATTTCCATTGAGTTCATCAATGTCCAGCATAGTATTATTGACTGTGTGCTTGCAGCAGTTCACACTCCAATTGGAGCGGTTCTTTACGCCTGCGACTTTAAGCTGGACCGCACTCCGACAATGGGTGAAGCTCCTGACTTCGAGCGCCTTAAAACTCTCGGGAAGGAAGGAGTTATCGCAATGATTGTAGAGAGCACGAACGCCGGACGTTCGGGAAAAACTCCATCTGAACAGATCGCAAAGGATATGGTCAGGGATGTACTTCTTGGAACAGAGGAGTCCGAAGTAGGAATGGTTATCACCACCTTTGCTTCCCACATTCCCAGACTAAAAGCAATTATTGAAGCGGCTGGGGAAATGGGCAGGATTCCTGTGCTCCTGGGGCGCTCAATGGAACGTTATGTCGGGGCTGCTAGAGACCTTGGCTATCTGGAACTGCCTTCCAATGTTGAGATGCACGGCCAGAGAAAGGATGTAGATAGAGCTCTCAAACGCATTATCCAGGAAGGAAAGAACAAGTACCTTCCAATCGTCACCGGACACCAGGGGGAGCCAGGCTCCATACTTGTGCGCATTGCAAACGGGGAAACTCCGTATATAATTGAGCCAGGAGACAGAGTTATTTTCTCTGCAAATGTGATCCCGAGTCCAATGACTCAGGCTAACCGCTATGCCCTTGAGACCAAGCTCAAAATGCGGGGCGCCAGGATTTATGACAATGTGCACGTATCAGGGCACGCATACAGGGAAGATCATTGGGAACTCCTGCGTATGGTAAATCCTGAGCACGTAATTCCTGCCCATGGAGATATGGAGATGCACGGACACTACATCGAGATGGCGGAAGATGCCGGGTATGTACTTGGAGACACAGTACACCTCCTCAGAAACGGTGAAGTGTTATATATAGAAGAATAACCGTATAGGAAATCTATCCTTACCTCGTGATATTTATGACGTTAGTTGATGAGATCAAAAAAAGAAGTGTCCATGTTGACGCCGCAATTGATGAACTGCTTCCGGTAGCTCATCCAGAGGAATTATATAAAGCCTCTCGCTACCTGGTAGATGCAGGGGGAAAGCGTCTCCGTCCTGCTGTTCTCATTCTGGTAGCCGAAGCAACGGGCTCTGACCTTAAATCGGTTTTACCTGCAGCTGTGGCCGTGGAGCTTGTACATAATTTCACTCTGATTCATGATGACATAATGGACAAGGATGATGTCCGCAGAGGGAGACCTGCAGTCCATATGATATGGGGTGAAGCCGGAGCAATTCTTGCAGGTGATACACTTTATTCCAAAGCCTTTTCGATTCTGTCAAAAGTCCAAAACGAGCCTTCAAGGATTTTAAAATGTATGGATATCCTTTCAAAAACCTGTACCGAAATCTGTGAAGGCCAGTGGCTTGACATGGATTTTGAAAAGAGGGAAAAGGTTAGTAAAGCTGAATATATTGAGATGGTGGAAAAGAAGACATCAGTCCTTTATGCTGCGGCAGCCAAGATCGGGGCTCTTCTTGGAGGAGCTTCTGATGAGACTGCTGAAGCCTTATCCGAGTACGGACGCCTTATAGGAATTGGGTTCCAGATGTATGACGACGTTCTGGATATGGTCACTCCTCAGGAAGTGCTCGGTAAGGTAAGAGGCAGTGACCTTATGGAAGGAAAGCACACCCTTATCGTAATCGATGCTTTTGAAAAAGGCGTGAAACTGGATATTTTCGGAAAAGGGGGAGCTACTCAGGAAGAAACCGATGAAGCTGTCCGGACTTTAACCGAATGCGGATCAATTGATTATGTAAAGAACCTTGCAATTTCATATATCAACGAAGGCAAAGCAAAACTGGACGCCCTGCGTGACTGTCCTGAGAAAGAGCTTCTCCTTCAGATTGCCGATTATATGATCTCAAGGAAATA
>DUGT01000024.1:16170-24900 GCA_013331275.1 Methanosarcina sp. | reverse complement strand
AATCGCTCTTTCTTATTCGACATCTAAAGTCAACTTTTTGTATGTTGATTCTACTTTAGTTCTTTTGTTGTTGGGTTCTTCAACTATCACTTATTAAGATTTATTACTTTACAGAAAAATCTGGCCCACTACCGGAAAATCGGTCTCAATTAAAATGTCTCAATTAAAATACATGATCTTTTCTTACACGACAGGTTCTCCAGTCTCTATCCTGTTCATATAACTCCTTTTGAACTCAATGTATTGCTTAGCAAGCTCTTCTGCCTTCTCCTGGCTCAAAAAGTTTACGGCTTTTTCAAAGATCTTACCTTCCTCTTCTTCAATGTGATGGTCTATGCTTTGTTTCAGTTGACTGAGTTTAGGAGTCCATTCTTCATCTCTCTCTTCCATACCTTCTATTTCAAAGATCAAAGTTTTTGCATCACTATGTTCTTTGTAAGCCTCACTGATAAGCTCATGCAGTTCTTCCACTTCTTCAAGTACCGGATAGAAGAGCCTCTCTTCTCCCATCATATGAGGATCAGCTTTAAGCTTTACTTTAAAAAAACTTACCTTTGAGCCATCCTGCAATGCTTGTCGGAGAAGGTCAGATATCTGATCATGCTCTTCTTTAAGGACATCATAAATGGTTCCCATAATTTCCCCCTAACTTAAGATACAAAAAGGTGTATTTGAGAGAGCATATAAATAAGTAATCGGTACATGTAATTTATAATTATAGTTAAGAATCTGAAAACAAAAAGGAAATATCTGATTTTTAATTAACCTTCTTCCAGGAGCTTCTGAAACCATACAATATCAAAAAATTTTCCGAACTTCGTTCCTGCAACTTTAAACCTGCCGCACTCTGCAAACCCATGTTTAAGATGAAAATTCAGACTTGCCTTATTTTTCGAGGAAACGTTTGCAAGTAGGCTTCTCATGTTCTTCTTTTTAGCTTCCTGGCACAGGACATCCAGCAGCTTTATTCCCAGGCCTTTTCTTGTGTACTCTGGGAGGATAAAGTATGATACTACTCCGGTATGCTGGAAGTTCGGGAAAGGAAGATAAGGTCTCAGGGCTCCGATGCCGATCACTTTATTATCTTCTTCCATTACGTAAAAGGGGTAACGCTCACTTTTATTCGGTTCACTCTCAGCATGGGAAGTTTGGAAAAACTCAGGCCCTACAGGGATTTCGAGGTAGGCTGCAAAGCTATTATCTATATAGTAATTAAAGATTTCAAGCATTTCCTGAGTATCTTGTGGTGTCGCTTCCCTTATTACAAGGTTTTTAAGCTTATCTCTTTCCTGCATACGCTATAATCGAAATGTAAATATTTAAGCTCTTTTAGCCAGTTGCAGTACGAGTTCTTTCAAATCCTCTTTTATCTGGACTTCTTATTTGTCATGATTTATATTTATAATTTATTATCAGTACGATTATATTTATATACTCATGCTATTGTATTATCCTCTGTTAAGTAAATCCAATCCACCCTATATTTCAGGCGGACTTTGATATTTTAAAAGGGGTCTAGAAGTCCAAAATTCGTGAGCTATCGTACAATTGGTATGATTGGAATTTCTTCCTGAAAACAAAAAGCACAAGAGAACATATTTCTCAATGCACTTTCACAGAAGTGAAAAATAGATGTTTGTTAAACGAAACAAAATTGTAGAACAGATCAGTGAAATACCGATTACACTTGGAGATATCTCTGAGAACATATTTGGGGGTATAATCACACAAAACGGTCTACTTCACAGACTTGCCCTTCCTGAGGAGGGCGGTTCCGACTCGTATTATCTTTGCGAAGGCCTCTGTAGGCCTGTATTTATAGAACCCGAAATTGTTTATCCGTATGTATCAGGGTCTTTTTCCGAAAAATTTGCATTTCGACCTTCACCTTATCGTTTCATGCTGCCTTATGAATTGTCCGCTGCAGAAGGAAAGAAAGAATATAATGTAATTCCACCCGAAGAACTCAAGACAAGATTCCCTATGGCTTACGGGAGAATTTTGGAATTCAAAAGAAAGTTCCGCCACGATAATTCTCCCCTTAAATCTGCAGACTATAGTATAAAAGGCGGAAAATTTCTGGAATACTTTAATACTCCTAAAATTATTACTACTGAAGGCTATCATCTGCAGGCTGCATATGATACTGTAGGAAATCACGTATTTGAGAATGGATGCGGTATTGTTCTCAAAGATCCAGGCAGGTATGCCTATGTTACTGCAGTGCTTAACAGTTCGATTGCCAGACTCTTTCCTTCAATCTGTAAGTCTAAAATGGCGTACTCGAGCTACACAGCTCCTGCAGTGATAAAACGTTTCCCAATTGTATATCCTGATAACAGGCTAACCGAAGACCTCATAGATACTATCTCCAGTTACCTTGCGTTCCTTAATAAGGAAAAGTATGCAAGGGATTACGGAGTACCAGACTGGCTTCGGGAACTTACAGTATTCTACGAGCAGATTTCGAACCTTCTGGTTCTGGATACTTACTTCATAAATGACCTTGATCCAGGGCTTCTGAATGCTCTTGAAGAAAATATTCACCCATATGCAGGAGACATGAACTCTGAAGACAGCGATAGTATTCTGAGCGCACTGTATTATATAAAGCATCAGATTCTTGAGGCTTCAAGTTCTAAAAAATACAAACTTAATCTGGGATTTCCCGAAATTCTCAATTTCTCACTGGGCAATGAAAAATTCTGAAATCCCTTTTTAACTTTTATCTAAGAGAACAGCAAATTTATTTTTTCTCCGATTTTCCAAACTTTTAATTTTTTTATTATTTTAGATTAGACTTTTACTTTCTTCAAACTTTCAAACTTTTGAATTTTTCATTATTTTATATTTAGACTTTCATTTTCTTTGGACTTTTAAACTTTTTATTTTTCATTATTTTATATTTAGATTTTTGTCAACAAGTGTATATATTTTGACCTTCCTGGATCGGAAACTAAAAACACTCTCAGGGCAAAGAAGTTAGTTTTCCAGTAGAATGGCTGAACCGTGAAAGGATACTTTACTGCTTTAATGGGTAAGTTCTAGCTCCATGCTGCAGAGTCCTGGAAGCTAATCAAGCAAGTCATCCCTCCTTAAGCTCAAAATTATTGAAGTTGTTCGCCCTGAGAGAATTTTAACTTTGAGTGAACCGAAATTAAGATCTTCTATAACTATCATAATTGCATTCCGAATTTCCAGGATTTCTCTGATTCAGGCAGTCGCTTTCTTTCCAATTTTCTGATTTTTTTTGTTTTATAACTTTTTTCTTATATTCTGATTCGTTCTTTCATTTTCTTCTAAAAACGATAGCTTTAATAGGAGTAGTTTGGTTGACTTTCTTACTTAATACATAAATTTATATATTTGGGCTTTGTGTAATTATATAAACATTTTATGTTTTTTAACTTCTTTCACCTAACTCTCCATATCCGCCTGACATCGATTCATAAGGAAGGTAGTCTTATCAGCCTGGAAATTCCCGCTGCTGCGTTTCCCTATATGGAAGCATTAATCTTTTCAGGAGTTATATCGACTTTACTTGCAGTCAAAGCTTACAAAGCTTTCAAGTACCGCAGGATGTATTTCTCAAAATATTTCATACTTATCATGTTAAGTATGTCTCTCTGGTCCGTGAATTATGCCTTTGAGGTAGGGTTCAAGGACATTGAGCTCAAATATCTCTTTGCCCGTCTGGAATATATTGGGATGGCTTTTGCTCCGGTAACATGGTTTTTATTTGCATCGGAATACTCAGGGGTATGTAAAGAATTCGTAAGAAAGTATCAAAAAACATTTTTCGTAATGCCTTTGATCATAATTCTTTTGATGCTTACAAACAGCTTTCACAGAATGTATTTTTCAGGCTATTACCTTGACTTCTCAAGGGGATTTCCTCTTCTCGTGCTCAAACATGGACCTTTTTTCTGGCTATTTTTTATTTATTCGTATATTTTAATTCTTTTTGGAATTTTCTTCTTTTTTAACCAATTTATCCATTTAACTGCACCCTACAGGGCTCAGGCAGCAATTGCTCTAACCGCAGCCTGTATTCCAGTCCTTGGGAATATTTTGCATATTGCACATGTAGGTCCTTTTTCATTCCTTGACCCGACTCCTTTTGCATTTACAATTACAGGTTTGATTCTCTTCTGGGGTGTTATGCAGCACAAGTTCCTCAATATTATTCCGATTGCGAGAGAAAACGTAATCGAGTCTATGAGTGATGGATATATCGTAGTAGACCTTGCAGATTGCATAGTAGATATCAATAAAGCTGCTCTTGAACTGACAGAGAAAACAAAAGAGGAAATACTCGGAAAGAAATTAAATGAACTTTTCGGGAATGAAGTAAAAATGCCTCTGGGTGAAGACCATGAGGGTAATTTCAATAAAGAAATTTTCTTGAAGAAAGGACTTGAAACAAAATTTTTTACCCTTAGTGTTAGCCCTCTTCTAACAAAAGATGACAATGAGGGCAGGCTATTAATAATGCATGACACTACTGAAACTTATAGATATCAAGAGGCCCTAAAACAGGCTAACAAGAAGATAAATCTCATGAGTAATATTACCAGACATGATATTCTCAATCAGGTGAATGTACTTTCCGGGTACACCGAGTTAATTTCCGCAACTCTTCCCGAAAATGTAAAGAATGAACCTCGAATAGTTAAGTATCTGAAAAATCTCAATAAAAGTATTGAAACAATCCACAGCCAGATTGTTTTCACTAAAGACTACCAGGATCTCGGAATAATTTCACCGATCTGGCAACCCGTAAGTAATACAGCAAGAGAAGCGACCTTTCCCTTTTCTGGTCAGAGCTTGAAGTTTTCTATAGAGGAAAGCAGAATGGAAATCTATGCAGATCCACTGCTTAAAAAAGCCTTTTACAATCTGTTTGACAATGCAAGAGCACATGGAGAACATGTGACTGAAATTAGTGTTAACTCACACAGGATTGAAGACAATCTTGTAATTGAGGTAAAAGATAACGGTATAGGAGTTTCTCCTGAAATGAAAGATCTGATCTTTGAGAAATCCATCGGGAAGAATACAGGGCTTGGGCTTTTCCTTGTTAAAGACATTCTTTCCATTACAGGCATGGAGATAAAAGAAACCGGAACTGAAGGAACAGGGGCGAGGTTTGAAATTACAGTACCTTCTGGTAACTGGCGTGAAGCTAGTTCTCCGTGAATGGTTGATGTTTAAGTATCTCAATTAATTTTAAACCCATATTTTTTGCATCATATCAGCATTAATCAGATTTTCACATAATATTCCAAGACCATCAAACTTTTACGCCATATTCAGTACCACCAAACTTTTCACGTCATATCCAACGCTATTTCACATAATTTTCAACATTATACTCGTTATTTCTTCTTTTGTCATCGGAACCAATCTTTACTTCCTAATAATTTTTAATTCATATCAATTATTTTAATTAATCTCTGTGAATTTTTTCATTCATATATTTTTATATCTTTGTTTCAATATATTGTCCTCCTGAAAAGATTCTCTAAAAAGCATTTTAGTCGACGATTACATTCTGGTGACAAAAATGAGTAAATTTACCCTGAAAGAGAGGTTTGAAAAGGCACTCAAAGGAGAAGCTTTAGACACTGTTCCTGTCTGCTCCGTAACTCAGACAGGCACTGTAGAACTAATGGAAATGACTGGAGCATACTGGCCCCAGGCAAATTTCAATGCCGATAAGATGGCTGCGCTCGCACTTGCCGGGTATGAGATTGCAGGATTTGAGAATGTGCGCTGTCCTTTTGACATTACCGTGCTTGCCGAGACTCTTGGATGCACAATAGATGAAGGAAGTATAGATATGCAGCCTTATATAACGGATTTTCCCTGCAAAAACGAGGAAGATGTGAAGAACATAACAGTTCCTGATTCGCTTCTTGAGAGCAAGCGGACCTCGGTAGTCCTGGAAGCAGTCGAAATTCTGGATGAGAAAGTAGGAGAGACGGTGCCTGTTATTGCAGGAGTTATGGGCCCTGCTGGACTTGCCTCCATGCTTGCCGGAATAAAAAATTATCTTAAATGGTTTGTGAAGAGTCCTGAAGTTGTTGAGGAACTGATGGAAGTTCTTACCGATTCCTGCATAGAATATGCCAATGGTCTGCTTGAAAGAGGTGCACATGTCATAACCCTTATAGATTCCGAAGCCGGACCTGACATTATTTCCCCTCAGATGTTCGAAGAATCGGTCTTTCCCCTTTACAGGAAATTTTGCAGGAAAGTAAAAGGCTTGAAAGTCCTTCACATGTGCGGCGATGCCACCGCTGTTCTTGATCCTCTGGGAAATGCAGGATTTGATGGAATAAGCATTGAAGAAAAAGTAAGTGTAAGTTTTGCAAAAGCGATTACAGGCAATCGGGTACGGCTTATAGGAAATGTTTCTCCGTCCAATACCCTGCTCTCAAAAGAGCCTGAGGCAGTTCTCATTGAAGCTACTGCCTGCCTTGAAGATGGAATTGATATTCTTGCTCCAGGCTGCGGGCTTGCTCCACATACCCCGCTTGAGAATATAAAAGCACTTGTCAGGGCAAGAAATGAATTTTTTTCAGTGAACCTTCGTTGAGAGCATATGGTAAATCTTTTTGAAAGAACCTATTCCATCTCTTTTTTATATTTTCTAAAGCCTATAAGGTTTATGAATATTGCAGAAACCAGTCTAAAGGCATAGTCTGCAATTACTGGCAGATATGGTTTATTACTACCATATATGGCTTTTTGCTTTTCAGAATATTTGCGACTGATCTGCTGTAGTATCACATATTGATGGATAAGTTCCAGAATAAGCCTGAAAATTCTCAACTTCCACTTAGAAAGTGAGCAACAATTGGCTGATCTTAAACAAAAATTCCTGCGACCGAGCAAAACTATGACAGAAATTAATTCAAAAGCAGTTCGGGACTTTATACCTGAAGTTCTCAAACTTTCAGGCAAGGAATGTATAGTCCGTGAGCTTTCGGATTCCAGTTTTCTTCCTGAACTTGAAAAGAAGCTTGAGGAGGAACTGAAGGAATATCTTGAAAGTAAAGAGATTGAGGAGCTTGCAGACCTGCTTGAGGTAATTTACAGGATAGCAGAACTAAGAGGTTCTTCAAAAGCAGAACTTGAGACAATAAGGCAGCGGAAAAAACAGGAAAAGGGCGGATTTGAGAAAAATCTTCTCCTAATTAATCTGCTCGAAAAAAGCTCTTATCCTGGGTTACGCTCTGCTGGCTCTAAAGAATCCAGGCGTGTGGTTTTCAAGCCTGAGGATGCGGCAGTAATTGAGAAAAAGGGAGTGAAGATGAGAATTTACACCACTAAAGCCGAATCCGAGAATGCCGGTGTACTCTATCAGGAAACACATAAAGGGCACACAGAAGAATTCCTGCATGAAAAAAGCGATTTCATATATTATATCCTGGAAGGTGATGGCGTCTGGATAGTTGAGGACAGAGAATTTGAGGCCCGAGCTGGTGACGTAGTTGTCGTGCCTGCAGGAAAAAGGTTCTGGTTCCGTGGAAATCTCAAGCAGGTCTGCATAACTGCTCCGGCCTGGGAAGAACAGTACGAGCGCCACATAAGAGATCTTGAATTGTAAGGATGTAAATTCTGCTCTACGTGACAATTACATCAAGATATGCCGCAAGAAGAGTCGATGCCATAGAAAAGGTATTCAGAATTGATTTCTCCGTGGTTTTAACTTTTTTCATTTCTGCCAGGTTTTTTGTTTTAGGACATCTGGTCAGAATGCAAATTTAACTGATGAAGTTAAAGCTTTTCGAATGCTACCTTATTTTTTGTTTGATCTGTTATCTTTTTTATAAATTCATCTTCAAGTTCCTCTATTACAAGGAGAACAAACTCTACATTATCTGAATACGTTTCTTCCTGGATTACTGCATATTTTTCTATAAGATTTCTTACTTTCTGACTTTCTGCATATCCAAGACGTATCTTTAATCTGACCTGTTCAAAGACCTCGATAATTTCTGCCTCTTCAATAGCCAAGAGTGCCGTATCCCTATATGCTCTTGAGAGTCCCCCAAAACCCAGTTTTATTCCTCCAAAATACCGGGTCACGGCCACAGCCGCATTCAGGATTTCTTTTGATTCGAGTATTTTAAAAACAGGTCTTCCTGAGCTGCCCGCAGGCTCCCCGTCGTCATCATATTTGAGAGCAAAAGAGCTTTTTTCTTTTACAAAATAAGCTGAAACGTTGTGATTTGCATCACGGTGTAATTCCTTTATACTTTTTATGAAAGCTTTTGCATCAGCTTCACTTTCCACAGGTCTGGCATAGCCTATGAACAGAGAGTTTTTGAATTCCTTTTGAGCCTTACCACAGCATTTAAGAGTTTTGTAACTTTTCAGTGTTTTATCCTCAAACTACTTTCATATCTTGCCCAAACCGGGAGTTAACAAGTTTGCGCTTCCTTAACGGAGGGATATTATAACCTATTTAAATACTTTTCTCTCCCCGAATAGTTATTCTTTTCCAGTACTTTACGCATATATTCGCCTTGTAAAATTTATTTCATATATGCTGATAAAATATAGGCTGTAGGTTTTTTTAATGATCCAAATATTACAAAAAATATTCTTATTTGGGTATAAATCCAAAATAAATACACTATTTTGTGGTACTATTCTTTTATCAAATCGAAAAGTTTTAATGTTATTGGCTGGTCATGCATAAATATCTCATATGAAAAT
>DUGT01000024.1:11407-15975 GCA_013331275.1 Methanosarcina sp. | reverse complement strand
AAGATTATGGCAATGCTCCTTGTCATTAGTGCTGTTGTCTTTGCAGCCGGCTGTTCTGATAAGAAGGCTGACACAACAGCAGAAAATGGATCTCAAGAAGAAGTGACTAACGAAGCTCCAGTAGCAGACCAAAATGTAACCGAGTCCGAAGATGTAGCTGCAGAGACTCCAGCTGCAAGTGACAACATTACAGATGCGGCTGCAGACAATTTAACAGTTGAAGACAATGACTCTGCAGACAACTTAACTGCTGAAGACAACGACTCCGTAGACGAAAACGTCACGGTTGAAGACAACTCCTCTGCAGATGTTACAGACGACGCTTCTAATGTTACAGACGATGCTTCTGCAGATGAAAATACTACACAAACCGTTTAAATTAAGTAGCGTAAAAAGGAATTATCCAAGTAGCCTTTCTAATAGGCTACAATTTTAATTTTTTAAAAAGACTTGATATAAATCAGCTCTAATTTTATATCTCTTCACATTGAAAGATTCTCAGAAAATTTTTGATATGGTCCTGCCTAGTTTTTACTTACTGTTGTCGGATAAAACATTATTATATATTTAATGATTTTGTTTTGTTTTTATAATCTAATTTTATAAAAATATATTCCAGTTCGCTGAAGTTAATCTGAAGGGCCTTTCGTTTCTTTTTTATCATAATATATGGAAGCTTCAAAGATCGTCTTGAAACTTGTAATATTGAACCTTCAATATTGAATGTGCAATATCGAATCTGTAATATCGAATGTGCAATATCGAACCTTGTAATATCGAATCTGCAATATCGAGTACGGCTCTAGAAACACTGTAAACTGATTAATACTCTGACATATTATCTCTTTGCTCGGACTAAAAAAGTGAAACTCTGAAAAGCCCCAGTCTGAAATGAAAAGTCAACTACATTTGTAAATAAACCATTTTAAAAATAATGACTTTCTAACTGTAATTTTACTTTTGTTTTCACAATTTTTATGTAATAGTTTCTTTAATTACCGCTATTATTATTGAGGCGAAAAAATGATAGAAACCCTGAAAGCTTATCTTGACCTTACACGTGCTCATTTTCTTCCTGCCTGGCCCCTGGTTTCCTGCTCTGGTTTATTGCTTGCTTTTGCAAACTATGGCGGCTTTTCCTGGGCGTTGACTATTAAGGTGGCTCTTATGGGCCTGCTTGGGTTTGAAGCCGGTTTTATACTTAACGATTATGTGGACAGGAACAGAGATAGACTCGATGTAGAGAACACGCTTACAAGGTACTGGAGACCTTTTAAAGAGAGACCGATCCCTTCAGGGAAAGTTTCTTCAAAAATCGCCTTCTCGTTATTTATCCTGCTTGTAGCGGTTGTTTCAGCCTTGATTCTTACACTTCCATATCCAAACTCTTTATACGTGTTCGCAATTATGGTATACTCTTACGGCATTGAGGCTTTTTACCAGATAAAAAAGAGAAATCAGGGTTACCCGATTGCTCAGCTTCTTGGCAGAACGGATTTTACGCTTTTTCCGGTGGCAGGCTATCTCTGCTATGGGAAGCCAGACATGGCTATTCTACTCTACATGGTTTTTTTCTATCCCTGGACAATGGCGCATCTTGGATTGAATGACTTTATAGACCTGAAAAACGATCAGGCAAGAGACCTTAAGTCAATAGCCGTACTCTATGGTGAAAAAGGGACAATGTACTGGATTACAGGTTTTACAGTCCTACATGTTCTTGCAGCTGTTTTCTTTCTTCCGGAGCTTGGAGAGATTGCTCTTTATGGTTTTCTTGCAGGCTTTGTACTCCTTGCAGGGGCAAACCTTTACCTATGGAGAGAGAAAAGTCCTGTCGCAGGAATGAAGATATTACCTATTTATCATGGGGTTCTGATAATATACGCAGTTTCGATTATTTTTGACTTCATATACTGAGTTTGTTATGTACCCGGTTGGAAAAATGGCACTGCTGAGAGGGGTCCTATAGTTTTATTTTTTCTTCCTATTGCCTTCTCAGTTTTTTCTCAGTTTCTTTTTCCAATAACTTTAGAGCCAATTACTGTTAGTTTCCTGTTTCCCTTTACAAAAAGTATAAACATTAGTTTACTTTTATATTAATGGGGGAAAGGAGTACGAAAGAAACCGTAAAAGCCTTGATAGATCTGACAAGAGCCCACTTTTTCCCGGTCTGGATTTTGCTTTTCTCTTCAGGCCTTGCACTTGCTTTTGAGAATTATGGAGATTTTTCCTGGCCAGTGACATTCAAAGCCGTCTTAATCGGATCTTTCGGATTTGGAGGTGGGCTGGTGCTCAACGATTTAGTTGACCGGAAAAAGGACACTCTTGATGTTGAGGGTTCCCTTACAGCTTACTGGAGGCCTTTCAAAAGCCGTCCGCTTCCATCTGGAAGGCTTTCCCCTAATTTTGCTCTGATAATATTTCTGCTGCTTTCCGGGCTTACTGGACTGGTAATGATTACCTTGCCTTATCCAAACTCTTTTTATGTATTCTTTGCAATGCTTTTGTCATGTATTTTCGAATATTTTTATCAGATAAAAAGAAAGAACCAGAATTTTCCGGTTGCTCAGCTTGCAGGCAGGATGGATTTTACTCTTTTTCCAATCGCAGGCTATCTCTGCTATGGGCAACCTGATATGTCTGTACTGCTCTACCTGCTCTTTTTTTATCCCTGGACACTTGCACACCTTGCAGTCAACGATTTCATTGATACGGAAAACGACAAAGCCAGAGGAATAAAATCAATTCCCGTACTTTATGGTACTGAAGGAACTTTACTCTGGATTTCGGGTTTTACGCTTGTGCACTATCTGACAGCGCTTCTTTTTTTAAGACAGCTAGATGACATTGCATTTTACGGCTTTATATCAGGGTTTCTGGTTCTGGGGTTTGCAAATTATAAGCTCCTCAGAAAAAGAAGTCAGAAGGCTGGCCTGCTCGCACTTTTCCTTTATCATGTTTCACTGGTACTTTACTCGAGCTCGATAATTATTGATTCTTTATTCTGACCCTGTCTGACTTTTTCCGTCCCTTTTTCCAGCTCTTTTCAAATTTTCCCATTAATTCTTAATTTTTCCTTCTGCAAAGCCTCAGAGTATGGCAGCGCAGACTTCCTCCTCCTGCGAGCAGGGCATCGGGGTGAAAAGAAATAATCTCAATACCTTCATTTTTAAGTTTTTTCCTGGTTTTATGATCAAGTGCGGTATCATAGTGAAAAATAGTTCCGTTTTCTAGAGGAACAAAAGAACAGGCCAGACATTTTTGTTCTGAATCCGAAACAGAAATAATTTCCATTCCTTTCTCGTGCATGAAAGCTCTAAAATCGATTTTTTTGATGGAATCTTCAGTAAATAGGCAGCTTTCCTTAAATGCAGGTAGATACGCGAGGGAGAGGTCTTCCCTTATTCTATTGAAAACAGTATCAGGGTGCATATATCGCCTGGCTTTCGGAACCCGGACATAAATAACTTCACTGAAGTCTTTCAAAACATTTGAAATAAACTCCTTGATAAATGGGTAAGTGTGCCTTTCCGTATCAGCTACAAAGACTGTTTCTTTTGAAAGTAAGAGACAGCCTTCA
Organism: Methanosarcina sp.; assembly: GCA_013331275.1. Taxonomy (GTDB): domain Archaea; phylum Halobacteriota; class Methanosarcinia; order Methanosarcinales; family Methanosarcinaceae; genus Methanosarcina; species Methanosarcina sp11020u. The sequence goes on along the minus strand of DUGT01000024.1, from coordinate 12,395 downwards.
AAAAACCCCTGCTCTCCATTGAATTCGCTTAAAATGGGAATTCCCAGATTATTCAGGGCTTCCTTTACAACAACTTCTTCTTTCTCCCTGGCAGGCGGGCGCATTCTTGAGAGAATAGCACCTTTTCTGGAAATAACTGCGGTATCATGTAAAAAAGTTAGATTTGGCATCTTCGTAATTAAGTCTATGTTTTCGTCCACATAATCCTCAAGCTCATAAATCCTGACCCCGCTTGACTCCAGCAATTCTTGGTAACTTCTATGTTCTTTGATATACCCTGAAATTTCAGGGACCTTATCGTATAGCCAGTACTTATAGTTCGATTTGTTGAGTAGAGAAAGTTCTTCTCCAGGCGTATGCATCATTACACTTTTCAGCCGCCCTAGTTCCTCGCACCCGTAAATGATACCTGGCCCTGCTTTTTCGGCCCTTTTCAGTTCATTAATCTCGCAACCCATACCCTGAATCTCCCACTTAACCTATGTCGTTCTCAAACACGTTTTTTTGCAAGGATTATGGCACTTGCCCGGTCTTCACTCAGGAAACCCTTGAGTACCTCAAATCCGCAAATGTCCAGAAAAGCTATAACCTGGTCATATGTATATTTATAAGTGAAACCCATACGGATGACGTCTCCCTCCCTGAAGACTATGGTCTCTTCTCCAATCGTGAGTTCGGTATCCTTCAGAATATACAGGTTCTTCCTGGTTCTGTATACTCCCCCTATCCTTGAGTTTACATGAGCAAGTAAGAGTTCAAAATCGAAATCCTCAGGATCCATTCCGTACTGAAGCAGGGGATACATGTTGAAGAGAATATTCTCTCTTGAAGTATACGTGCCCATTACGGATCTCCTTACAGATTGCGCCTCCGGGCCTTCAGTAGGCAGCAGGCTGGCATCGAAGAAAAAAAGATCTCCCTGCTCAAGATTTTCGTGGGCAAGCTGAAGAATGAACTCTGGCTCGTAATTGCAAAAGGTATTTCCCAG
>DUGT01000024.1:5709-11313 GCA_013331275.1 Methanosarcina sp. | reverse complement strand
TTGCAAAAGGTATTTCCCAGAATACAGAAAAGAATCGGACGACGCCAATTTATTTTAAAGGCTGCCATATCCTCTATGAAACCCACTATTCCTTTCTTTTCTACAGGCAGGTTATCGACCTTTTCAAGGGCAATATCTACAAACTCACTGTTTATATCGATAGGGTAATAGCGTATCGACACTTTTCCTGAGGACTCATTTTCAGCTAGATTTTTCTTTACTAATGCTTCTAGAAAAATTCTTTCTTTCTCTCCATTTCCAACTCCCACACTTACGAGACTCATGCCTGTTGGAATAAATCTCACGATGGAGTCCAGATTTTTTCCCAGAAGGACTTTAAGCTGCCTGGCTACAGGAAACGCCTCAGTTCCATCAAGTTTCAGCCAGTTTTTTGCTCCTCCGGTACCGGTATATAGAAGATAGTCAGGCAGTTCATGGTTTTTCAGGCATTGGCAGAGTCTTCCTTCTATTTCCTCCTTACTTGTAATTACTGTCTTTTCCTTATTTTCCGAAAATTGTCCAAATTCCACTCTTCCTGTACTGTTCAATTTCTCACCTTCTCCACAAATTATTTAACAGCACATCTATTATTATTTCTTTTAACATATGTTATTGCCTGAGTTCTTCTTTTCCCGTTCTTTTCCCGTCGTTTTACAATCTATCATTTATTTGAAGCACTGCTGGCACTCCATTCTGAGGGCTTCAAGAGGGTCGATGCCACGTTTTACTCCTACGCTGTAAGCATATCCCCTGCAGCCTATGCACTCTTCTGCATGTTCGCAGTTTTTGCACTTTCCCTCGAGCATTTTATCGATATTTCGGACATAAGTGAAAAGACTGGAATCATAAATTTCCCGAAGGCTCATTTTATTTATATTATAGGGATATTCCCCTCCAACTTTAAACGCAGGATGTTCGTCCAGCTTTGTAGGCGCACAGGGCCGGACATTTCCTTCTATATTGATATACAGGCTGTAAAGGTGCTGAAGGCAGCCACTTGCTGTTATCGGTGTGTAAGGTAGCCAGTCATAACCATAATATCTCCTGTCGATTTCCAGCAGTTTTAATTTATACTCCTTTATTTCTTCAGCCGTGAGCAGCTTATCCTCAAGTTCATCATTCGCTCTACCTGTCGGTGTTAGAATTTCCATATTAGGGAAAATATTGTTTTGCCTGCAGAAATGCCAGATCTCCTCTATTTCTTCCAGATTCATCTTGTTACTAACAAAAGAAACTCCCATACGAAGTTCTCCAGGTCCTGCAGGTTTTGAAAAGCCTGTTTTGAGAAGGTTTTGAAGCCCTTTTTTGATATCTTCGGAGGCTCCTGCTCTTCCTGCTAGGTAGTCCTGAACCTCGGGCTTAAGGGAATCTAACTTTCCCATTACTGAGGCATTGTGTTTGTACAGGAATCCTGCAAGCTCTTCTGTCATTAAAACCGTATTCGAAAAAATTACTGGGATTATTCCCAGGGAGTCAATATAGGCTATTAAATCCCTGAAACTCGGGTAAAGGGTCGGCTCTCCTCCCCCTATTACAACCACAGACCTGGCCCCGAGTTCTTTTGCCTCCTGAATAATACGCTTGAGATTGTTAAAATCGGCTATTTTTGTCGAGTCCTCACCACTCTGTGCATAGCAATAGCGACAGCGAAAATTGCAGGACTTATTTGTTTCAAGGCGTATGGCTAAAAGCCTGTTTGAGTTTCGTGCCTGATGGGCTTCCTGTGCTCCATACATGTACCCTTTCAGTACCGGAGGCGGTGAAAACAAGCTTATAGTCTCCAGGTTCTTTAATTCTTTCTCCCACATATAAAAATATATATTTGACGTTCCTTATCAAATTACAAGAAACTAAGTGTTTTTTGAGTCTATCTTCTAACTGATAAAAATGTAATGTATTGCCAGTAAACAAAATATTCCAGTTACTTTGGTTTCGTTTTATAACTCATTTAACGCAATATGACTTCAGTATTACTCTTACTCTTCCTGATTAAACTGAGTAAGGTTTAATTGTCTTCCTCACATAGCTATTTTCAATTTTTAGAGGGAAGTGACTGACAATGAACAGAAAGATGATCATTTTTGGAGGATTTGTCTTATTTTTCCTCTTTTTGCTTGTGCTGGGTTCAATGTATCTGAAAAATGAAAACGAAGAAATGTATAATGACAGCCTTATGAGTAATTATGAATACGATATAACTCTAGAAAGCAACAGAACCCTGCAAAATGTAACTTTGTATTTGCCTGTTCCAGTTTTTGAGAATGAATCCAAAGTAGGACTAGAAATGGTGAATGGTGATTATTACAATAAGCCTTCAAATTGGAATCTTAGCCTTGAAGATACTGAGCATGGACTAATGTTCAAAATGGAAACTGTCGAAATTAAACCGGTTTATCACTCTCTTCCTGTAGCTGTACCAGAACCTGAGCCTGGATCTGAAAGTATTGAAGATGAAGTTGAGGAAGAAGAACAAATAGTGGAGTCCAATGAATACTCAGAAGAAACTCCAGTTTTGACATCGTTTGATTTCGGGACCAATGTAAAGGCTGACCATATGATTAATACCAAATTTCCTGTTGGTAATGAGCCCGTGCTCCTGCCCAAATATAATCTTCGAGAATCCGAGGAAGAACCTATAGTTCCCCTATCTGAGCATCTCAATCCTGAATATTTTGATTACGAAAGCCTTGTCTATGCACACTACGATACGTCTAATGATACTGATGTCCAGATTTTTGTCGAGCTCAATAGCCGGAATGAATGGTGGGTCTATGGATGGCAGTATAATGATTACATTGACAGAATTTCTATCCGACTTTCAGGTCCGCAGGAAGGCTGGGTAAAGGCGGAAGGAAAACTTACCACAGGAGATGGAATTTACAAAGAATAATCATAGAGAATAACTACTGAGAGCAGGCTCTCCTTTTCTACTTTTTGGAATCTGTTTTCTGATCAAAGTTCTTCTTAGGTTCTCCTTTCTTAAGTTTATTATAGCTCTCACTCCTATCTTATTCCAGGATGTTCGAAGAAATCAAGGTTAAAAAAGCTCTGAACCGAATAAATAAATCCAGCAGGATTAATCTACCATTCCACTGGGATCTTAATATCTACAGAGGCTGTGAACATGGCTGTAATTATTGTTATGCAATGTACTCTCACAGCTATCTGGAAGAAAAAGAGGGTTCTGCTTTTTTAGAAGATTCCGAGAAAAAATTTCGTCTTTCTTCTAAGGAAAGGGATTGTGCCTTTTTTAAAAAGATTTATGTAAAGACCAATATCTTAGAAGCTCTTGAAAAGCAGCTTGCTGCACGAAACTGGAAAAAGGAGGTAATTAATATAGGCGGGGTCTGCGATAGTTATCAGCCTGCAGAAGCAGAGTACGGGCTGATGCGTCAGGTTCTGGCATTGATGATTAAACACCGAAATCCGGTCACTATATCTACAAAATCGGACCTTATTCTTAGAGACTTTGATCTTCTAACAGAACTTGCTGAAATAACACACGTTAATGTTGCGGTTACGGTTACAACAATGGATAAGAATTTAAGTTCACTACTAGAACCCCTGGCTTCATCTCCTGAAAAGCGGTTTTCAATCCTGCGGACTTTTAAAAGTACAGCTGCTATTACCGGAATCCACATGATGCCGATTCTTCCTTTTCTTACCGACAGTCCTCAAAATCTAGAGCAAATTATGTCCCTTGCAGCCGAATGTGAAGTTGACTATGCTTTGCCCGGCGTTCTTTACCTCAAGGGTGAAACCAGAAAACATTTCTTCGATTTCCTTGAACTCAACTTTCCTGAACTTAATGGCCCATACCGCAAATTGTATGCAAAAGGAGAGGCTGATAGAGCCTATAAGGCTGAACTTTACGGAATACTCAGCTCTCTTATGGAAAAATACCATTTATCCGGGGACTACACGAAACCCATGCAGGCAAAACTTTCCCGTTCGAAACAGCTCAAGTTAACGGACTTTTCAGAGAATGATTTTTGATTTTTGCATAAATAATACCGTGTTAATCATACCTTCCTATATTTGTCTTGTTTCCACTAACCTTTATTTCTTTTGAAGTATTTGATGATACGTATCCTACCCCAATACAGGGAGAGTTTTGTTTCAGATGATAATCATGTTTACTATGGTTTACAAATAGAGGGTTTGAATAGATGTCAGTGGTTGAGCTTGCATTTTTATAATTTCCACCTTTATTATTGTACAGACAGTTGTTTTCCAGTACAAAAGAATGCGTTTCAGGCAGATAATTAATCACTGCGTATCCTGTCCCTTCAGGATCTTTTTTGCGTTTCTGGGTATCAATGATTATGTTATTACGGACAATCGTACTGTAACCTGTACCCTGAGGTGAAAGATCAACTGAATTGTCTCTATCTTCGGAAGAAGGAGGATACATCTGGATAATGGCTGCATGATAAACTTCATCAAACACATTTCTCTCAATCAGGGTATTATAGAACCCACTGGTTACGATCCCTCCTACCCAATCAATACTGGGATTAGTGCCTGTGTTATAGAGGGTATTCTTATAAATATGGACATTCTGTGCCTCTTCTTTGGGATAAGCCTCTCCATAGCCTATCAACCAGATTCCAGGGCCATAAGTGTGATAGATAGTATTGTTATATACCTCAACATCGTTGACGGTACCTGTTGTTTTCTCAATCTGAATTCCAGAACCGCCTGCACTCCAGTGATAAAAGGAATCTATTACGTTATCATGGAATTTTACGTGATTTGAGTTCCAGACTCTAAGACCGCTGTTTGTTCTGCAGGTGATTCTGTTATTCCAGGCCTCTACATTCAGGCAATCGATGGCAAAAAGACCGTCGTGTCCCAGTTTATATACTCTATTATTGTAAAATTTGATATTGGAGCCTCTTTCTACTCTTAACCCGTCTCCATGTCCGTCGTGCATATACATACCATGAGCATCTACGTTTTCAGCGTCAAGGAACTTGATCATGTTGTAGTATCCTTGCCCTTTCTTTCTATCTTCGTTCTTGTCATGGTTTCCATTTATTTCAAATCCTTTTATAGTGACTCCATAGACTCCAGCGCTGTCCATCTGTGTTATCATAGGCTTACTTACTGGCCAGTTTGCATTGTTCTCGAGTTTTACTACAGCCGTAGTGTCTCCTTCTAAGGTTGTATTATTTCCGATTAGAATACTATCGGAGATAACGTATGTATTCGGACCTTTCAAATGAACGGTTGAAAACCGCGGATTTTTTACAACATATTCAAGAGCTTGATTTATCTCTACCTGGTCATCTTTTCCATCGCAGTTGAAATCTCCACTCCCATCTCCTGCTACATACACAGTATTGTTTGACGTCTTAGGGGGAATGTTGGACTCTATAGTATAGAAGATGAGTACTCCCAGTGCAATCAAAAATATAAGAATTGCAGTGAAAAGCCCTATTTTTTTCCAGTTTTGCCTTAAGTACGTCAGATATTTTTCGTTCATTTTATTCCTTACTTTTAATTATAAATTTTAGTCTTGAAAAACTCTTGAAAGCGAGTTACTAGATCGAATTTGGAAAATAAACTTGACGAAAGTTACTATTCTTGAAGACAGTTAAT
>DUGT01000024.1:0-5553 GCA_013331275.1 Methanosarcina sp. | reverse complement strand
ATCTATCACCCTTTTTTCGGAGCAAAGCTGATCAATTTCGTCCAGCTTCTGGGTAAACTCTGGAAAAAGTTCTTCAAGAATTCTCATCTCGGAGTTTCCTTTTCCATACGGTTTTGGCTTAAGCTGTTAAGACAATATCCGTACTATGATTTTTATATTTAAGGATTAGTTCAAATCAATTTGAACTAATCTAAATTTCACAGAATTATATTCTGTAACTTGATGACACTATGGCAATGTGCCAATCTCTATGTAAAATTCAAAATGTTAATAAGTTTGTGGCTTGAAAATCAAATATTAAAAGAACTGAGTTATGCTAAGTATAGAAAAATTTGGCTTTGAATTTACAGAAAATTCAGGACACTGCCAGATATAAAATAGAGAACCATTAAAAGTGATAAATGGCAAAATAAAATAACGATTGAATCTAATAAGTTATCAAGAACTAATAATTAAAACAAGAATTATTAAACAAATAATGATTAAACCAATAATGATTAAACCGATAACAATTAAACTGATACTAATTAAATCAAGAACAACTAAACCGGTAATGATTAAACTAAAAAAACTTAACAAATAATGATTAAACCAATAACAATTAGATAAGATTCAATTCCATCTCATAACATCTTTTGTCGCCACAAATGTTTTTCGTTTCCTTTATTATTCGAAAGCCCAATTTCTCATATAGTTTAACAGCAGAGGTATTATTTACGCTTACATACAATAGTATCGAAGATACTTTGTTTAATTTCATTTCCTGGATACTTTCTTTTAATAACTTCTCACCAAAACCCTTTCTTCTAAAGCTCTTATCTACCGAAATTGAACAAATTACTGATATTTTCTTGAAACCTTTTAAGGAGGGGATTAATCGTATGTAGTATGTCGAGTAACCTACTACTTGGTCCTGACTCTTAATTACATAAAAAATTTTCCTGAGCTTTTTTGAATATTTTATAAGTTCATTCTGTCCTTGATTTTCAAATCCTTCTTCTTGAATTCTAAACACTTCAGGAAGCATAACATCCTCTATAGGCATTACGTTTTCCTTTTCCGTCTGTTTCCAATTCCTTATAAGAAAAGCTCCAATAGCATCTCGTATCAGTCTCTTAAAATATATTAAATACATAATGGGCTTAATGCAAATTTTTGAGAGGCTCATAAGATCACTTACTTGGTGAATTATGCTGTCAATGAAGTTCTCAAAGACAATTCTAATTATTGCTGAAAGATTTTTTCTAATTATATTTCGTTTTTATCTTTCACTAGATAAAAAGCTGTATCAGCACTACATATAAATAAACAAAGTAGATCACAAGAAAATACCCTGTATAGGACCGTTATTTCATCAATATTCGGCACTATTTAACTCTATAATATAACTATGATTGTTTTCAACCCAGAACGTAATCGAATTATCCTGTTCTATGTCGTAATCAAGGAATTTTCCAGATGTGTTGTCGTAAACCTGAGTATCTCTTCCAGCTTTTACGTTTACGTTTACAAAGGCAATACCGCCATTTGTGTGTGCATCGAAAAGAACAGAGTTTTCAGTATATTGCAGGTTTTCAAAACTGGCATCATATGTGTTTCGACTTACTTGGTCATACTCGTGAAAGGACACTATGGACATATTATTTGACTCATAGTTATCTACCCAATTTCGAAACTTTGACCGACTAATTGAATATTTTACGGCCGGATCCAGATCAAGTTCGTGGGTAAAGACAGGGTGTACCATGCCTGCTACAGATGCTGTTTTCCACCATTCCCAGGTATTATCTTCCAGACTTCCAATATATTTTTCCGTATGAATTCCCGAGTCTCCGTTTCTCCAGAGCATCCCTAAGTTTTCATATGCATAACGAGCATGCAGAATATTATCTCTGTTTCTCATGGAGCACCAGCTTGTCGGTTTTTGCCCAATTATTTCGTACACGTATAGATATCCTTCATTCATTATCTTGTAAGCTTGTTCTAGCGGAAAACTATTCAATTCTTTAGAGTAATGTACACCTACATTCCAAGACTCATTAATGACCAGACTGCGCAAGTATTCACGGTCTTCTTCACTGTATTGTTCAAGGAGTTCTATATCGAACCATATTGTTCCTTTGTTTTTCTTGCTATTAAGGTAGCGTATTCCCTGCTCGGTTGTATTTCTAAAATGCGGGCCATCAATTCCGAAAGGCAGTATTCTATTACTTCCAATTGTAGTTATGAGCTTTCTGTCTACAATCTGGCTTATACTTTGTATATCAACATCTAGATAGGTTCCTTTGCCAAGTATAAAAGAAGTAAACTTTATGTACCCATTTGAGATATCCACATACGGTAATCTCTGTCTGTCGGTGTTATAGAAAGGCGTTATTATACAGTCGCCATCTTTTGCAAAAATCGTGTTTGTTTTATTTTGCCCATCAAATATAATTGCAAAATTTGACCTTTCTCCAGTGTTCTCAAAGGATATGGATTCGCACTTTATATTCCCGGAAGGATCTTTAAAATAACTTTCTAATATAATATTGTTATTTATTTTATGGAGGATTAACTTCGAACCTGGTGTATTAAGCTCAACAAAGCTTTGTGGGTCATCCATCTTTAGATCTATTGAGATTTGGTAAGTGCATTTAACCACTGGTACAAACCTACAAATGTACAGTGATCCAATCTGTCTTGGCTGCTCTGTATAGTGAACTAGTGGGATAGAAGCAGCATCACAGAACCTATAAGTTTCTGAAGATTTAACTAAATCTGCCGTATATCCATTTACTCCGGATTCTAAAACAGTGTCCACCACCGGAAACAAACTATACGGACATGAACAGGAGTCTCTTCTTACTTTATACCGTAGTGCTTTTGAGGTATTTAAAGAAATTTCTGACTTAAGCATCCCATAAATTGCAGAGTATAATTTGTCATAAATCTTATTACCCTGAAGTTTTGCAATAAAAACATTTTTAGGAATATTTTTAGATTTGGAGTAATTTTGTGAAAATAAGGCGAGAATGCCTTGATTGATATTCTCATGAACTTCCAAAGTATCCTTACAGGAGAAAGCTTTAGTTCCTCCAATAAACAAACTACCAAATATAAACGGTATCAGTAAAAACTTTTTTAGGTGACTACGGCTGTTCACTAAACCACCACACCAATTTTGCATTATTTTTAACCAAACTTGATATTCCTTAATTAATCCATCTGAACAGCCTTTTAAGCTCGAAACATTATCGCATGATATTTGTACTCATAATACATTGAACGTACGCAAATCATTCTAAAACCATGCTTACTTGCAATTTTCTCTACTGTGTAAGGGTTGTGGGCAAATCCAAGAATATCTTTTGGACGGTTTCTCAGACTTGAAGATATTGCAGTCCTAAACTCGAAACCTGTTTTACATAAAATTTTAAAACCGTTTGCATCTTGTGAGAATAGTCCTATCTTCCATAATGGATATAAGCGGGAGTCCAGAATATCAAAAAGTACAATTTTACCATCTTCATTCAGATACTTTGATGCATCAGAGATAAATTTATCAATTTCCTGAAATGTCAAGTACTGAATTACACCGGCTGCAGTTATTCGATCAAATGAAGAGTTAAGTTTCTCCCAGAGAGTTTCATGGTCAGCAAGAATTAGATCTATATTTTGGCACTTTTTTTTCTTAATCCTTTTACTAGCTTCTTCTAGCATAGATTCAGAAAAATCCACTCCTACAAGCTGCTCATACTCTGGAGCATAGTAAGTCAGGAGTTCTGCGGCCCCGCATCCAAAATCAAGAAGTCTTTTACCTCCATCAAGGTGAAACAGTTTTTCCCTTGCTTCCATAGAAAGAAATTCCTCAGATGAATATCTGTGCCCTCCATGCGTCTTATCTTTAAAAAAATCTTTCCAGACATTTTCTGATTTTGACATGTTTTTCGGACTCCTAAATCTTGCTCTTTTCTATACTTCTTCTCAGACAATCTGTAACTTCCAGTTAGCTGTTTTTTAGCTATTTATTGAACTGGTGCAAGTTGCAAAAGAAATTAATATATTTTGAATTTACACATATGCGCATAAATATATATATTTTTCTAATTTGATTCTGAGATCATTATCATAAATTGCCAAGAAAATTAAAGTTTTATTTTTATTCGTAAAAACTCGAACTTGGTCGTCTATCCTCCTAGTATGCATACCTCTTAATACTCATTTAAACACTTTTAGCATAATATATAAATTTTGTTTCATATTTATTTAAATAAATACCCAAAATTTTCAGCGAACTTTAGATTTGAACATAATCGTAGACTAATTAGACTACTTATTCGTTCTGTATCAAGTGTTAATATCAAATGTTATCTATTTTATTGAGTTAAATAGTATCTATTCCAAAACTAATAAATGAAACACCGTAGGTCGTTACAGTAGGTTGTACGTTGAAGTAAGTTCCAACCACTATGGACTTAAGTCGACAGCTCATAGATTTCGTATCTTACATGTGTAAAATAGTAGATAGTAGAAGATTACTCTTAAATTTTAAAAAGATTATAATTTTAATAAAACAGATCTTTTCACGTTATTTTCTGGTAAAAAGATATTTCTATTAAAACGGAAAACAAAGTTTATGATAATTACAAAAAATATAAAAATAAAATTAAAAGCTTTGGTAAACTTAAAAGTTCTACCTGTCTCTGTTTTAAAAGCTTTGGTAAACTTAAAAGTTCTACCTGTCTCTGTTTGTTGATTAGTGATCAATCGGATGATAATATGAAATAAGAACGATAGGATGTGTTCCTGCTGACAAAGCCTTCCTCCAGCCCAAGATAAGGATTATGCCTCAAACTGGCTGCCCGTTAAGGGGAAGTCAGAATCTGTCTTGCAGGAGATGAAGTCTATCACTTGCTTTCCAGAACAGAGAACAGCCAGAATTCAAAGTTTATGCATGTAAAGAAGACCTCGAAGCCAGAGCCATCAGGTCAGGAGACAAAGTGACAGTCTTGAATGGTTTTTACACCGATTTTGTAGAGGATATACTGGAGCATTGCAGGCAAAGATATACACTTTAAGATACTGGCCTTACAAATTCGAATTACATTTTGATATGAAGTTAAAAGTGCTATATTTTATTCTCTCATATTTCACTTTCTCGCATTTCGCTTTGTCGAGTTTTACTTTTATACTTTCAACTTCTTTTTAATCATTTAAAATAAATACTACCCGGGTCGATTCCTATGGTCGAGAATATCCCAAGGGAAATAATAGAAGATCTGCAGACAGTATGCCAGTTGCATGATGAGGCTGTCTGTAACCGTGACAAATGTAGGGAGTTCAGCGAAAAGTTGTCCGTACTTTTGATCCTGCTTGAAGATCTAAAGTTCTACCGTATGGCTGACAGACTCATGAGCGTTCTCCTGAACTGCAAGCCAAAAGAGGCTTCTCATTGTGAAAAAGCTAATCTTGTTGGAGCGATGATGAAAGATATAACAAAAGATGCTAAGAAAGCAGCCGGAAAATGAAATTGAAGATTCCTGATTCCATAGTCTATTTAAATCCTATAGT
>DUGT01000161.1:20729-26183 GCA_013331275.1 Methanosarcina sp. | reverse complement strand
AAGAATTAAAGAGTAAATTTATTGAGTGAACGCCTACACTTATTGCGAACCACTCAAAAAAGCATCCCGGTGACACATTATGACTGTAATGCTTTATAGTTCTCTCCTCATTGCTAAATGGCCAGGATTTTATTTGTTGCCATTTGTCTGTTAATTTTCGATAAGGCCTGCCTCTCTATCAGACCTTCCAGTTTTCTCATCTCCATATTTCTTGAGCAATGAGGAAATACCTTGTTAAAGATGCTCTGAGGCTTTGGAGGTTCGATTCATTTAGCTTTACAGAGTTGAGCAATCTTCTGCCATTTCTTTTTACGTAGGTGAGTCTATCTGGAGTTTAATCTTTCTCTTCCTGGCACTCCTAGTGCGTATGTATCATATAAATACCTTACTTATTAAGAGAAACATTTTTATATCGCAATAATAGAAATTTATTTATACTAAAAAGATTCCGGATTCACAAATGAAATTGTCATATAACTTAACACTCTTTAGTCATAGAATAGCAGATGCGGATTTTATAGTTCGGGTCATATTTACTGAAGAAGTTTATTTATATATAGGCTGAGAATTTATGTTTAATAGTATGTATCTTCCAACACGCCAGAAGTTTGATAAGCGGCAAAAACTGACACAGAGAGAGCACGAATTGCTGATCTATGAGACCAGCCTGGAGCTTGTCAAAAGTTATGATATTTTATTTAATAGAAGAGAGCTGATACCTTCAGATTTAAAAATGGCAGACCGGGTGTACAATGCTGCCATTGAGCTTCTGGAAAGGGTAGGTGTTTTTTTCAGTGATGAAGAGAAAGTTCTGGAATTAAACAGGGAAGATATCTGGGCAGCTATTCAGTCTAAGCGTCGTTCATTCATGATAGGTGAGGGGGCTGATGCAACACAGCTGCGTTTTAGGGATGTAATGGATGACAGAATGCCAGTTATAATTGGAGGTCCAACTGCAATACCCGTATCCAGTGAAATGTATGTGCCTATTCACAGGTCATATGCAAAAGTAGGTACAACCGATTCTATTGGCCCGGCTACTATCCATAGGCTGCCTGGTGACGACCTTATCAAGCCCCTTGTGAGCCTCTACTCTGCTCATGAAGCAATAAGTGGCTTAAAGCAGGCCTGTAAACTTGAGGGCAGACCTGGACTTTGCTGTATCAGCCCTCCTTTTGTCGAAGATGTCAGAACTGCTCTGTCAATTGCCAACCCTGGAATAATGGGACCGGGAGATTTTCAGGAAATGTATCCTTTACCAGACCTGACCGCGAAAATTGACGAGATCGTAAAAGCCTCTCATTATAAGATGATAGGTTCAAATTATCTCTGTACACATCAGTTGGTTATGGGTGGAATGACAAACGGCAGTGCAGAACAATTTGCAGTTCAGATTGTTGCAGAAGCTCTGAAATCAAACATATTATACTCTGGGATATTTTTCAAGGTTCCAACAAATGTAAAAATGCCGACTTCTACTTCTGCAGATACTTTGTGGGCTTCATCTCTAGCTTCCATTGCGATCTCGAGAAATACTCACTGTATATCGGGAACAGTGGTTAACAATTCTGCAGGCCCGTGCACAAAAATGTCTTTTTATGAGACTGCAGTGCAGACTATAGGGTGCACTGTTTGTGGAGATGATATTATTTCAGGTCCGGTTTTGAATAACGGAAGCATGGTTGATCATGCAGCCGGGCTTGAATCGCAATTTATGGCAGAAATTGCAGAACTGGCAAGAACTCTATCAATAGAAGATGCCAACTTCCTCTGTATGCAACTGTACGAGAAATATAGGAACAAGGTCAAGATGCCGGAAGCTGGAAAGAGCTTCCCAGAGTGCTATGATCTTACTACACTTACACCTTCAATAGAATACAGGAACAAGTATTCGAGTGTAGTTAAAGAAATATTTGAACTCCTGAGCAATGGGCTCAGGTAAACTACTCTTTTGTAGATATTTGTCCAGGTCTCTATGACCTACTATTACAGTCGCTTGAAATCCCGCAAAATTCACATGACAAAAAACGGGATATCCACGTTTATCGACTACAGTATTCAGTAATATATTTTTTCCTGGCTTAAGGGACATAACGCAAGGTGTAATCATTTTAATTGTTTTTTCTGGGCGCTTAGGCTCTCTCATATATATAATTTTGGAAGTAAAATCATATTTAAGGTTATTTTGCATTAATGACTCTCTTAAAATGCTTCTAAAAGGCTTAGAATAAGAGGGTATTACAAACAACTGTAACAAAAGTATTTGCACTGTTGGTACGTGCTTAATGTAAAGGAGTTAAATCAAATGGGACGTAGAAGCAATAGGCCATCACAGTCAAGAGAATTGATTTGCAATTCAGACATTACAATTCATTTAAAAGAAAATGATAAGCTCTATCATTACAAAACAGATGAACATGGCAATGTGAGAACAAATAAAAGGGCCTGGGACGGCTTGAATGCAACTGTAATATTAGGTAAAGTGGATAGTATAGACAATGACATATTCATTAAGCATGGAATAAAAGTATGGTCTTGTGCGATTTCGACATCCGGCAGGATTTCATCAATAGGAATACCCGAGACCGATGTAACAGTTATTATTCATAAATGATTTTTATTTTTATATCTCAGTATCGTATCAAAAGTATACACATTTGATATGTACTATATCATGTAGTAACATAAAATGAGCACAACAGAAGTATACAAGAGAATTGGCAAGAGTTAAAGCAACCCAAAAAACTTGAGAGTATAAGCACTATGGAAGACCAATGAAGAGGCCGGAACCAATGAACTTCAAAGTGTGTCTTCTTCAGGGAACTGAGCACTACAAAAACAGGGATTTACCTTGAGCTTGTAGCCCCTAGCTTAATGCCTGATATGTTGTTCTAATGTTAAAAGAGTGAAAAAAGAATCAATCTTCTTCAGGGATATGCACAATAACCGTAAGTTCCTGCCCTTCTAAACCTTTTCCTACGGAAGATAAGTGACCTTGTGGCCCAAACTGACAAATAAACACCTTATCTTCAGAATTAAACGATAAATTGTTCAAGTCTCTGTGACCTACTATAACAGTCGCTTGAAGTCCTGCAAAATTCACGCGACGAAAAACGGGATACCCACGTTTATCGACAGTGCAATATTCAATAATATCTTTTTTTCCCGGCCTAAGGGATATAACGCAAGGTATAATCATTTTAACTGTTTTTCCTGGGCGCTTAGGTTCTCTCATATGTCTAATTTTGACTTTGCATATTTAAAACTTAAGTAAGACAAATGCAATTCATATTAAACAAATTTTTGTAATGCAGTTGCTTGAACTAATCCGTTATTAGCCATGTTGACGTAAAGTTTATATAATTTACGTCAACAATTTATATTGTAATAACATAAAATGAGCGCAACAGAGGCATACAAAAGAATTAGCAACAATCAAAGCAATCTAAAAAGCTTGAGAGAATAAGCATGACAAAAGATCAAATTAGAGCGATTTTGAACGAAATGAAAGAGGAGGGATGAAGACTGTACATAAAAACTTTCTGTGCCCATTGTGGAAAAACTAACTTGCACAACGTAGCAGTTAACTGTGAAAAAACTTCCAGTCTTTTAAACGGGAAATTATTCTCACACTCGACTATTAAAGAAGTGGAAGTAAGAGAAACAGTAACAGAAGAAATTTTAATGAAATCAGTTTTGAAAACGCTGAGAGAGCATAAAAAATTACATATAAGTAAAGAGGAACTTGCTGATACTCTCAAAAATATATTTGGGACCTCAAGTGAGTTATCCTGCGAGATTGCTGAAAAAATACAAAGAGAAAATGAAGTACTGGAAGCTGATTTTAAATATAACATAAAAGCTGTTAAAAAAACAAGTAAAAACCAAACGTCAAAAAAAGTGACATGAAAATCACTATTAGGAAAATGATTTTACTTTTATTAGTTTCTTTTCTTTTTACTCAATTAACAAGGCCTGTATCCTGATAAGCCTGATCAAATTTTAATCTCTAAGATATATCAACTTACTGATGATTCACTCAGCTGTTCTAGAATGTATCAAGAATAATTGATACCCACCCTCTGGATTCTTAAAATTTGAACTTCTTTTAATTATAGTCTTAAAATATCCAATAGAAAAGGAGATTGAACATGAGTAAAGAGAGCGATGAAGTATTGAACGATGCAGTATTGGAAGAAAAGAAACCTGAAGACAACTCAAAAAATGATGAAGACTTACTATATACACATAAACCTGAAAATCGAGGAAATAATATGCAATGGAACTCTGCTTTTTGCAGAAGACCAGGTCATTAAAAATACTAAAAATCTCGTAACCTCCAACTGATCGTCTTATAGATAATTCTGACACTCTTTTATTACCTATAAACAATTATCCTTTCACTTGAAATCATTTCAAAAGGTTCGCAACTAACTATAATAATATTTTTAAATAGGAGTATTAATATGTCATTTTTGAACGAATTGTTGCCTGAAACTGCGGAAGCTTTCGGGAAGATGAGAGATTCCATATTTAAAGATGCCTTTCTGGATCTTAAAACAAAAGAATTAATTGCTGTAGCTTCTTCGGTCCTTATGCGCTGTCAGTTTTGTGTTGACACCCATTCACAAAGAGCAATTAATGCAGGAGCCACAAAGGAGGAAATTGCAGAAGCTATCTCAGTTGCAATGTTTATTGCTGCTGGCTCACAGATAGGATGGACTAATATATATGAAGAAAATATATATGATAAAATCTTTGAAAAGGATAGTAAAGAAGAAGAGGACTGTAATTGTTGCTCTGGTGACTGAAAACCTCGTTTTATTATCTTTTAAGTTTTCCTTAACTTCTTACCTAATTTATTCTAATTTTCTTCCTTTACTACAAGGACAGATCTTTTTG
This sequence comes from Methanosarcina sp., assembly GCA_013331275.1. GTDB lineage: Archaea > Halobacteriota > Methanosarcinia > Methanosarcinales > Methanosarcinaceae > Methanosarcina > Methanosarcina sp11020u. The sequence goes on along the minus strand of DUGT01000161.1, from coordinate 21,281 downwards.
AATGTCTTACTACCTTATCTGTTACGCTTCCAAGCAAAAATCTTTCCAATCCACCTTTACCAAGAGTTCCCATCACTATCATATTCACTTTTTTCTGCTCTGCAAATTCCAGGATTACATTAGCCGGGTTACCTTCAATAACCACACCTTCAAAGTCTATTCCCTTACTCTGTGCAACATTATTTGCATATTGAATAGCATTGTCTCCTTCTTGACGTAGAGTTTCCTCCATGACATCCCATTTAGAACCTAGATAGATTGGCGTTTCTAATGTAGGCGGAGCATATGCATTTTTGTCCAAAACATAAAGGGCATAGACCTTTGCACCCATTAATTTTGCAAGTTCCATTCCGTGAAGAACGGCGTGTTGACTACACTTAGACCCATCTGTTGCAATTAGAATTACTTGGTAAGTATTGTTAAGAGTCACTAATCTCCCCCAGTTCCAAGATAGTATCGAATTGTGTCGATAACAACTAAACACGAGTAAAGTTATTAACTATTATTCTGAAATACAAGCATCTGAAATACAAGCAAGTGAAATACAAGCAA
>DUGT01000161.1:11102-20598 GCA_013331275.1 Methanosarcina sp. | reverse complement strand
TACAAGCAAATAAAATTACTGGAGCATTCATGTAGCCTTCGAGATTCTGTAAAGAGATGAATTTTGATATTTATCCAGTTTAGAGGGGCTTTATTTTTGAGATAACGCTTAGAATATCTCTAAACTCAGGGTTTAACCTGTAAAAATGCCACTTAGAGTTGCTATAAGCTTCGATAATTCCACAGTTTTTCATGATAGTCAAGTGATGGGAAACCAGATTCTGTCTCTCATTCAACTTGAATATCAGTTCGCATACGCAGTGGTCTCTCTGAGAGAGAAAATAAGCAATTTTTAATCTTATCGGATGCCCGAGAGCACTGAATATTTCACTGGCCTTCTTTATATCATTGTCAAGAAAATCTGTTTCTTGAAGCATTTTTTCTTCCCATTCTTTTTTTTTCTCAGGGTCCGCAGGGCAGCAGTAGCTCATAAATAAAAGAAGTTGAGCTTTCTAAATAAGAGTTTTCATATCAATTTTGTTTGATATCTAATTCATTACTGGTATTTTTTCCCTTTCTCATACTCTGACGATTGCATGTTGATATATCTTGATATGGGATGTGCAGTTTTTGTCAACTGAAATCCTGAACTTAATTTGAGAACCGATGAGTGTTTTTCGAATGCAATTTACTGAACTTACATTATAATAGAATTTTTTGAACATAATCACTTAATACTCCTATTTTCTATATTTTTCACAATGTTATCTTATAAAAACAGTTTTGGGACTAGATGAAGAAGATTAAAAAACCATTAAATATATATGGATATATGCGCATATATCCATATAATTATGCTTGATAGTAAAGTGAAATTCTTTAAAGCTCTCGGAGACGAGACAAGGCTTACCATCCTATCTTACTTGTTGGAACACAGTTACTGCGCCTGTGATTTTTCTTCCCTTACAAAAAAGGATCAAACTACGGTTTCAAAGCACCTTAAAGTTCTTGTTGAAGCTGGAATTTTAAAGTACGAAAAGCAGGGAAGAAATATCATCTACAGTATCAAAAACAAGGAGATTGAGGATTTACTTCTCTCTCTTGGAATCAGGGATATAAAACCCTGTTGTGATAAGCAGCAGATCTCAGGGGTATATCCTATGTGTAAAACTGAAGTCTCAGGGGTATACCCTATGTGTAAAACTGAAAACAGAGCTAACAATACAATTAATGAGACTGCTGACAACCAGGTTGAAAAATAAATCTAAGGATAACTGACGTAAGCTAAAGATAGAATAGGAAAAACTATCGAAATAAGGAATGGGTGGAACAATGGATGCTAATGAAAAAAAGGAAATTATCAAAAAGAAGTATCAGGAAATTGCAGTTTTAGGTAGCTCTTGTTGCCCTGGCAGGGGATGCTGTGGTGATTCCAGCCCGGCAGCTCTTTCCAAGTCTCTTGGTTATTCTGAATCGGATGTTCAGGCTGTTCCGGATGCAAACATGGGACTTGGCTGTGGTAACCCTACCGCTTTTGCAGAACTGAAACTAGGAGATGTCGTTCTTGACCTGGGTTCCGGTGCAGGGTTTGATTGTTTTCTTGCGGCTCAGAAAGTAGGAAACTCAGGGAAGGTTATCGGAGTAGACATGACTCCTGAAATGGTTGAAAAAGCGCAGTCTAATGCTAAAAAATACGGATATTCAAATGTTGAATTTCGTCATGGAGATATTGAGGCTCTTCCGGTTAAAGATAGTTCTGTGGATATTATCATTAGTAACTGTGTAATTAACCTGGCTCCGGATAAGGAAAAGGTTTTCAGAGAAGCCTTCCGGGTTTTGAGGCCCGAAGGAAAGATGTATATCTCGGATATGGTTCTTCTGGAGGACTTACCTGAAGAGCTTAAAAACGACAGTAGCTTGCTTGCAGGTTGTATTGCTGGTGCAGTTTTAAAAGATGAATATTTGAGGCTTCTGAAAAAAGCAGGGTTTTCGGTAGAAATCCTAAATGAAGATTTGGATATTAGTAAAAGGCAATATGGAGATTTGCCAGTCGAGAGCCTGAAATTAAAAGCCTGGGTATAAAAAAGATGGGACAAATATATGGAAAAAGGTATGTGTAAACATCAGAAGTCCTGAACGACTACTCTTACTTATTTCCGGTTTTCCCTTACCTATTCATAAAACTCTTTATTTCTTCATCCGGATTTTTTAATATTTATTCCAATAGGTTAAAGGAAACGTAGAAATCTAATCAATCATTATCTGCATAATAATTAGATGACACCAAATGGACAAGATCACAGGAAAAGAAAAAGGTTCTCTTTCTATGCACCACAACTCTGCCAGGTCTCAGATGGCGGAAAGTCTTTTGAGGGCTATTTATGGAACCCATACGAGGCTTACAGCGCAGGTGTCAGTGCCACAACTTTTAATCCTCATGCTCTTCAGGTAATGAAGGAGATAGGCATTGATATTTCCAATCAATACTCCAAAACTCCCAAAGAGTTCCAAGATATCATTTTTGATATGGCAGTCACGGTATGTGATCGTGCTAAAGTTTCCTGTCCTATCTGCAGTACGAATCTGGAGATTCCTGCAGAATATCCCAGAGCAAAAGAAGTGATTCATAAAAGTTTTGAGGATCCCACTGCAGCTGTGGGATCAGAGGAAGAGAAGCTTAAGGTCTTCCGCCAAGTCAGAGATGAGATAAAAGACTGGATGACCCAGGTATTTGGGAAATGATGCCAAGTCTTTAATCTACTTGTCTGGTATTATTCTTTAACTTTTTGACAGCTTTCATAGTGTTAGCAGATTGGCCAGATATCCCGCAGTCACAGCTATAACAAGGATTGTCACTACGAAGGCTGACAGCAGTCTTTTCTTGAATATGGCTGAAAGAAGCGCCAGCTCGGGTATACTGGCTCCTGCCCCGCCGATTACCAATCCCAGAACGGCCCCCACGCTCATTCCCTTTTCAATGAGAGCCAGTCCGATGGGTATCATGGTCTCCGCTCGGATATAGAGTGGAATACCAACAATTGCAGCCATAGGAATTGCCAGAGGATTGTCCGGCCCTGCAAGACGGGAGACGATGTCTGTAGGCACGAATCCGTGAATGAATGCGCCAATTCCCGCTCCAATGAGAAGATAGGGCATAAGCTGACGAAATAGGCTGAATGCGAATCTTGCAGACCGCTGCACCCTCGATTTCGCATCCGTTGCCTGCTTACAGTCACAGCTCCCTCGTATAACTGCCGCCGATTTAACTTGGCTGGCAAAGCCTAGCCAGTCGAGTAAGAGGCTAATGATAATTGCAGCCACGAAAGTGACGGTAAAATAGAGAGAAGCTACCTTCCAGCCCAACAGAATGACGAGTAGGGATATTATCACCGGGTTTAGCAAAGGTGACGAGAAAAGAAATGCCATTGCTGCGGCAAAAGGCACCCCAGCGTTGAGCATTCCCAGTAGCATTGGTATGGTTGAACAGGAGCAGAAAGGGGTGAGAGCACCAAATCCCGCCCCAAGGATACTGCCTACAACTTTGTGCTGCCCCCCCATAGCTTTTTTTATGGTCTCGTCTGACACGTACTCCTGAATCAGTCCCACGAGAAAGGTTATCCCTATGAATAAAACAGTAAGCTCTATGGCGATTTCAATAAAGTAGTTGACTGCCACAGATAAGTTATTCCAGAACATATTGATCTTCCTTAAAGCTAATTTTCTTTCAAATTTCTACTTTTTAGCGTTCCCGTTGCGCTTTGACATTCTAATATCATATTTTTGAAATGAATCTAGAAACTAAGGTTATTAACAAAAGCTACCGCTATCGAGGTCGAAATTCCCAGGATTATTCTGTCTGGAACCTTATTTTTCTAAAATAAGCGTTTTTGAAAAGTTCAATTTTCTTTCAATATTACACTTTCAATATAAGAGCTTCATCTAGATATTACTCGTCAATGAGCAGTTTTGCCTGGTTAAGGATTTCAATGACTGCCCCATCAGAAAGACGAAAATAAGACCATTTTCCTTCTTTCCTTTCTTTAATCAAACCTGCATTTTTTAGCACAGAGAGATGGTGAGAAACAGTCGATTGAGAAGTGGTGAGGACAGCAGTTAGTTCGCAAACGCAGAGTTCTCCTTCCTTCAGTAATTTTATGATTTTAAGGCGATTAGTATCTGCAAGAGCCTTAAAAATTCTAACCTCCGAAGGTAATGTTTTTTCATTCAGTTCACTCGACAAAGAACTAAGCCTTTGCGTCCTTAGTTCAAGCTCTCTTTTATCAGAAATAAAGCGCTCCAAACTTTCAATTTTTATTTTAGTTCCTTCAGTCACAGCGGTCCTACCTTTTCCTTCATGTAACTACTTGCAGCAGCTACTTCCCTCTTCTAAAGGAAGCAACTTATTTTTGCTCTGTTCACTAGACCAGCAACTTACACAGAGCTTTATACTTCCTAAATCTTTATGATTTGCCCTGAACAAGGAACTTTCTTCTTTTCCACAGATCTTACATTTAGAGTTCATTCGCGAGACCTCGGAATAATTATGCTTAAAAGGTAAATTCAAGATCATATCTACAAATATAGATGCGATTTAATGCTTATTCCCTTGCCAGTATATTACATATTCTTTCAATATTGTAGCTTTAAAATTTTCCAGTTCATTTTCAGAAACTACATTAATTTTCAATAGATTTTGCATGAGCTCTTCAGCATCTATATTTTCTGGTGTTTTGCCTGCTTCAAAGTGTTTTTTGAGTTCTTCATCTAATCCGGCAACATTCATATCTTTGTCGTCAACTCTTATCGTTCTAATACTAACTATAGAAGGCCCACAACAGCAGCAACTTTTATCGCTCCCCGTGAGTCTCCCAAGTAAAGTTTTGCCAAATTTGCTCATTAAAGCACACCTCATTTACTGACACAAGATCGTATCATTATATCGATATATATCGATATGAGATATAAGTTTTACCATTCACAAGAGATTTTCTTTGAGAAAAGACTGAATTTGAAGAACGTGAGATCTACCTTCTTTTATAGTATGAGGAAATGTGCGAGTTAAAATAGTCTTTATTTCCCATTCAACAATAAGTGTAATTTCCTGCTTCGAAAAATATATATAGTTTCAAAGATTCAATAATTAATGATATGATTGATGAAGAAAATATAAAACTTTTCAAAGCTCTAAGCGAAGATACAAGGTATAGAATAATTAAGGCTTTAATCGAATCTGAGAATAAATGCAGAGAAAACAAATACGGTAATAAAGGGGAGCTATGTGCCTGTGAGATCCCGGAAATAATTGGTAGGACCCAATCTAATACTTCGATGCATCTTGCAAAGTTGCAGGATTGGGGAATAATTAAGGTAAGAAAAGAAGGGAAAATGAGGCTCTATTCTATAGAAAACAATAAAATCAGAAAGGTTTTAAAAGTTATTGAAGAGTAATTTTTTTTGTTCAATCACTTCAGTTGAAGCTCAAGATATGTAATCCAAGATATGTGGTGTATTGTTTTTCTCTCTCTTATGACTTCTTTATTGGATTCATTTAAGGTTTATAATTTAGTTGACTACCTTAAAACCTTTTTGAGATCCAATACAAATATCGCATAATCAAATAGTACCTAGAGTTCATAGTACCTAGAGTTCAATATTACCGTTAACTTTTTATCCCATAGATAGTATATCAATATATACTGATATGATTAAGAATTAATTTGATCTCAAATTAGATAACGAACCTTAAAGAAGGATTCCAAAATGGTTGATATATTCTATCCTCTTCAATGGATTGCTGACAAACTGACATATGAGGTTTTCGGGATTGCACCTGACACTCACCTTGGGGCAAGTATCAATTTCATCATTTATGATGTGATGAAGATTTTCGTCCTGTTAGCCTTTATGATCTTTGTTGTCTCCTATATCAGAACCTATATTACCCCTGAAAAAACCAGAAAAATTCTCGGAGGAAAAAAAGGACTTCACTATCATTTGCTGGCTTCAATGATAGGAGTGGTCACCCCTTTCTGTTCGTGTTCATCCGTTCCAATCTTTATAGGGCTTGTGGAATCTGGAGTTCCTCTAGGAGTAACTTTTTCCTTTCTTATTACTTCCCCTTTAGTAAACGAAGCCGCAATTGCTGCACTATGGGCTACCATCGGTCTCAAAGCAACCTTGATCTATACAGTATCAGGCATTCTACTAGGCGTGCTAGCTGGCTATCTTATAGGTCTCCTGAAAATGGAAAAATACGTAGCTGATTTCGTTTACAAGATTAAAGTAGGAGATCAGGCCAAGAAGCCTGAAGAGCTCAACATAAAGGAACGGGCTGCTATTGCCTATGACAGTGTTAAAGATATTGTGGGAAAAGTCTGGATTTATGTGATCATTGGAGTCACTCTAGGAGGCATCTTCCATGGATACGCACCTGAAGGTATTTTGGCGAAATATGCAGGTAAGGGCAATCCTTTTGCCGTTCCAATTGCGGTCGTTATAGGGGTGCCTCTCTACTCGAATGTTATGGCTATGATCCCAGTAGTAGAAAGCTTGATTGGCAAAGGTCTTCCAGTAGGGACTGCCTTAGCCTTCCTTATGGCGGTTAATGGAATTTCCCTCCCAGAAATAATAATTTTGAAAAAGGTACTTAAAAACGAGTTGCTAGGTGCTTTTGTTTTAATCATGACCATATCTATTATTTTTACAGGATATTTGTTTAATATTATTCTATGATATCAAAAGGTTCTGAAGCTTGAAATATACAAAAAAATACTAAGACAAAAGCAATAAAAAGTAAAATAGAGGTCAGAAACATGAAAATTGAAATTCTTGGTACTGGTTGTGCAAAATGTAAGAAAACAAAGGAAATTATTGAGAAAGTATTAAAGGAAACAGGTGTCGAAGCCGAAGTTGTTAAAGTAGAAGATGTTGAAAAAATTTTGAACTATGGTGTCATGGTCACCCCTGCAGTTGTAGTTGATGGGGATTTGAAAACAGTAGGCAAGACCCCGGATGAAAAAGAAGTTCGAAAGTGGATTTCTCAATAACAAAAGAGACCTGGTTATATCAAAAATAAAAGTTCTAATAAAAGTCAACAAGGAGAATAAATCATGGTAGAAGATACAAAATGTTCATGCGGTTCAGCAAATGTGGCAATTTTCCCTTGTGTTGGGGCTTCAAATGTAGGTCAGCTTTCAAATAAAGTTGCAATTGAGCTCGAAAAACAAAACTTTGGAAACCTTATGTGTACCGTAGGAATCGGGGCTAGAGCTCCAGGACTTATGAAATCTGCCGAGGCTTCAGAAAGGATAATTGCAATTGATGGCTGCCCGGTAAACTGTGCAAGCAAAACTCTCGAACTTGCAGGTTTCAAAGTGGATCGACATATTGTAATTTCTGAGTTAGGAATTAAGAAGAATAAAGACAAGAATCTCAAGGACAATGAAATCTCAGAAGCTCTGGAAAAAACCATTGAGAAACTACAATCCGAATGATCTCGATTTCAATTAATATCTATGCATTGCTGAGACCATTTATCGGAATAACAAAAAATTAAATGACAAAATTAAGGGTGACAAATTGGCTGAATTTACTGTAAACTCTACTATCTGTGGTTTTGTTCACAAGATACATGGAAGCAAAAAAGGAAACAAAATTATTGTTGATATCGAAACTCCGTGTGAAAAGATAAAGAAATTCTCTCACATGGAAGTTCCCATGATGGAAATTCTGGATATCAAGAACAACTATGTCATTGATAGAGCACAGGAGGCGCAGTGCTCCTCTAATTGTCTTGTACCCTGCGCAGTGCTCAATCTTTGTAGAATGGAAAGTGGTTTCCTTGCAAAATCCCTGGTAAAAAAAGCAGGTAGCATCAGTATAGAGTTTGATGAAGTTTAAAAAAGGAGGCAAGCTTTCCTTTTTTAACTTTTCAATAAACGTCTTCAAGAGGCTTATCCTTTCTTAATTTTGGACATTACATTCTGCTTTACTTCATTTTCATATTTCTTCCAGCTGTGTTCATGAATCTCTGGCATGGAAATTTCCGGAGCTTCACTTCTTTCTTTTCCGCTACAGGAATCGATCGCCTGTTGAATGACTGTGGGATCAGTTGTTCCTACAAGGTCAATAATCTCAATTTCCCGGAGGAAGCGGGAGATTGCGGTCGCCGGAATATCGTCAAGATAAGGAATCACTCCTTCTGACCCTATAATCTTTTTTGATCCTCCGAAAGTCGAAATCCCGTTTTCGGCAAGTGCCAGCAAGGACTGCCCTGCAAAATGATCACTTTCCTTCCCGCAGACAATAAGGCAACTTATGTGAGAGTTAGAGAGCACATTAACTATTACCTTCTCAATCCCGAAATTCTCCGTAAAACAGGTTCCACAGATGGCGTAATTTTTTAGGTTCAGACTTTGATAGTCAGAGGCAAGGGTTACTACTGCTACTGGAGACTTTGGGTTCCCTACTATATAATCACCGGAAGTTACAGGCCACTTCATGTAAAGGCTCCTTTTCTAAGTAATTGTTAAAAAGTTGTTTAGTTCACTTTTTGATCATTTACTATTTTCATTTAATGAGTTATTAACTGAGATATTAACTTCTATTTAGCTTATAATCCAAATTTGACAAAATCGCGTATTATATAGTGTTTAAATGAGCTTTGTGCTTCTGTTTTTCTTAATGCAATTCAAAGTTTTGTCTTGCATCTTATAAGTTTATGATATTTCTTATTTTATCGAAATGTACCGTGTCGATAAAATTTGTTTTATGTAAGAAAATACTGTGTTAATAGCAGAATCTGCAAAATTAAGGTTATAAAGTTGATTTCGAGATAAGTCGTTTTGAATTACTACGGATATGCCATTCTTTTGTTTCGGCTTCTCATTTGCTTTTTCAAATATGCAATCCTTTCATCCTTTATTCCAACAACTAGCAGATTTGTTTCCAGGATGGTTCCAGCCGTCAGAAGAAACAGTCTTTTTCTCAATCTAGATCTCAATTGGTTAACACTTAGCTCATAATCTCTCATATAGCCCTCAACAAGCTTTTTTTCAATCTCGGTTATGTCTCCGAGCTTTTGAATAAGTCTCAAGTTTCAACCTGCTGCCTGGAGCAAAGACAAGGAAATCCTTATCATGAGACATGAGGCTTGCTGGCCTTATGAGAACTTCAGATTTTTTGATTCCTTTTCCTACAAGTGCTACAACTGCATTCTCTACTTCGGCATGTTCTGGAACTAAGATATCCGCATATATCAACTCTTCCAATTCCTTTCTATGCGTTCTAACAGGTCCTCCAAGCAGGAAAACAGGAATTTGTAGTTTGAATTTGCAGGATAATTTCCATCCAGGATCTTCTCAATTGATCCATATGGAATGCCTGTAAGAACAGATGAGAGAAAATGAAGTGCCTATGTTTCTAGCAACTTTATTCTTTACAGCAGTACAGAATTTCTCTTGGCGTCATGCGCGTGAGTCTTGTAAGGCCTTTCTACACCCATCCGCGAAGTTTCTTCACTTCAGGCTGTATATTCTTCCACTCCTTTTTGTTACATT